>JAHDFR010000132.1:1612-10054 GCA_020628065.1 Acidimicrobiales bacterium
AATGGCAGGGTGAATGGGAGCTGGAGTAGCGGTCTCAGCTGCCGAACCCGACTGTTGTCGACGTTCTGTGTCCGGAGCGAGGGCGGCCGGCGCGCTGTCGCCGGCCCGCCGTTGCGGTTGGCTCTGATTGAGCAGCGCCGAGATGACTTGACGCAAGCGCCAGCTGCGGATCGGCTTAAGAGCGGAGGCGGCGAACAGGTGGCGAGTGGCGCTGTCGGCCGCACCCGAGGAAAGCAGCACAAGAGGGAAGCGGCCAAGCCCCTCCTCAAACAGATCATGGATGCGTTCAGCCAGCTCCAGGCCGTCCATTTCCGGCATATTCATGTCGAGCAGTGCAAGGTCGATACTCGGCATCCCCTGGAGATGGAACAGGGCCTCATGGGCGGACGACACAACGGTGATGTCCAAACCCCATCGCTGAGCGTGACCGGCGAAGATACGACGATTGGTCTCGTTGTCGTCGACTATCAGCAGATGCTGGCCTTTGAACGGGGCGTCCTGGTCGGCTTTGGCCCGCTCGCTAGGCTCCGACATCGCCTCCAAACGCATCGTGAAGGTGAACGTGGATCCATGGCCATGTCCCTCACTGCTGGCGACGATGTCCCCCTGCATCTGTTCGGCCAACGACTTGCTGATGGCCAGGCCCAAACCTGTTCCGCCGAATCGTCTGGTGGTCGACTCATCGGCCTGGCTGAACGCCTTGAACAGTCGACTGAGGTCACGACGGGACATGCCGATCCCCGTATCGACCACCTGAAGTTGTATGGCCAGCCATTCCGGATCATGGCGATCCACTACGCACTGTGCCCGCACCTCCACCTGACCTCGCTCGGTGAACTTGATGGCATTGCCAACCAGATTGAGAACCACCTGACGGATACGGGTGGCATCACCCAACACCAGGTGATCAGGCATGTTCGCTTCGTGATAGATGAGTTCGAGATTCTTCTCGGTGGCTCGAGGAGCCAACAACTCAAGCGCCGACACGAAACAGTCGTCCAGGTCGACCGGGGCCCGCTCCAACACCAGTTTGCGAGCATCGATCTTGGACAGGTCGAGAATGTCGTTGACGATGATCAGCAGCGACTCACCGCTGGTGCGGATGGTGCGAACAAAGTCCTGCTGCTGATCGTCGAGGTCAGTGGCCAACAGCAGCTCGGCCATACCGATCACCCCGTTCATCGGAGTGCGGATCTCGTGGCTCATATTGGCCAGAAAGTCGCTCTTGGCCGCATCGGCCGCCTGAGCCCGCTGCACCGCCTTGCGTAGATCGGCGGTCTGTTGCTGGATGACGACGTCCTGCTGGTCCAGCAACAGTCGAACCTCGTCCTGGCTTTCCCCCGCCATACGGGCGAACCAGCCGAGTACAAACGGAGCGGAAGCGATGATCCACAACATCGGGTTGATCCGGATCTGGTCGACCATATTGGCCATCGTGGTCGGATACCCGGCCAACACCGTCTCCAACGGTACGGCGGCCACGGGAAAGAGCGTGCCAAAAGCTACACCCATCATGGTGTAACTGGTCTTGGCGCTTATGTCAGACCACCGGCCCATCAGAAACCTATCGGCACCTGAATTCGGGTTGAAAGGGCGAACCGGCGGTTCCCGTCTAGGGCACTATTTGCTTTCGTCGGCCTCTACTGGCCGAGAGCGGAAGGGCAGTCGCTGCGAACCACCGACGATTCGAACGGCACGGGCGGGCGGGCTTGTTGGCTGAAGTCCCAGAACGATTGTCCGGCTTCGCTCAGATTCGAGCCTTCGGCCGCCGTCCAGAATCCGCTGGCGTCAGCGGTGAGTGGATAGAACAGCTCGTCGTCGGTGTCGCCGGTGGCGTGCCACCAGAGCAATCCGAAGTCGTCGTTGGTCGCCAGGTCGAGAGCGCCCTCGTAGCCGGATATGTTCCACGCCGGGAAACCGGCTGTTCCGGCATCAAGCGGCTCCGGTACTCCGGCTTCGGTGATGACGATCGCCATTCCTTTTGCTCGGGCCGCCAGTGCCTTAACCCGATACCCGTCTACGGTTGCCTGCTCCCCCGCCAGGTCACCCCAGGCATGCCAGCCGAACACCACGTTGCACTGATCGGCCAGATCATCGGCAAACGAGTCGTCGGCCAGCAAATCGATGGCCTGAGCGAACCCGGGAATGTCCACCACAATGATGTTCTCGACACCCTGGTTTCGATAGCGGTTCACATAGAACTCGTGGAGCTGGCCCCACTCTTCCAGCGACTCCTCGTCTCGCAGCTCCCAGGGTTCGTTGAAAAAGTTGAACCAAACATAGGGATTGTCCCGGTAGCGCTCGACCACGACATCCCAGAACCGTCGCAACTTCTCTTCGTTCTCGTCGTTAATGGTGACGTTGGTGCCGCCCCCGTCATGACAGGTGATGATGACGACAATGCCGGCCTCGGTGAGTTCGTCAATAGTGCCCGTCATACCTTCGATCACGTCGGCCTGGCCTACGCCCTCTTCGTCGTCGCACACCAGGTTGGCTCTCACCGTGTTCCAACCCCACGCCTTGACCTCGTCGATCCGGCCGCCGACGCCGCCGTTGCCGCCTTCAAAGACGTACGGGAAGTCAACGACGCTGACGGCGACGTTGGCGCCGACCGGCACGTACAAGTCACCGTTTGGATCGACGATCTCGGACCCGACAACGTAGAACGGGTCCGGTGGCTCAGGTGGTGGTTCTGTCGTGGTGGGTCCGGTAGGGGCCAAGTCAACGGTCGGATTGACCGACTCAACGCTGGTGTCGGCCGCGGTGGTGTCGTCGCCGTCGCCAAACCGACCCAGGGCCAAAACGAGAACGATCACTCCCAACACGAATACGCAGAGGGTCCCGAAGATCGTACTGAACGAGACGGTATCCATGAACGAGAGCAGGCGTTCTTTCAAGTTGAACTTCCAAAGGGTTCGGGCGAAGGGTCACTCGGTGCCAACACCGGCGCCGGGTACAGAGACCGATCGAGACGGTAGGCGTTTGTCGGCATCGGAGAAATCGCCGTAACTATGTTCCGGAGTCACCATACCAGGGCAACCCCGGTCGGCTAAGTACGCCCCAAAGCGTGTCTAGGATGCGTAACCCAGAATTGCCCGCCTGCTGCCGATCGACCCCGGGCGACTTCGACCGGTAAACCACCGGCCAATCGGCCATGAACCGTGAAGCCGCCGTCACACCGGTGCCGGTCGTTGCACTGTGGCGAAACCGACAGTGGCCACCAGCGCACCGATCATCACCCAAGAAACCACTGAGACGATCACCAAGGCCTCGGTGACCTGCGCTCTCGGATCGGCCTGGTCGGCGACCGCTTGGCTGACCGCAGCCAGCAGCAGGCTGTAACACAGACGGCCGGCCAACGAATTCAAACTCAGCAGCGTTGCTCGGTGTTCCTGAGCCACCACGGGCGCCACCTCGGCGCCGATGATGACCGGAGCGGCCGCCCCCTGCACGCTTCGAAGAAGAAGCAGGCCGACGACGACGATATGAAACGACAGGGCCATACCTGTTACCGCCACCGCCGACACCGCGCCTAGACCAATGAGGGCATGTGCGCTGCCGAACCGATCCATCAGCGGTGAACTGAGCCGGGCTGCGGCGGCCCCGATAATAGCCACAGCCGCCAGGACGACTCCTGAGACCAACGGGGTGGCACCGACATCGGTCGCTTCTTGACCAAGCACTTCGGTCAACCACGGTTGGCTGTTGGTGAACGCCACGTGCTCCAACGTGACCATGAGGACGCCGTAGAAGAAGATCCACCCCAATCGGCGATCCGACAGGTAGCCGAGGCATCGGGCTATTTGTCGGGTCGGCTTGGCTGCCCGCCCCGACCTTGGAGGCTCAAAGAGGACGGCCGTCGTGGCCAGCTGGACGACGGCGAACAGCAGACTGGCCGCAAACGCCAAACGGAGATCGAGCAGGCCCAGCGCCCCACCCAGCAGCGCGCTGGCGGCGGCGGTGACATAGCCAATGGCCTGAACCCGGGCCCGCTGGTCGGCGAACTCGTCTTCCCTGCCGAGCCCTTCCAGCGTGTCGTAGTGAAAGGTAATGTCGGTTCCCGATAGGGAGGCGTAACCTACGGCCAGCAGGAACTGGCCCACCGCCACCAGCATGAAGTTGTCGCCGGCCATGAGGAAGGCGCTTTGACAGGCCACGAAGCCAATGGCGGCGACCCGAAGCGTGACCACTCTCCCCAGCCGGTCGCTCATCCACCCGGAGGGAACTTCAAGAACGACCACGCTGAGGTAGTAGATGGCGCCAAGAGCAAGAGCGCCGTCGAGCCCGAACTCCCGACGGGTGAACAAGACAAAGATCGGCATCCATACAACAGCTCGGGTCAGCGACTGGTGGATGGGAATAAGGCGTAGATTTCGAGCCATCCCGGCATGACTACTCGTCACGTTGACAGCACCAGCCGGGTGCGGGCGAGGACCATCAGAATGGCTCCGGCCGCCAGCCCGCCTCCCATGCCGCCGATCACCAGCGCCGGGTCGGCCAGGCTCCAGCCGTAAAGCATCCAGATGGAGGCCTCGGTGAGAGCCATGATCCAAGTGAGCGACGACACGCCGGTCCGCACGACCGAACCGACAACCGACGCCAGGGCCGGCAGGAACTGAACGGCGTAGGCCACCCCGAGAGTCAATCCGACACCCGTCCAACCTCCGATCAGCAACGCCAACGCCGGCGGCACCGTAGTCGACAGCACACCGAGACCGGTACCGCCGATTGCGGTCGCACCACCGCTGGGCGTCAGCAACCGCCCTCCTTCGAGAAGTCGAAGTTCCCATGCCATGGCCGCATACAGAAACAATGCCACAACCGAGACCGGGAGGAGGCCCCAAAGCTGTTCGGCTACGGCGTACGCCGCCCACCACAAGTTCAGGCCGAGCCCAACGCCGGTCCAGGCCGCCGACACCCCGGCGGCGTCACCCGTTCGCCGCAACCGCACCACTTGAGGAACAATCATGCCGGCTCCACAAATGTTGGCAACGACTAGGAGCAACCACATAACTGACACTGACATAGCTCACCTCCGGGTGATGTGATGACGAGACCAGACAAGGAAGGTTCAGACGAACCCCGTAAGGAACAAACCCATTTTTGATCCTTACTCCTCAAGCAACGATATCCCTTCCGGTAAGCATCAAACAACTAATTAGCTACTTTCATTGCCGAGAAGATTCCGGTAACGTGGAAGCGTGCACTTAAGCTCACCCACTCACTCCGAAATCCGCCTCACCTTGGAAGTCATGGTGGAAGTCGTGAACCGGGTGACGGGCACCAAGCAGGCTCCGGCAGGAATCGACGAACTCAGAGAGATACTGACCGACAAAGGATTCAGCCGGGCACCCGATGCCTCAGCCGCCTCGTTGCAACGACTGAAGGGACGGCTGGTCGACATGAACCCGCTTGTAGCCTCACTACCCCGACTTGAGCTTGCAGAAGCTTCTCGCCTCGTCAACGAGCAGCTGACCGAGCTGGATATCGCCCCATCCATCGCCGACCACGACGGCGTCGGACCTCACATCCACTGGACGCCGGCCACAGCTCGCTTCGACGATCAAGTGGCCGCAGATCTGCTGATGGCCCTGGCCCAGGAACTATGCGACGACGGAACGAGCCGATTCGGGGTGTGCGACGCCGAAGGCTGCGAAGACATCTTCTACGACGGAACCCGCAATCGATCCAAGCGCTTCTGCACCGACTCCAGGTGTTCCAGCCGAACTCATACCGCCGAACATCGGGCGCGAATGCGTTCGACCCCTACCCGTCAGACTCGGACGTAACGTCGGCCACAAGGTCGGCCAGAAGCGACATCTTCAACCGGTTGAGTTGCGCCTGAGCCACGCCGCACTCCCAGACGGCCGAGGCCACCTCGACTTCATAGCTCTGTGCCTCCAATAGCGCATCCAGGTAGCCGGCAGCCGTCGGGTCATCCACCATCGGCAGGTTTCCACGCCGATCCCAGACGCTGATCCTGGCCTCCAACTCGTCGCCAAAGTCGTAGCCCCGCTCAACCAGGCAACGCCCGCCGGACGACAGAGTCTCGACAACGGCATCGCTACCTGCCAGCTGATCCAGCAGCGCGGCGCGTTCATCGACGCCAACCCTCAACGCCTCGACCAACGACTGAGTCGGATCTGGGGACCGCCTGGCGGCCACTCCGGCACAAGACGTCTCGGCGTACTCTCCTGTCGCCGGGTCAGGGTTGGCTCCGAACAGAGCCGTCCAGTAGCGATCAGGATCTTCGAGAGTAGCCAGGTAGGCCGACAGCGGATCGGACTGGCCGTCACCAAAGGCCTGGGGCTTGCCCGGGGCTCGACCTGGATAACCTACAGCCCCGTTACCCAAGGACTCTTGAGGCCAAATCAACGTGGTAACACCAAACCCGTACCGAGCGGCCCACGCGGGACTGTTGCGTTCCAACCGGAACCCGTCGTAGAAGCCGTGCACCACATCAGGGTCGTCGCCCACAAATTCAAGATCCCTGTCGGCCATGCACTGGGAGACGGAGGTATTCCGCTCGGCCAACAGGGCCTGCGCCGCCTCCATGTCCTGGTAGTACTGATCGTTGTCGTCGTGCACATAGATGCCCAGCTCCCGAGCCAAGGCCTCAAGCTCGGTCCCCGGTTCTTCGGAGCGCCCGTCCTGCTGTTGGCCGTCCGATGATCCCGTTCCGTCCGATGGCCCCGTGCCCTGACCTGCACCCTCGTCGCCGCCATCATCGTCCGCCGACCCCGCGTCGAAGGCCGAGTTCTGCGTCGTCGGTGATGCCGGGTCGGGCCCGGCGGTGTCGGCGCCATCATCGGTACTGCCGCAGGCGGCCACCGTCAAGAGGCACGTCACCGCCATAGTCCGAATGACCCACTTGCGAACAGGCATACGACTCAACGACCTGTCCGAGCCTTTCGGACCCAACGTGTCCGCCATGTTGGTCGCATAGTCCGAGGGTACCGGACCGGCCATCGAGCCCGATTACCACCTACCCGGCGACGGAGAAGCGTGCTGGCGAGGTCCGCCGAATGGCGACGAACAGGTAAAGCTACAGGCCCGTGCCCGGAGCGCAGTAAGCAGCGTCCTCCGGCTTGGTGTAGGTCTTGCCCGGGTCCGGGCACAGCTCCTCAAGCAACTGAGCGGCCGGCACCTTGTGCGGTCCATCGTATTGAGGACGGATCTTCAGCGCTGGCCCATCCGATGGGGAGCCGCCGTTGGGGCCGCCATCGGTTAAGTAACCGAATCCGCAGCCGCTGGCGGTGTTGGACGCGTAGTTGACGCAGTTGTCGATCCAGGTTTGATTGGTCTGCTTGTGCCAGCCACCCCACCAGTCGCCGTGAATACTCGATCCACCGGCTTCGTCACGGTTCAGGCTTTCGGGGTTCACGTCGGAGGAGATGAACCAGTCCGACGTGTTCTCGCCGATATCGACCACGTAGTTGACGAAGTATTCGAGGTTGGGGAAGTTCTGGTTGAACTCGCCGGAGCAGTTGCTGCCGTACCAGTTACCTGACGGCGGCTGAAAGTTTCGCCAGTTGGCGGGATCCTGGCCGTTCCAGCACTGAGGGAACTTGATGTTCACTTCAAGCACCACTCGAGGATTGTCATCAGCCCCGTACTGGTTTTTGAATTTCGCCCCATCACAGGCCGGCATGGTGTTGCCGCCTTCCCCGCTGGGGCTGGAGAAGTTGTCGGTACAGGTGAACGTCAACTTGCCGGGCGAGCCACCCTGGTCGCCGGGCATCGTGTTGATGTTGTGAGTGATCATGGCTGCACCCTCGGGGTACACCTGACTGGCCCCACGGGACTTGCCTTCACCCTTGTAGTAGATCACTACCCGTTCGGGGATGCGGACGTTGCCCTGGCCATCGAACATGGCCGGCACCCAATAGCCGGTGCGATTCAGCTCTTGGCCGTTGCAGGTTGATGATCCGCTGTTGACCAGTGAGTCGTAGGTGGAGAACGCATTGGCGTGGGTGTTACCAAAGAACATGTGGAGGTGGGCGGCACCAGGCATGTTCGGGTAGAGCAGCGGATCGTCGTAGGCGAAGTGCGAGAACTCACAAGCCACCCGGAACTGCCCGCCGGCCGGGATAGGGAAGGCCTGTTCAGGATTGTCGCCCGGGTTGTTCAGGTACTCGGAACGAGGGCCGTAGTGATTCTGCGGGTTGAGGTCGGCTGAGGGAGTGGCCAGGTAGGGGGAGGCGTCGTGATTCCGGTTACGGATACCGGCGGCCCGGATCATTTCGAGATTGGCTTGGTAGTCGAGCGAGGTCGATGCCGTCGCCCCACCTCCGCTGTCACCGCCACTGTCGCTGTCACTGGCGGCTTCCCCATTGTCGTCACCGCGACCGAAACGGGAGATGAAACCGGTGAGCGTACTTCGCAGGGAGCTTCCACTGTTCTGCGGACCGTCGATGACGATGAACTGCCGGTTGGCTCCGT
>JAHDFR010000132.1:10154-12174 GCA_020628065.1 Acidimicrobiales bacterium
CGTCTCCTTCGGTGCCGACAAGTTCCGGGGCCTGGTCGGGACCGGCTTCAACCGTTCCCGGCTGATTACCCACGGTGGTCTGGGTGAGCAGCGTGGCCACAACGACGGCTACGGCGGCCACCATTAAAAGTCGACCGGCCCTGATGGCCGTACGGTTGCCGGCGGTGGACGACACACGGTTCGTCGACCGACGTTTGGTGCGCTTGGCCGACTTGGTTTTCAGTATCGGCTGGTTGCCGACGGCGATCGGATGAGGACCGGTGCCGGTCGGCTGTTGGTGGTGGCCGTGGTGAGCTACAACCGAGTGCTGCCCGGTTCCAGGATGAACAACCTGATGAGAAACCGTGTTGTAACCCTGCGGCACAGCAACAGCCGGGTGCTGCCCGGTTCCAGGATGAACAACCTGATGAGAACCCGTGTTGTAGCCGTATGCGGCTGGCGGAACCGGATTAACCGTCGGTGTTTGACCCGTCGCTGGATCGGTGCTTCTCCGCCCTATGCGCGGAATCGGACCGGTTCGGGGACGGTCAACGTCGGGCACCGAATCGTAGATGTCGCCAGACGCGAAAAACTTGTCGGCAAGACTCTCCAATCGCTGGGCGTCGCTGAAGGGATCGTTATCCCTCACATGTAGATCCGTCACCGAAACGACACGATACCGTCATGGTGCCGAAAGTGGCGGATCCTTGGCTTTTCTTCTGTAAATGCTTGTGTCGCTTGTCAAGCCTGACTAGGCGACGTGGTGGTGGGCCCGCATACCAATCCGGCCAAAGTCACAGGCTTGACGTCGGCCTTCTAGGCTCGTTGAGGTGGAGCTTTCGTTGTTTGATCAGGTCGCCGACCTCGTTCGAGCCATGACACCCGAGGATCTGGGCGAAGTGAAGACTAAAACCCACCGTCGAGGCATCAAGGTTTGGTTCGGTGGCGAGAAAGCCGGCCGTGAGCACTATGAGGCCCAGGTGCTGGCCCAGCGTCACGTCGACGGCACTGACGGTCAGGCGGTGGAAATAGGTTTTCACAGCGAACACCGCGATCAGAACGTCAATCAAGCGGTTCTCAACCACCTCAACAAACACGCCAAAGCATGGCGAAAAGCGCTCGGCCCAGAAGCAGAGCCGGGAGTCTTCTATGGGGCCGACAATTGGCGGCGAGTGTCGGAAGCGTGGCTTGATGTCGATATCAACGACCCCGACGTTGACAGCTCCGAACTGGCCTTCGAGATCGGCACCAGAGTGGTCGACTACGTGAGCGCCCTGGAACCGATCCTGCGGAAACGTTCACAGGCCACTCCCGGAACTCTATAACCCGCCGTGAACCTAGGCGGGTCGAGGTTCGAAGACGACCACCGCTGTTTCGGTCGGCCGTAACGCCGCGTAGTCGTCAAGGCCACGGTCGATTTCCTGCCATCGGGCCCACAGTCGGTCCCGCTCCTGGCCCACTGCCGCACGCCCGGTCACCGGGCGACGCTCGCCTACCAAGTCGACAACCACGTTTGGGCTGTCCTGGAGGTTCAGCCACCATGCCGGCTCGGGAGCTCCCCAGCCGTTCATGGCCATCGTTACCAGGTTGGGGCCGTCGTCAAAGTAGCCAAGCATGACCGGCCGCTCCTGGCCGCTCCTGCGACCAATAGTGGTGACCCACATCAGTCCGTAGGTCTTCGAGTTGGGCCGCCGAAGACCGAACCGGCCGCCGGTGGCGCGGTAGAGGCCTCGGTGGATCTTCCAGGCACCACGGATGACCCATCGCGGCGGTAGAAACGGCTTCTTCGATGGCGTCTTGTCTGCTTCGCTGGTCATCTTGTTGGCGGGTGTCATCGGTGGCCTCGCAGGAACTAGTGATGGCTCTTCGTTTCAAGCATGGTCGATACCGCCGGCAGGCTCAATCGGACATTTGGGTGATTGGAAGGTAGGGCCGATCGGCCGAAAGTGCTAGCCGACTCTTGAACTTGATCAGGCGCCGTCGGCTAGCAGGCGTGTGGTGACGCCAACCAGCCTGCCGGCCTGCACAACAGAGATAGGTC
>JAHDFR010000001.1:0-57720 GCA_020628065.1 Acidimicrobiales bacterium
TGAGACCCACGATGTTGGTCGCCGCCCTGAACGAGACGTTCCGCTCTGCCACCGACGGCCACGCCCAAGAGATCCACGCCGGTGAACGACGACAGCGGGTTTTGGTTCTCGACAACGATCGGGTGCACCGCAAGATCGCCGAAGCGTTGCTTGGAAAACTGGGGCTCAATGCGGATGTAGCCGATCTTGATGCCGAAGCACTTGGCGGCATCGATCTACTATCGTATGATTTCGTCCTATTCGACGATGACGGCCCCGGGGTTGACAACATTGCCCTCGACCAACTGCGGAGCCTCTCCTACGGTGCCACTACCCAAACCAGGATCGTGGCCATGAGTTCGGAAAACTCACAACCGGACAGACGTAGATGCAGTGACCTCCCAATCGACGCTTGGATAACCCGGCCGGTGAACATCGAGACACTGCGAGCGACCATTGTGTCGCTGCCCGGAACCACGCCGGTGTCGCTGGCCGCCGAGGGATCCAATATCGCTCCCTAGCCAACAGGCCTCTCAGGCTGTGCTGTGGCACAGTGGTGACGTGACAGAACAACCCGACGGGCACACGGTGGCCGCGATGTTTGCCGAAGACCGAGCCTCCAAACATTTGGGAATGACGATCGATCGTTCCGGAGACGGCCACGCCGTCGTTTCAATGACGGTTACCGACGACATGGTCAACGGACTAGGAATCGGTCACGGAGGCCTCGTATTTGCACTGGCCGACTCTGCCATGGCATTCGCCACCAACGACACCGGCACCCCGGCAGTCGCCGTTCAAGCCGAAATCGACTGGCTACGACCGGCGCACCTTGGAGCCCGTCTAACAGCGACAGCCCATCGGGTCCATGAGCACGGCCGTAACGCCATCACCGACGTGACGGTAGCCGACGAGCACGGCGAGACCATCGCCGTCTTCCGAGGCCGAACCCGATTGCTAAAGGGACAACCGCCGAAGGCCTAGCCCGGAGATACTCCGAGGCTCCTACCAGCGAAGCCCGGATCAGTAACCGGCGTCGACGTCGACCTGACCTTCGAGTTCCGTCTCGGCGGCGAACAGGGCGACGTTACGCTCGATATGGGAGGCCAGCAAGGGTATGCCCATCTCCGGTGTGTTGCCGACGTGAGGCGTGATCATGACCCTTGGATGGGACCACAACCGGTGCCCGTCCGGCAAGGGCTCGGGCTCCGTCACGTCCAGACACGCTCCGCCGATGCTCCCAGCATCAAGGGCCGCCAACAACGCCTCATTGTCGACATGACCGCCTCGGGCCACGTTGACCAGCCAACCATGATCAGCCATGGCGGCGAACTCGGCCTCACTCATGATCGATTCCGTCTCGGGGGTCAAGGCCAACGCCAGAACGACCAGGTCGGCACCGGCCAAGGCGTCGATTCGGTCCTCGAAGGCAACGGTTCGGTCGGCACCGGCCATTGGCGTCGGCCGACGACGAACCACCGTGGTCGTGCAGTTAAATCCTTCAAGCAGCTTCAGTAGCTCCTCGGCGATGCCACCGGCACCAAAGATCGTCACCCGCCCATCGATCAGATTGTGCCCTTCCGGAGCCGACCAGGAGGCGACTCGGGCGTAGGTGGACAAGCCTCGCAAACCGGCCAGCCCGAGCATCAGGGCGTGTTCGGCCACCGGTCGGGCGTACACCCCTCGGGCACAGGTCCACACCCGGCCATGATCCAGATAGCCGACATAGGGCTCGATTCCGGCGAACGGCAGCGCCACCCATCGCAGCCCGTCGTGACCTCTCAAGCTGTCCGGCAGCTGATGCGGCACCGCGGGGTCGGCCCAAATAAGGGCCTCCGCCTCATTCAGCGGAGCCACCCGGCCACCGCCGTTGACCACCGCCTGCTCCAGCGACTCGAAGCGACCGGACTTCGGCTCTACCGCGATCGCCGGCCCCATCCCCACCCTGGTACCGTCGCCTAGACTCACAACTGGTCCAAGGCCTGCTTGAGATCAGCCATCAAGTCGGCGCTGTCTTCAATTCCAACCGAAAGGCGAACCAGATCATCCGGCACCTCGAGCGGCGATCCGGCGGCCGAAAGGTGGGTCATCGCCCCCGGATGCTCGATGAGCGATTCGACCGCCCCCAGCGACTCGGCCAGGGTGAACAACTCGGTGCCCTCAGAGACCCTCATGGCGGCATCGCGGGTACCGGTTTGAAAGCTCACCATCCCGCCGAAGTCACGCATTTGCTTGCGGGCAGCCCCATGTCCAGGGTGGGTGGCCACTCCCGGCCACAACACAGACGTGACCTTCGGGTGACTCGACAAGAGCTCGACCAGCTTGGCCGCGTTCGTACAGTGACGGTCCATCCGCACACCAAGCGTCTTCACCCCCCTCAACGTCAAGTAACAGTCCCACGGTCCGGGCACGGCACCCACGGCGTTCTGTATGAAGGTGAGGTGGTCGTGAACGTCGGACTCATTGGTGGCGACGAAGCCACCCACCACATCAGAATGACCACCGATGTACTTCGTGGTGGAATGAACCACGATGTCAGCGCCATGAGCCAACGGCTGCTGCAGATAGGGAGTGGCAAATGTGTTGTCGACAACCAGTCTGGCTTCCGGGTGCTGGGCAACCACCGATGCCACGGCGGCGATGTCAATAACGGTCAGCAACGGATTGGTCGGGGTTTCGGCCCACACCATCTTGGTGTTGTTCGGCCAATCACGTCCCAGCGATGCCGGATCCGTCAGATCATGAGCGGACCAGGTGATCCCTGCCCGCCCGAACACTTTCGAGATCAGGCGGAAGGTGCCGCCGTACGCGTCGTTGCCCATAACGATGTGATCGCCCGGCTCAAGCAAACGCAAAATTGCGTCTTCGGCCGCTAGACCGGACGCGAACGAGACACCGAACGCAGCGTCCTCCAAAGCCGCCAGTGCGGTCTGCAGCGCGGTTCGAGTGGGGTTTCCGGTTCGGGCGTATTCGTAGCCCGAGTGCTTGCCCACCGCTTCCTGAGCGAATGTCGAGGTCTGGAACACCGGTACCGTAACCGCGCCCGTTGTCGGCTCAGGATCCTGTCCGGCGTGGATGGCCCGGGTATCAAATCCCCAGCCTCGTGATCGATCATTCCCTACTTCAGCCATCTCTCAAATCTCAAATCTCTTCAGTCGACAAGAACGCCAAGAGGTCGGCTCGTGCAATCACCGTGGTCGGTCGACCTCCGTCCAACACCAACAACGCCGGAGCACTGTCCAGCAACTGCACCGCCAGTTCAACGCTCTGCCCAATTCCGATCGTGGGCATCTTCGGGCTCATCACCGACTCAACCGAGCGATCCATCACCGTGCCATCACCGAACGCCGACTCCATGATTCGAAGCTCGTCGATGGAGCCACTCACCTCGGCCGCCGCCAGCGGCATTTCGCCTTTGGCCACCGGAAGCTGGGAAACATCATGTTTGTGCATGAGCCCCACAGCATCTCGCACCGAGTCTTCCGGCTGGACGTACACCAGGCTTGGTCGCTCCTCACCTTTGGCCGACACCACATCGCCCACAGTGGGACCATCGGAGGTCAAGAAACCGAAGCCTGCCATCCACTGATCATTGAACACCCGGCTCAGGTAACCCCGCCCGGAGTCCGGGATGAGGACGACCACCAAATCATCGACCGTCAACTCACCGGCCAGGCGAAGCGATGCCGCCACCGCCGTCCCTCCTGATCCGCCGATAAGAAGTCCTTCGTCCTGACTGACGGCCCGGGCCGTCATGAACGAGTCCCGGTCGGAAACGGCTATGACCCGGTCAACCAGGTCAGGGTCGTAGGTCTCGGGCCAAAAGTCCTCACCTACGCCTTCCACCAGATACGGGCGCCCCGAGCCACCCGAGTACACCGAACCTTCCGGATCGGCGGCCACAATTTGCACATCCGGGTTCTGTTCTTTCAGGAAGCGTCCAACACCACCCAGTGTTCCACCTGTCCCGGCACCGGCCACAAAGTGGGTTATGCGACCCTCGGTCTGACGCCAGATCTCAGGCCCCGTCGTCTGATAGTGGGCAAGGGGGTTGACCGGGTTCGCGTACTGATTTGGCCGGAACGCCCCGGGGGTCTCCTTAACCAAACGTTCAGCCGTCGAATAGTAAGACGCCGGGTCGTCGGGAGGAACCGCCACCGGGCAAACGACAACCTCGGCACCATAGGCTTTCAGCAGATCGATCTTCTCGGGAGCAACCTTGTCGGTCAGAACAAAAACGCAGTTGTAGCCGCGTTGGGCGGCAACAATGGCCAAGCCGACACCGGTATTGCCCGAGGTCGGCTCGATGATGGTGCCACCCGGCTTCAACAAGCCCGAGCGTTCCGCCTCGTTGATCATGGTGAGCGCCGGACGGTCCTTCGCGCTACCACCAGGGTTCGTCATCTCGACCTTGGCCGCCACAGGACAGTCAAGATTCTTGGTTACCTGACGCAGATAGACCATTGGTGAGTTACCAATGAGATCGATGACCGAATCGGCGATGTCCATGATGTCTCCGAGCTGAAACGGGAACAGTCCCGACCGATCAGGCCGAAACGTCAGAGCATCAGCAATAAAGCCAGCCTGCGCAGACGGACCGGAGCCATGTCGGCCGACGAGCGCCTAACCTGAATCGCTCGCGCTGCCAGCCTACAGCGCGGTGTCGCCGACGGTGGGCTTGTCCGACGCCTCGGTCAGATCCAGCACTTGAGCCGCCGAACGAGGCTCGGTGACGTCAACAAACTCGAGCGGGAAGGTCCCGGTTTCCACCAGTTCAGCAATCACAAATCGACCATCAGCATCAGCAGCGAGCCAAACCACCATTGACTTTCGCTCCGGCCGTCGCACACCGACCACATTGCCGCCCTCGGCGATCAACGTTCGCTGCGGATGATCGACCGTCAAGGAAATGGACGGGCAACGACCGTCACGAACCAGGTCGACCCGCCGTACGACGGGGCCGTCACCTGCCACCTTCAAACCCGCCTGGCGCATTCGAGCCTGCCGCAACCGGACCTCATCGAAGATCGGGGTGCCCAGCAGGGCAACCTCCTCTTCCTTGTGAGCATCCGGATCACCTTGAATACGGAAGTCGGCGTCCATCAACTCCGTGGCGACGTCGGTCCAGCGAGACCTGACATTGCGTTCTCCCAGCGAAGCCGACACTGTCATTGACGGCCGATCGGGGTGAAGGGCGGACCTGAAAGGACGGAGTAGGCGATGGAACACAGCACCTTGTCCCAGCAGAGCGGGCCCGAGAATCACCATGCCGAACAACGCGGTCACCGAGGTCACCAACGCCATGCCCGTACCGAACCGACCCGTACCGGGACCCGAATCGAAGAACGCCGCCATGGCGGCAAGAACGGTTCCCAAAATCAGAATGGCCGTGGCCACCACGACCCCGTCACCGGGAAGCAGATCAAGAGCCCGAGGCTCAGCGGACTCAGAGGACGCATCGACCTCTGGCCGTTTGACGGCGACTTCCGGAGACTGGGCGAAACCTAGAATCCAGAGAAGAACAACGGTCATTGACAACACCAACACCGTCAAAAGCTCACCAGCGGAGACCGTACCGGCAACAATTCGGTAGAGACCGACGGCCGCCGAGCCAAGGAGCAGAGAAAGGACAGCTGCCGTCACTGCATACGTGCGATCCGATGACCGGGCATAACCTGCCAGGCCGGCCAGGAGAGCGAAGAGGACGGCGACGACCAGAATGAGTCGACCCGACCCACGAGTGGTGAGGTCAGCCAGAGCGGGGCTCGACACTGACAGTCCGTCGAACGACCGAACATCATCGAGAAGAACGGCACCGGCCTCACTGGCCAAGGGCACAGCGGGAACGATTACCGCCGACCGGTCGAGATCCGATGGAGGGCCGGAAGCCCGCCGAAGAACACTCGGAGTCAACAGGCCCACACCGTCGACCGCCGGCTGCACGTCGGCGCCAATATGCCTCTGGCCGACGGTGTCCACCCAGGCGACCGACGTCAACGGAACAACAGTGGCGGCCACGTCATCGATTGACGCCGAGACGGATTCATCAAGCGTCACCACCAAACCCTCCGTCGGATTGCCCGCCCCCAGGTCGAACAACGAGTCGGCGGCACCGGAGTCGTCGCCGACATCAAGCGAAGCCAGCTGCAGCCCCGGTTGGCCGAAGGCAAACACCGACAACAGGGTGAGCAGGGCGGCCGAAGCAAGAACGACGGTGGGGGTCATCGGTATGGTCCGTAGCCCGTCCAACGACGTCCGAGCCGGAGCCGTCAGATCACGAGCACCGTTGGTGAGGCCGCTCAGCTCCCCAACCGTCAGTCCCGTCGACATCAGAGCGGAGCAAAGAACAAGTGCCAGGAGAACCCCGGCCGCCACCGACCAAACAGGATGGGTGATGAGACCGAAGACGGCCAGAACTACGCCCAACGACACCAGAGCACCGGCAGCCAACGCAACGTCACTACAACAGGATGTGACCGATCGCTGAATCATCTCGGCTCCATCGTCCCCGGACGGCGACTGGAACCAGGCGTAAAGCCGCCAACAGACCACGCAGCCGGTGACCAAGGCCGCCAGCGAAGCCACCATGGCGGTTGACGCCAACGTCCCGTCATAGGACCCGACCAGCTGACCGGCAACCGCCGGAGCCAAGACGGTGGAGCCGGCCAAGGCAACCATGGTGAGGGCGCCCACCAACCAGTGGATCTGAACGGCCAAAGCCACACCAACCGCCACGGCCAAGACGGCAAGCAACGTAACCACCGGCGAATAGGACGACCAAAGTTCATTCTCCTCCGCCAGCCGACCGGAAACATCAACGTCGTCGGCCGACACCCCGGCGGCACCAGACACGCTGGACTGGATGTCGTCGACAATGCCGGCCAACGAGCGCCGCTCCACCGCGGCGTCGTCCAGTCCGAGGTGGAACGCCGTCAAATCCCCGGCAAGCCAATCAACTGAAGTCGTATTGACCCCAGGAATCCGCCCCAGGTCGTCACGAGCAACCGCGAGCCACTCATCATCAACCGAGCTGGCGACGTCGACTACCGCCACAAGATCGGGAATGACATCGCCGGCTGAATCGGCCAGATTCGGGTTCGGGTCGACCGAACCGAACAACAATGCCCCCCACCCGAGCAAGGTGGCAACAATTGCCGCCAGAAGCGCCAACTTTCCAGCGGACTGATTGGTAAACCAACCGCTAAGCGATCCCCTCCAAGAAGACATCTTGACTTAGGGTAGCGGTCGACATCAGGGGGTTCACGCCGCCCCGGTTAGGTTGCAGTAAACGTCTTGACCACGGTGCGACAATCGGTGAGATTCTCCACCAACGTCAGCGCCACGTGGGCCTTACGGCCTATCCCCCGGGTGTGACTCATCAACCTTCTCCGGCTGGTGGTAGTCCCCGTGCTCGTCCGTGAAAAGGGCCACCGTTGTCCGAAGCCCGGTCGGCTGATCAAGCGTTCCGGCGCAGATGGACAACAGTTCCGGTCGAGTCGAGGTTCTCCAAAAGAGACTGGACCCGCATTGGGAGCAGAATCCGTACTCCACCTCCGGGGCCGAACGGAACCACCGCAAAGATGCATCACTGATGAACTGCACCGTGGTCGGGTCAGCCGCAGTTGCCGCCATATGGTGACCGGTGAATCGACGGCATGGCCCGCAATGACAGTTGCTGACCATCCGCAACTCGCCGACGACCGCAAAGGACACTTCTCCGCACAGGCACCGGCCGGACACCGGCCGACCGACGATCGACGAGTCAACATTCTCAGTCACCGCACGGACCGTACCACAACCCAAACGACCGGATGCCCCGTTTCAGGTTGGGCTTCGGCGGGCCGTAGTGTGTTGCCGTGAGCAATCTTGCAGCGAACACGCCGGTCATTGTCGGTGTAGGCCAAGTCCTCCAACGGCCAGATGATCCCCGCACCTCGAAAGAGCCGACAAAACTCATGGTCGACGCGGTGCGACAAGCCGAAGCGGACTCAGGAGCGACCGGAGTCGCCCGGGCGGCCGAACTGGTCGTCGTAGTCGCCGGAGCTTGGAACTATCCGGACCCCGGCCGGCTGATAGCTGATGACGTTTCGGCCTCCGGAGCCAAGACCGCCCTCACCACAATGGGAGGACAGGCGCCGATGGCTGCTCTGGGCTACCTGGCCGAGCAGATCCAGAGCGGCCAACTCGGGTGCGCCGTACTGACCGGCGGGGAGACCATTTGGAGTCGCCGTCGTCTGCGTCGGCAGGGCATCAAGATGACCGTCACCGAGCAGACGGACAGCGTGCCCGATGTGGAATTGGGTCAGCCACTGACGATGACAACGCCGTTCGAAGAGCAACGAAACATCAGCCAGCCGATCGTGGCCTACCCGTTGTTCGAATCGGCCATCCGCCACAAGAACGGGGAGACGATCAAACAGCACCGCAAACGCCTCGGCCTGCTCTGGGCCGGCTTCAACGCCGTTGCCGTGGATAACGCCTATGCGTGGTCTCGCCGGCCGATGGACGCCGACGAGATCCAACAAGAGACCGAGCAGAATCGGATGATCGGCTTTCCCTACACCAAGGCCATGAACTCCAACTGGGACCTTGACCAGGCCAGCGCCATCATCGTTACGTCGGCTGAGAAGGCCGAGGCGCTGGGAGCGCCACGAGACAACTGGATATTTCCCCACGCAACGGCCGAGGCAAACGACACCGCCTCGCTGTCCAATAGGCGAGACTTTCACTCCTCGCCGGCCATCGCAGCAGCGGGCAAGCAACTCTGGGAGACAACTGAACAAGATGTCGCCGATCTGTCCGACATCGACCTGTACTCCTGCTTTCCCTCCGCCGTCCAAATAGCCGCCGGCGAGCTCGGCTTGGATCTCACCCGTCCGCTAACCGTCACCGGAGGTTTGACTTTTGCCGGCGGCCCGCTGAACAACTACGTGGGCCACTCAATGGCCGCCATGGCAACCACGCTCAGAAGCCGTGCGTCCGGCTCGGTTGGACTGGTGACGGCCAACGGCGGATTCATCACCAAACACGCCCTCGGCCTGATGGGTAACACACCGGCCGACCGGCCGTTCCGACGACTGAACGCCCAAAGTCAAGCCGACGCCATCGACATCGTCCACTGCGACGACGGCTACGCCGGGCCGGTCAGCATCGAGGCGTACACCGTCATGCACGAAAAGGACGGCAGTCGACAGGGCCGATGCGCCCTACGAACCCCGGCCGGCAACCGAACCTGGGGGCTGATTGATCGGGACAGATCAATTGACGAGCTGCTAGCTGCTGAGGCAATAGGCCGAAGCGGAAACTTGGATGAAACCGGTCTCCTGAACCTGACTTGATCGACCAAACGAAACAACGGGCCGATATGGCGGTTGGATCGTAGAAACAGTGAGACACCGCACACGCCGGCCACGTGGCCCGCGTGTGCCCAGTAGCCTGTAACCGTGACTGTCGCCCCTCAGCTCATTGTGGTTGCCAACCGTCTACCGGTCCGGCGGGTTGAGCGAGAGGACGGCACCAGTGAGTGGATCACCAGTCCTGGCGGCCTCGTCTCCGCACTGTCACCGGCACTGGCCCAGTCCGACAACCCATCCTGGGTTGGCTGGACTGGTGATTCCAACCACCTGGTGGACGAGCCATTTACCGTCGACGGCATCCACTTGCTGCCGGTTCCCGTGAGCCCGACCGAGTTGGATGCCCACTACAACGGCATGTCCAACGGGACCATGTGGCCGCTCTACCACGACAAGGTCGGACCGGTTGAATTTCACCGAACCTGGTATGAGGGCTACCGGACCGTCAACAGACGATTCGCCGAGACGGTGGCCGAGTCGGCCGAAGAGGGCGCAACCGTTTGGGTGCAGGACTACCAACTGCAATTGGTTCCCGGCTATCTACGAGAGCTCCGCCCCGACCTACTGATCGGCTTTTTCCTACACATCCCGTTCCCTCCGGCCGAGTTGTACAACCAACTCCCCTGGCGCGAAGCGCTGGTGGCCGGCATGCTTGGAAGCGATCTCGTTGGATTTCAAACGCCTCGCGGCGCGGCCAATTTCCGAAGAGTGGCGTCATTCCTGGGCAAGGCAACAGTGGACGGCGACGACCTCATGGTCGGCGACCGCAGAGTCCGTCTTGGCTCCTACCCAATCGGTATCGACTTCCGACGCTACGAAGCCGCCGGCATGGACCACGCCACCTCGGAACGAAGTCGAGATCTACGAGCCCAACTCGGCAATCCGAGAACGGTCATCCTCGGTGTTGATCGCCTCGACTACACCAAAGGAATCGACGTCCGCCTTCGAGCCTTCAAGGAGCTGCTGGCCGACGGAGTTCTGCATCCCTCCCAGGTCACCATGGTCCAAGTGGCCGACCCATCCCGAGACGCCGTTGACGCCTACATAGATCTACGGGCCCGAGTCGAACGTCTGGTTGGAGAGATCAACGGAGACTACGGACGAGTCGGGGTCCCGGTCGTCCACTACATCCATCAGACACAAAACTTTGATGCTTTGCTGGCGCTGTATAGAACCGCCGACATCATGTTGGTAACTCCATTCGCCGACGGCATGAACCTGGTGGCCAAAGAATACGTCGCCACCAGATACGACGAGTCCGGGGCTCTCGTACTTTCGGAGTTCGCCGGGGCCGCCCACCAGCTGACCGAGGCGTTGACTGTCAACCCATACGATGTCGACGGGCTCAAGTCGGCTATCGCCGAGGCGGTCAGAATGACACCGGAAGAGCAGCGTCAACGCATGCGCGACATGCGAAAAGAGGTTGAGGCCACCGACGTCCGCACCTGGGCCGCCAACTTCCTGGACGGTTTGCGAAGCTGAAGTTAACTCTTTACGTCAACGTCGGGTTGAACAACACCTTCGGGCGGTTGGCAGTGGGGCTTGAGCGTATGCCTAACGGCTGCGACAGCTCCAAAAACGCCTCTGACAGATCGGAGAAACCGACCGTGTGACTGACCAGCTCGTCCACCCGGTAGCGCTCGTCAGCCATCAGATCGAGAGCCCGGTGCACATCAGCCACCGAGTACCCGAGGGAACCGATGACCGTCAGTTCCCGTCGCAGCGTCTGGTCAGCCGACATCATCGCCTCGGCCGCAGTGAATCCCACCAGGACCACAGTCGCTCCGTAACGGGCCGCCGACAGGCCGGTTTCGAGTGCAGCCGACCCTCCGGCGCAATCAAAGACCAGATCGGCCCCAAGCCCATGTCCTTGGACGGCCAGCCAACGCACAAGATCCTCGCCGGGGGCAAAGGCGGCATCAGCGCCAAGTGAACAGGCCAGTTCGCGACGGGACTCCTCGGTATCAACCGCCACCACGCGACTTGCACCGGCAAGCCGAGCCAGCTCTGCCACCAACAGCCCGATGGTGCCGGTGCCTACAACCAGCACGACGTCTCCCAGCGAAGGCTGCGCCCGTCGGACGGCGTGAGCGGCTACGGCGGCAGGTTCGGCAAGGGCTCCCATCGGACCGTCTACACCTTCTGGAAGTCGATGGACCCGCCGGCTGTCGACCCGGATCCGCTCGGCGAAGGCGCCGTGGCCAGCCGACCGCTCATCCGTGCCCACAATCATCGACAACACCATCTGACAGATGGAGCCCATTCCGCTTCTACAAGGCTGGCATCGACCGCAAGGCGCCGGGACCCCACCGACCACTCGCTCTCCCTCAAATCGATCGGACGAGCCTTCACCCACCTGAGCAACCCGACCGACCCACTCATGACCGAACCAGGCCGGTGCCGGAAGGTCGCCGGTCTGCCAGGCGACAACATCCGATCCGCTGATTCCGCAGCGCTCGATCTCCACCAGTACCGAACCGGGCAGCAGCTCGGGCTCCGGCACATCGGCAATCTCGATCTGACGCTGCCCGGTAAGTAGCGCTGCTCGCACTGTCAGACAGCTTCCTGCGATGCTCGTAGCGTGTCGAGCACGTCGAAGAAGTGAGGGAAAGTTTTGGCCACGCACCCTGGGTTGGCTATGACAATGCCTTCGTGTTCGAGGCCCAGAAGGGCGAAGCTCATCGCCATTCGATGGTCGTCGTAGGTTTCGACCGTGCCAGGCTGCGGCGATCCCGGCCGAATCATGAGGCCGTCTTCGGTTTGGCGACAATCGATACCCAACCGTTGGAGCTCGGCGGCGGTTGCGGCCAACCGGTCAGTTTCCTTGTGGCGGATGAAACCAACACCAGCGATTGTCGTCGGCGAGTCCGCCTGCGATGCCACAACGGCAAGCGTCTGCACCGTGTCGGAGATGTCCGACATGTCGACTTCCACTCCGTTGAGCGGCCCGCTTCGCTCGACCTCGGTGTAGTCCGATGCCACCTCCACCCGACATCCCATCCGTTCCAGAACCTCAACGAACTTCAGGTCGCCCTGAACCGTGGATCGCCCCAGACCGTCGACCCGTACCCGGCCTCCCTTGATGGCGGCGGCCCCGAAAAAGTAGGAGGCGGCAGAAGCGTCAGGTTCGATACGAAGCTCCGATGCCCGATAGCCCGTCGATGGAACCCGAAAGCTTCGGAAGTCTCCATCGTGTTCGACCGTGGCTCCAAAATCCGCCATGGTGGTCATGGTCAGCTCGACGTATGGTTTGGACACCAACGGCCCGGTCACAAGAATCTCGGTTGGCCCGGCGGCCAGCGGCGCCGCCAGCAGCAGCCCGGACAGGAACTGGCTGGAGACATCACCCGATACGGACATCGTCTCGCCGGGCATCGTTCGGCCGGACACCTTGAGCGGAAGCTGCTCCCCTTCGATGGATGCTCCGACAGAGCGCAGAGCCTCAAGCTGAGGGCCGAATGGTCTGGCCCGAAGCTGAGGGTCGCCATCGAGAACAAAGTCACCATCAAGGCCGGCAAGAACGGCCAGCAGAAACCGGCCGGTGGTCCCAGACTGTCGAACGTTAACGATGATGGACCCGCCGGATGCATCAACAGTTCCACTCAAACCGCCGACGGCCACCGTCGGCCCAAAGCGACCGTCGAAGCGTTCCAGCTCGGCGCCAAGTTCGGCAACCGCCGACATCATGGCCTTGGTGTCGTCGGCCAGTAATACACCGTGCAACGTGGAGCGGCCATCGGCCAGCGCGGCGCACATCAGCGCTCGATTGGTGTGGGACTTGGATCCCGGCACGGCGACCGTTGCGTCCACCGGTCCGGAGAGGGGTAAAATCAACAGATTGGCGTCCGGAGGGCTCGTTCTCACCGGTTCAACGGTAGTCACATCCAACTCTGCCGATGCGGCAATTCGCCTCAATCACCTGAGATATCACTCAGTTGGGGTCTCGCCGGCAATTGGGATCTCGCCGGAGTCGGCCAGCGCCTCTTCAGCCCGCTCGACGTCGCTGCTTCGAATCAGTACTGCGACGTCGTCACCTTGGCCAGGGCCAAGCTGGTTCACCGCTTCGACCCGCACCCCGGCGGATCGGAGGTGTCTGGCCGCCGCGGTGGCCGCCCCCATGTCAGGAAACAGCAACCGAGTGATGGAGACGGGACCCATGTTGGATGTGCCCCGAGAAGGTCAGGCCGCCCCGCTGGGGGCGTCAGCCGGCGGCGTCGTTGGTACCTCTTCGGTGATGTTGACCAAGTTGTTGAGCGGGTCCCGTGCCTCAAGCGAGAGCCGAATCTCGGTCAGGGCCTCCCGGTAACGCTTCAGCTTGGCGTCGCTTTCGGCGATCTGAACGTTGGCGTCAGCGAGTTGCCGCTGCAGTGACTCGATTTCCGCCAACGACTCGGCGTGGGCTGCAGAGGTTTGCTCGATGTCGGCGATGTCTGCGTCCCAACTCGGCTCATCACCGAAGTGGCTGTTGTATCCGCCGATACCGACCGACTCGCTCGGAGCGCCGACGGTAGCGGGCTCGATACGTCCACTTTGGAGCTGATGGATCTCGTGGCGCAGCCTCCGGTTTGTCTCCCGGTCGTCGGCTGCCTCACGTCGGGCCTCGTCAAGCTCCCGATCCTTGCGAGCCATGTCGTCGGCCAGGCCTTTTCGGACATTGCGGACGACCACAAGCATGAGCACGGAGAAAACGATGGCCCCGATGGCGAATCCAGTGAGAAGCGCTGACAACGTCACGACAGATCACCTATGTGACTCGTCGCGAAAGTTGCGCCTTTCATCTGTATTGTCCCTTCCATTTTTTGTTTACTCCGCCGCCCGGATGGGATTAAAGCCCGTCTTGCTTGTTGGAGGTCATTGTACTGCCTGTTCGTGGCGGCAACCCAGCCGAATAGCACCATGGGGTGTGGGTACATCTACCGCGCTCCCTATCAATCCGCTATGGATTTCAGGAAATCGACCCATAAGCATCGCCTAGCGAATGGCGTTCCCAGACTCCGGATCAAAGAAGTGCATGCGCGGCGTGTCGACGGCAAACTCGATGCTGTCACCGATACGAGCCCGCGAGCGAGGGTTGACTCGGGCCACATAAATGTAGTTGCCGGTCTCATCCTGGGCGGTGGCCACCGCGTCCTCGCCTTCAAACTCCTCGTCCATAATCTCGAACGGTTCGACCGGTAGAGGAAAATGGACAATGACTTCGGAACCGAGGGACTCAACCAACGTGGTGGTGGAACGCAGGCGACGATTATCAGGAGACGATGGCGCCAACGAGGCATCCTCGATATCTTCGGGTCGGATACCAATCACGACCTCGCGACCTTCGAACTCAGCCAAACCGGGCCGCTGATCAACAGCGTCAGCCGGCAGATTAAGGCTCTGCTCGCCGAGGCGAACAGTCACGTCGTTATCACCGTCGCGCTCAAGTCGAGCCTTGAACAGGTTCATCGACGGCGAGCCGATGAATCCGGCTACAAACACGTTGTCGGGTGAGTCGTACAGGTTCTGCGGCGTATCAACCTGCTGCAGAAATCCCCGCTTCAGTACAGCCACTCGATCACCCATGGTCATAGCTTCGACCTGGTCGTGAGTCACGTAGAGGGTGGTCACACCCAAGTCACGCTGCAGTCCGGCGATTTCCGCCCGCATCTGCACACGAAGCTTGGCGTCAAGGTTGGAAAGCGGCTCGTCCATAAGGAAAGCCTTCGGCTGACGCACGATGGCTCGTCCCATCGCTACTCGCTGACGCTGACCACCGGACAATTGCCCTGGCTTCTTTTCCAGTTGCTCGGTCAGATCAAGGGTGTGCGCCGCCTTCTTTACCCGATCGGCGATCTCGGCCTTGGGCACCTTGGCCAGCTTCAGAGCGAAGCCGATATTGTCAGCCACCGACATGTGGGGGTACAGCGCATAGTTCTGGAAAACCATGGCGATGTCGCGGTCCTTGGGGTGAACATCGTTAACCACACGATCTTCGATCTTGAGGTTTCCGCTGCTGATGTCCTCCAACCCGGCGACCATGCGCAGGGCCGTCGACTTGCCGCACCCGGATGGACCGACCAGAACGAGGAACTCGCCGTCCTGGATATCGATCGATAGCTCATGAATGGCTTGAAAACCATTCGGGTAGATCTTGTTGACGGATTCAAGGACGACGCCAGCCATTCGTAGACTGCCCCCTCTTTACACGATGGATACGAAGCGGCCCCACCGCTGACTACGCCGGAGCCCGATGGCATCACAATGTAGCACGAGCACCATGAACTACGGTAGAACCGTGCGGCCGAAGCAGGCCGTCCCGGCCGATTCCGGCCGGGCGGACGGGCGGACGGGCGGACGGGCGGACGGGCTCCGACACCTCTAGAACAATCCAAACGTAGAACAATCCAAACGAGTGCCAATGGACGACGAAGTCGACAACACTGACCGCCAGACTGGGAACCCCGACGCTTCGGGATCCGAAATTCAGGCTGCGGAGATGCACTCGCAAACCTCCCAGGACATGCCTCAATGCCCGCGATGCGGCGGTGCGCTGTTCGATCATTCGGAGCCGGCGAGGTTCTACGGGCCTTGCGCCGACTGCCGCCGGCAGCTTCGCGACGCTTTACGTGGCGAGGGTGGAGAAGCCGTCGTCGCCGAATACGAACCCAAGATGAACGTCACTCCCAACGCCGTCGCATTAAAAGACGACTGACGCCAGTGCACCAATGAGCGATATTGGGACTTTGAACGAGCGGTCACTGCATCGCTCGCTCAAGGAGCATCTGGCTCAGCGGGGGGACCGATTTGAGGTTCCGGTTGGGAACTTCGTCGTCGACATCCTGCGAGGCGCCGAGATAGTCGAGATTCAGACCAGCTCGTTCGGGGCCATGGCCCGCAAACTGGACGTGCTCCTCGATGGACACTCGGTCCGAATTGTCCATCCCATCGCCATCGAGACGTACCTCCTGCGCGACGACCGCAAGCCTCGCCGGTCACCCAAGAAGGGAAACCTCTACTCCGTGCTCGACGAGCTGGTAAGTCTCCCGACAATGATCGACCACCCGAACCTAACCGTCGACGCTGTCCTCGTCTCGGTTGACAAAGTCCAGCGCTTCGACGACCGGGCAAGGCGAGGACGAGGGGGCTGGGTGACGGTGGACCGAAGATTGCGCGAGATCCACTCCTGGCACCGCTTCACCTCCGGCGACGATTTGGTGGCGATGCTGCCCGACGATCTACCCCCGCTGTTCACAACCGCCGACATCGCGCCGACGGTCGGCTCACGCGCTGCGGCCCAACGGCTGTGTTATTGCCTGCGACAGCTCGGATCAATCGAGATGGTGGATAGAACCCGTAGCGGCATGGTGTACCGGCACGCGGTCTAACGCCACGTAGTTCGCTACCAGCGGTTTGGTCCACGGCAGGCCTGCTGGACAAACATGCCCAGCGGTGACGGGAAGGCCTGCTCATTCGCCCCCTGGGTCGCAGAACTACCATTTGTCCGGTGAGGCGCGATCTCCGCTTCCGCTCCCCGCACCGACAGCCGATCTTCCCGCTCCAGGCCCACCTCTCCCCCGACCCCGATGACCGCAGCTAGAACGAAAGACACCCATCACGTTGTTTAACAACCCGACGGCAAATGTCTTCCTGCACCATCCTTCGTGGGTTTTTATCTTGAATGGTCGACGCGGGGCCGATCCACGGCTACCTTGGTGCGCAGTGGGCGACAGGGGGCATAAGACATCCTGTGGCTGTGGAGAAAATCGATGACGACCGCTGCAAGCTGTCTATGAAGCTGGTAGTTTCGGGCTGCGAGGTACGGGCGCAGCACCGGCGGAGGTAACTGTGAACACAAACGATGAAACGGCGGCGAGCGCACAAACCCTCTCGTCGAGCGGATTTGAGCATCTGCAGCTGTCCGACGGTTCTTCATCGGTAAAGGTGACGATCGGCTCCATGGATAGGTGGGATCGCTCACATCTTCGGCGTCTTCGACAGTCGGCCGACCTTCCAGGCCTCGTTCCCGTTATTGACAGCGACCTCTCCAGTGACGACAAGCCATTCGCCGTCACACCCGTGGTCGACCACACAAGTCTCGCCGACCGCATTCCGCCCGAAGCAGCACAGTGGCCCGATTGCGCCGCCATTGTCGAGGCATCAGCCCGAGCGCTTCACGAGGCCCATCTCCGCGGCCTCTTCCACGGAAGCCTCTCCCCCGACCAGATTTTCGTCATCAACGAGGACATCGCCGTCGAAGGCGTAGGACTCGGCCTTGGCGGTGCCGTACAGGCCGACTATCAGCACTGGGCGGCCCCCGAGGTACTCGACGGTGCCGACGCCACCGAGCGCTCCGACGTGTACTCGTTGGGCAAAATCCTCGAAGCCGCCCTGGGCAACAACATTGAGGACGTACCGCGCTCGGTTCGCCGCCTCATCATGTGGTCAAGCTCCGATACCCCTGAGGCACGGCCGCCTTCCGCCCTTGAATTCGCAAGCATTTTGGCCGAAGCACTAGGTGATGAACGGCGCATCTACTCGCCGGCCTTCATTCCCACGGCTGACGTGAACGCCCTGGCGGCAACGGCATCAGCCGAAGTGGCTGCCTACGAAGTCTCCGACAGCAACGGCGGAGCCGCCACTGCTGGTCTTGCCGCAGCCGGCGTAGCCGCCACCGGCGCGGTCGTCGCCGACACGTTCTTTGACGACGAGCCTGAAATCGACGATCCGGCCGCAGGCCTCGAAGTTGTCGACGACGCCGAGGTCGAAGTAGACGAGATCGCAGCCGACACCTCCGATGTGGCCGAGGCGGAAGCCGAAGTAGACATCGCCGAAGAGGTCGAACTCGACGACGCTGATATGGACACGGTCGAAGACGAAGCCACCGTCGATATCGAGAACGAGGCCGTAATCACCGACGAGATTCCGGAAACCGAGGTGAGCAACGAGGCCGCCACGACCACCGAAATTGAAGGCGAGCAAACCGCTGTCGTCGAAGAAGAATCGGCAGGGTTCGACTCTCGCGACTACACGACTGCCGCCGCCACCACGACCGGAGACACCTACGAGGTCCCGGCCGCCCAGACGGTCGAGATCGTAAGCCCTCAGGAGCCCACCGGACGCTCCAACCGGGCGGGAATTCTGGTGGGAGTCATCGGAGCGCTCGTACTGGCGTTGATCGCCTGGCAGCTGTTCAACGGCGACCCCGCCGACGACGCCGAAGTAGCCACCAATCCAGCCGCTGAAGAGGCGGCCGAGGCAACCGAAGACGCAGAACCATCTGTTTCATCCGACGACAGCACACCGGAGTCTCCGACAACCGTTGAGGAAGAGCCGGTCGTAGAAGAAGAGGCTGCGGTCGAGGAAGAAGCGGCCGAGGAATCCACAACAGAGGAAGCTGCGGCGGAAGAAGAAACCGCTGAAGAGCCGGTAGCCGAAGAAGAGACGGCCGAAGAAGCCGAGGCGCCGGCACCGGCTGCAGAAGCCACCACACCCCTCCTAGACGGCCCAATCCCGGCCGGCGAAGCCGGCATCCAGATTGTGCACGGCATCCCTGGTGCCACCGTCGACGTGTACGTAGACGGTCAGGCCCTGGCCCCTGGGTTCGAGCCCGGCACCATCGCCGGACCGGTCGATCTGGCTCCCGGCGACTATCAGGTTGATATCTACGCCGCATCCGACGCTGCTACAGCCGCCAGTGCCGATCGAGACGATGCTCCGCTTCTCTCGCAATCAGTAACCGTCGGCGACAGTGCGGCATCGTTGTACGCCCACCTGGGCGAGCAGGGCGCTCCCGCCCTCAGCGCCTTCGCTGAAGACTTCTCCACTCTGGCTCCCGGTCAGGGTCGGGCCATCGCCCGCCATCTCGCCGCTGCACCGGAGGTAACCCTCCTGGTGGATGGTGAGCCGGTAGGCACCCTGGCCAACGGCGACACCTTCGGCGCCGATCTTGCCGCCGGGTCGCACGACTTCGTCGTACAGGCCGGCGACGCCGAGGTCCTGGCAGCCACGCTCGACATTGCCGACGGCGAAGTTGTGGTGGTCTCCGTGTCCGGTTCGGCTGCTGACGGAACACTGGCTCCGATCGTTCAGCGTTACAGCGGTCTCAGCTCCGCTCCGACCCAGGTCCCGACCGGTGACAGCAACCTGCTCGGCATGGACGAAGACATGACCAACCTCTACATCGTCGGCCTAGTAGCGCTCACGATGGCTCTCGGAGGCCTGGCGCTGATGACCCGGCGCCGTCGGGTTCTGTGAACTCCAGGGTTCGCTCAGGAATCCTAGTTCTCGCTATCTCTCTTTGTCTGATGGGTGCCGCCACTTCAAGTGGCGGCACCATCGGTGCTTCTCTCACCGACACAATCTCTTCACGGGCGTTGCCGGACAACCTGGTGAACCTGGTCGACGATTTGGCTACCCCTCAAGTTCCGCTTCGCAGCGGCAATCTGGCCGATCAGCCCGAACCCGAGACCGGGCCATCACCTGTATCGGTACGCATTGGCGACATTGCATTGGAAGCCCCGGTGATCCCCGTAGGTGTCGACAGCCAAAACCAGTTCGCCGTGCCGGCGGCGGAGCAAGTCGGCTGGTATCGATTTGGCCCCCGCCCAGGAGCCGAAGGCTCAGCCGTGCTGGCGGCCCACGTCGACTACGGCGGCAAGCCAGGAGCCTTCTTCAACCTGGCTGATCTCCGAGTCGGTGATCCCATCGAGGTCGAGCTAAGCGACGGTTCGGTGCTCCGCTACCGGGTAACGGGCAACACCGAGTACGACAAGACCGATCTGCCGTTTGACGAAGTCTTCCGCAAAGAAGGCTCCGAAGTTCTTCAGTTGATCACCTGCGGCGGCACGTTCGACCCGAACGCACGCTCATACGAGGCCAACGTGGTGGTAACCGCTCTTCCGGAAGCTCTAGTCGAGTTCTAACAACGCACCCAGGGTAGGGTTCGGGCAACGCTCGGCTTAGTCGAGAGCTTGCATCAATGTCCGGGCGCTGGCCGAGAAACCCATGTGCTGGTATCGGGCAATTAGCTCCTCTTGCAGAGCGACATCATCGGGGATGGCTCGCAGTCCTTGCTCGAGTGCCTGAATTGCTCTTTCAGGAGCAGCTGAGCCGATCTGGTCGGTGTAGGCCAAAATCAGCTGGCCGATCTGGCGCTCAATGTGGGCCCGTCGGATCAAGCAGTGCTCCAGCCATGTCCAATACACCCGACCGGCACGGGCCGACCGGCTGAGAGGCTGGCCCTCCATCTGGGAGACGACAACAGCCGCCTCCTCCAACCACCCACTGTCATCACGTCGTGCGGACCGACACAACGCATCAAGTCGGCCGAAGTCACTGGTGTAGTCAGACAGTCGATAGTAGCCGTCGCTGCTTGGCGGCAGCCGACGACGCCCGACAACCCTCCGGGTCTCGGAAACGAGATTGAACAACCGATTCGGCGACATAACCCGACCCTGCCAGAGAGCCAAAGCGATGTCATCGCCGGAGACCGGGCCACATAGAGCGATAAAGGCCAACAGCGATTGCTGTTGATGGGTAAGCGATCCCCCGTCAGTCTCGACGGCGGGCGGCCCGATGAGTCTCAAGCGCAATCGGCCGCCCTCACCACCGGCGCCACCAGCCGATTCATCAGCTGACAAACAGCTCATGTCAGCAGTCGGCACGCGCCGCTGAGACTCACCCTGCTGGGCACAATCAACAAACATGGAAAACCCGCCTTCCAAGACTGGACGCTAACACCCAGCCAACACACCGAGCTCCAACTTAGTGGCTGTCAGGTCCCTCTTCAACCGGAGGCTCATCTTCGCCTCTGCTCGTCGAAGACTCCTGAAGCTGAACACGAAGTGAACCAAGTTCCAGGTACAGCCGCTCTAGATGCCGGATACCGACATCTAGCGACGCCAGATCAGGGTCTGGGGAAGGTTCGGCTCGGCGGGATGGCACGACTTCGACGGACTCGACTGGCTTGGCGGCGACCGACATGTCTTGACACTACTACACGACCATCGATATTTAACTCAAATGAGTCACTCGGCCCAGCGAGCCATTCATCTAAAGCGATAGATAACAATCAGCTCATTGCACTAAATAGATTGGACAGATGACTAGCTTCTGAGTCCAGCGTCTACAACCTGCTGACTTCTTCTCGCTTCGCACCCGATGCACTACTCCAGCGTGCCGTATCCGGCATACCAAACGTCATGCGCACAACCCCATCGACCTGCGGTCACCGCCTGTTGGCGCCGCTACGATCAGAGTCGTGCCCGAGACCAACAAACACCGCCTTCCCACCGCTGTGCTTCCGGAAGCCTATGAGCTGACCTTCGAGCCGAACTTCAACGACAAGACGTTCAGCGGCCGGGTCACCGTGCGAGCCGAGGTGAAGGAGGAGACCGAGGTCATAACCCTCAACGGGGAGGGACTTCAGATCCCGGAGGCCGCAGTCATCGTCGGCCAGGATCGGCACGACTGCGCAGTGACAATCGACGCCGAAAACGAACGCATCGAGCTACACCTTGAACAAGCGCTGCAACCCGGCCCAATTTCGGTTCAACTCTCGTTCAGCGGCTCATTCAATGAGAACCTGGTCGGCCCCTACCTCAGCACATTCGTCGACAGCGATGGCGACACCAAATCACTGGCCACAACCCAGTTTCAAGCCACGCACGCCAGAAAGTGCTTTCCCTGTTGGGACGAACCCGACCTCAAAGCCACGTTCGAAATCGAGCTGGTCATACCCGACGGTATGGATGCGGTGTCCAACGGACCTGAAACCGGCCGATCGGGGCACGACGGCAAGCAACACGTGACCTTCGCTCCGACAATGTCGATGAGCACCTACCTGGTGGCCTTTGTCATCGGACCAATTGAGAAGTCCGACCCGGTTGACGTCGACGGAGTACCTCTCCGTATTGTGCATATTCCGGGAAAGGGCGACCTGACCGATTTCGCCCTCGACGCCGGGGCGTTCGCCCTCCGCTATTTCAAAGACTATTTCGGTCTCCCCTACCCCGGCCAGAAGCTTGATCTCATAGCCATCCCCGACTTCGCCTTTGGAGCCATGGAGAACCTGGGTTGTGTGACCTTCCGAGAAACTCTGCTGCTGGTCGATCCTGACCGGGCCACCCAGCCCGAGCTCCAACGAGCGGCGGATGTCATAAACCATGAGTTGGCCCACATGTGGTTCGGCGATCTGGTGACCATGAAGTGGTGGAACGGCCTCTGGCTCAACGAGGCCTTCGCCACCTTCATGGAGATGCGATGTACCGACGCCTACCGACCCGAGTGGGACCGGTGGACCGACTTCGGCCTGTCCCGTTCAGCGGCCTTTGCCACCGACTCTCTGGCTTCCACCCGTCCTATTGAGTACGAAGTTGACAGCCCGGTTGAAGCCGAGGGCATGTTTGACATCCTCACCTATGAAAAGGGAGCGGCTGTCGTACGCATGTTGGAGCAGTACCTCGGGGAAGAGCGCTTCCGGTCCGGTATTCGCCGATACATGAACGAGCACCAATTCGGCAATGCCGACACCCCGGACCTCTGGGATGCCATCGAGGCCGAAACCGGTGAACCGGTAGCCCAGATCATGCAAAGCTGGATCTATCAGGGCGGGTACCCCCAACTTCACGTAGGGTCTGGGCCTGAAGGCACCACAATTACCCAACGTCCGATGCAGCTCGACGGCGCCGACCCGGTAGCCGATCAACAATGGCTTGTCCCGGTTGAGTACCGCTGGATTGACACCGACCCGTTCAGCGAAACAGTTGCCGACGCCGATGCCGAAGCGTCGCAATCCGAGCGAATTCTGCTTTCCGGGGAACCAACCCGAGTGGACTCAGGCAACGGGCCCAAGAGCATTCTTGTCAATGCCAACAGCAGCGGCTTCTACCGCGTGAGCTACTCCGACGAACTCCAGGACAGCTTGACCGACGTCGCCACCGAGCACCTGACTGCGGTCGAACGGTACTCGTTGATCGACGACGCATGGGCAGCAGTACTGGCCGGTCAGACCTCGGCCGTCTCCTTCCTCACGCTACTTGAGGCCATGACCGGAGAGTCCAACCGGTCGGTGTGGCAACGCATCATCGCCGGGTTCACCTCACTTCGCCGGCTGGTGGACGGTGAAGCCCGGGAGCGACTGGAAGAGATCGCCCATGATGCTCTGGCCCCAAATCTGGCCGGACTAGGACTGGAGAGTCGCTCCGACGACTCCGATCAGGAACGCCAGCTTCGTGCCGACCTTCTCCGAGCGCTGGGCACTCTGGCCAACGACGCTGACATTCAGGATGTGGCCAAGCAGCTGTCGGCGGAGGGACTGCGTAATCCCGAACTGGTCGACACTTCGCTACTGGCCGCCGCGACCGATGTCGTCGCCGCCCACGGAGATGAGGCTGACTTCGACGACTTCCTCGCTGCTTCCAAGGCCGCAACAACACCCCAAGCCGAACTCCGCTACCTCGGAGCGCTCATGGACTTTCCGTCGGTCGAGCTGCAGGCCCGGGCATGGACCCTGATTACCGACGGCACCGTCCGTCCTCAGAACGGACCCCTCCTGCTCCGACGAGGCCTCATCAACGAGCAGTGCGGTCGACAGACCTGGGCGTTCATCGCCGACAACTGGGATGACCTCAACGACCTGTTCGCGTCGAGTCTGGTGGTTCGGATGGTGGAGGGCATCAGCGTTCATGATCTACCGGCCGACCAGCGCGCCGTTTCGGACTTCTTCTCTACCCATCAGGTGCCCAGCGGCGAACAGACTCTTCGACAGATTCTCGAGCGACAGCGAGTCAATGTCTCCCTTCGGTCCCGCCAGGCCGACCTGCTGAGCCGATTTCTTACCGGCTGACCGCCTCGTGTTAACCGCTGCATCCTCGGTTGGTGTCTTCGCCGTCGGTCCGAACTGGGCCCAGATAACCTGGGGCGACTTATCTCCAGGTGTGGTGACGTTTGCAGTCGGCGGCAAGTCAACATCGATAGAGCATGCTGGCGGTCCAGGGTCATATGTCGTTGAAGATCTCCCCGCAGGCTCGTCGGCGGAGATCACAGTTACAACTGCCGTCGGCAAGACAATATTGTTGCCGGTCCACACCCTTACCGAACCGTGGGGTCGGCCCCTGACGAAGTTCGCCACCATCAGTGACCTCCACCTCGGGGCGCTCCGGTGGGGTTTCTTCAAGACGATGACCGAACCGGAAGGACGGTTCGACGATCCCTACCCGGTTCGATGCGCCCGGGCGGCCATCAGCGAAGCGGCCCGCTGGGGAGCCGAGCTGTTGGTGATCAAGGGCGATGCTGCTCAACACGAAGATCCCGATTGCTTTGACATGTTGGGGCGGCTCGTTGACGAGTTCCCCGACATGCCCATGATGCTGATTCCAGGCAACCACGATGTTGACGACGGGGCTGTCGGCCTCCCCGATGGCCTCGGGGAACGCCGATTGGCTTTCGCCACCGGGGTCGAGCACCTTGACGTCGATGGCGCCCGGATCATCGTGGCCAACACAACAAAGCCTCGCTACGGCAGCGGTACCGTGGCCGAAGTCAAGGACGATCTCATCCAAGCAGCGGCTGAGGCCAACTCGCCGGTCTTTGTCGGACTACATCATCAACTGCAAACCACCCGGACCCCCCGCTACTACCCCAAGGGTATTCCAGCCCCGGAGTCCACCGACTTCCTCGATGAGCTGGGACGTGTCCAACCTGGTGCAGTCGTCAGTTCCGGCCACACTCACCGCAACCGCGTCCGCTACCACGGCGACGTCCTTGTCACCGAGGTGGCGTCGACCAAAGACTGGCCCGGAGTGTGGGGCGCCTACGCCGTCTACGAGGGTGGTATTTGTCAATCGGTGAGGCGCACCGGCGAGCCGTCGGTCATGGAATGGACCGAGTACAGTCGCCGGGCGGTTGCCGGGCTGTGGTCCAGGTGGTCGCCGGGCAGGTTGGAGGACCGGTGTCTAAGCCACGTTTGGGCTGGGGACACGCACCTCGTCGGCTAACACTTCTTCACACGAAACCACGCCGGTCAAGCCATCGACGTTGATCATCATCCCGGTGGTGATTCGATGGCTGGCACCGGCGGCACCGACCACCATTGGGGTACCCAATTCCCGGGCCACAACAACGGCGTGGGTAAACGGGCCTCCGATGTCGGTAATCACCGCCCCGGCAGCTACGAACAGGGCTGTGGCCACCAGTGAAGGTTGGTCCAATACGATGATCTCTCCCGGGCGAACCTCAGCCAGGTCGGCGTCGGTCTCAATGACACGGGCTTTACCCGATGCCATCCCCGGGCTACCGGGTGAACCCAAGATGATGTCACCGGGTTCAAGATCTGCGCTCATCGGGGTGCCGTACCCCTGCCGCAGGCCGATAGCGGCCCGATTGTCGTTTCCGGTGTCGTCAATCACGTTCGGGAGTTCCCGAGATCGGACGACATCGTATTCAGCCTGGCGGAGCGCGGTGAGATGCCTGGTGTCGGCCAGGCCACCGTCGGCGTAGTATTCGGCCTCTTCAGCTGTCAACATCCAGATCTCGTCGGCCGAGCCAAAATCACCTCGTCGCTCGCCACGAACACCGAGTTCACCAATAAGGCGGCGCATACGATGAACGACCCTCATCAGGTGGTCTCTGCAGGTTTCCCGCCCCCGCAGGAAGACCGCCGAGGAGGCGACAGCCGAACGGAAGACAGGCCGACGCTCCTCCGGCAGAGCCTCGGCGATCTCGGCCACCAAACGCTGACGATCGGCCTCGAGGTGACGCCGACGAAGTTGCGGTGCCAGCGAGTCGTCGCAGTGGTACATGCATCGGATCAGCGCCAAGACGATGTCATGGGCCTCGTCCCAGGTTGGCGAGGCAAGATCCCATTCGTTGGGACCACGATGTCCGACCTCGGCCACCAAGGCATTGACACCGGCTATTAGCGCCTTGGCCTCGGTCTGGTTTGAAAGCCTCAGGGTCTTGTCCAAGCGGTCCAGCCCCTGGTCGAACAATGACCGAAGGCCTGGTGAGGATCGAACCAGGCGAGACAGTTCCCAGAGCGCCAGGGTGGGCGACACGGGTTCCACTCGACCGATTCCGCTGAGCAATCGCAAGGCGTGGGCCGGTTGGCCTACCGAATTGCAGAACTCGTTGATGAGCGTTGGTCCTACCGTTGTGGCCAGGAGCTGGTTCAGCTGCTGATCGAACAGCGACCGGGCCAACGGCTGGAGGGCGATGGCGGCGTTCATCAACTCTGTGTCCGACATCGATGCCAAATCGAGCGGCACATCAAGTGTCTCGTCCACGGTCTCGCCAAGGTTTTCGAGTTCGACCTGGTTTCGGCTTTCCAGAACCCAGCGGTACCACTGATCCAGCATGGCGGCGGTCACCGGGTCGGGGTCATGCCATTCCTCGTGACGATGAACCGGCACCGGTCCAAGTTCGCCGCCGAGCAGACGATCAATATGCCCTTCGTGCAGCTGTGGCGAGCGGTGGGCCAGTACCTTCAGAGTCGACGCGTTGACGTAGGCGTGACCGCCCCGGCCTCTGATGGTCTCAGGGGCATCAACGCTGATTTCGGTCTCGTCGAATCCGAAACGGTGGATCAGTGCATCGCGCCATCCCAGAGTGGCGCACGGCTCCCACAACACTGTCCACCCCAGGGGACTGGCGACTTCGGGCAACATCTCCCCGACGACGAATCGACTCCAAATGGGAAGGTGGGCAGTTCCGGGTTGTTCGCTTAGCCAGCTCGGCTCAGGCATCGTGCATCGGTCCGAAAAACAAGAGAGGGCGCAAGCAGCCCGACCGACCTGAATGGCAGGCCAAATAAGCTGCTGCGCCCCCAAGAGTAGCGCACATTGGCCATCGGCGTACAGCCCCGAACGGGCCATCTGCAGCGGTCAATTGTGCACCGGTGGTGCGAAGGTTATGAGTGGCCCTAGAGGCTCTTCACCAGCTCGTGATAACTGGCGGCCTTCTCCGCTCGGAGGGTCGAGCGCCGCTTCCAACCCTTGGTCTTCCAGACCTTGAACCGTTTTCGTTTGACCATTGGCAGCGGTCTCTCGGTCGGGTTGGTCTTTTGCGATGTATGAACCGGTCTCGGTAGTGCGAGATCCTCCGGCTCCTCCATCAAGCGCAGCTCCGTGTGGGCGGCTCGGCGCACCTTGCGGTGCTCCTCCCGGCGCTGCTGACGGCTCGGTCTATTGACGGCCGCCGCTCCTGGTTTCCGAAGACGATTGGAGCGTGTACGAGAAGACATTGACATCCTTTCTGCTCACATCCGTGTGAGCAATGGGTTCTCAGCGTCTGGCTGTACTAGATCATTGTTACTCATTTTCCGGCGACGCGCCAGAGCAGCTTGGCCCATTTACGCCGCATCATCAGCACCATGGTTCGACAGTGAATCTGCCAGTGGATCTGCCAGTGGATCTGCCAGTGCATCTGCCAGTGAATCTGCCAGTGAATCTGCCAGTGAATCTGATCGGAGCGAATCGACGGGCCCACACACCCAACTGCTCGGTTTGTTGAAGCCGCTTGCTCAGTTTGTTGAGGTGCGACCAACGGCAGAACCGGCTCCCGTAGAGTGTTGGTTGTGCTGGTCATGTCGGCGACAATTTCAAGCATCAAGACCGTAGTACTCCCCTGGGCCTACGCAACCGTCTTACGCCCGACACCGGCCCAGAGCGGTGTCTCGGTTCCTGAGCTCACCGACCTTCAAGCCTCCCGGCTGGTCACCCTGTTTTGGTTGGCCGTCGGGGCGAGCATCGTTCTGCCACGTCTGCCGTTCGGCCGTACGGTTCTCTACCCGTTCGCCTTGCTGAGCACCTGGGTACACGAAATGGGCCACGGCCTGGCCGCCATTGCCGTCGGGGGAAGATTCAGGCAGCTGGAGATCTATCCCAACCTTGGAGGTCAAGCAGTCTCATCCGGCGTCTACGGAGTGGGCCGGGCTATCGTCTCGGCCGGCGGTCTGCTGGGCCCGGCCTTGGCCGGCGGCGCCATCATCGTGTCAGGATCTCGGGAGCAGACCGCCCCGTGGGTCCTCGCCGTGGTGGCGGCATCGGTTTTCTTCTCTCTGGTGGCGTTCGTGCGAAACCTCTACGGGTGGTTGGCCTTGGGCGGGGTTGCCGCCGTTCTTGTTCCGGTTGCCCTCTACGCCCCCATCGAAGCCCGCATCTTCCTCGCCCAGCTGATTGGTATTCAGTTCTGTCTGGCTTGCTGGGGAAGCCTGGACTACATGTTCACCAAGAACTTCTACCGTGACGGACGGATACTGAACTCCGACACCGAAGAAATCGCCCGAGTGCTGATTCTCCCCTACTGGTTCTGGGGTGGGCTCATCGCGTTGATCTCCCTCGGTGTGGTTGTCGGATCGTTCTATTTGGCCTGGGTGCTTCCCACTGCCACCTAGCAGCCTGAGGCGGCCAAACGACACGGTTCTGCCGGGACACCGGTGTTAGACCGTCGACGGCTCCTCACGACGGCCATCGGGATGAACGGCAAATCGCCCGGCCGACCGAGGGTGAACAGGATCGTCACTGATCCAGGGCCATCCTCCGAACCGAGTGGACTGGTAGTCAAGTACGGCCTTCTCCAGACCGGCGCGGTCGTTCATGACAAAAGGACCGTACTGAGCCACCGGCTCACCGATGGGCTTCCCTTGCAGGAGCATCATCGACACACCTGTCTCGCCCGCCTCCATAGCCAACCGGCCAGGCGGAATCTCCACTCCGTGAGCTGAGCTCACCGTGTGTTCGGACCCGGAATCGACATCGACCAAACTGACGGTGGAGCCGCTGTAGACGTACAGCGTTCGTTCGACAGCGGCGTCGCTTGCTGCAGGTATCGCCCACCGGGCTGCGGGCTCCATGTCAATGTGCCAAATGGCGACGCAAGCCGACTCGTTGGCCGCCCACGAGTCGGGAGGGGGCGAAGCGACATCGGATTCGTTGTATGCACCGGCAATGGTGGTGATGGCGGTTTCGTTCCCGGCCTCATCGGTCACGGTGTGAACCGGGGTGGACTCCGACCACATCATGGTGAAGTAGGGCGGCACCATTTTGTTGGCCGCCGGCAGATTCAGCCAGATCTGGAAGAGTTCGAGTGGGTTATCGACATCTTGGTGCAGCAGCGGGAACATCTCACTGTGCACAATGCCGGCACCGGCGGTCATCCACTGGGTGTCCCCGGGCCCAAATCTTGCCGTTGCCCCCAGCGAGTCGGAGTGGTCAATGGCGCCCTCGCGCAGATGTGTAACCGTCTCGAATCCACGGTGCGGGTGTTGAGGGAATCCCGGAACGCCGGATCCGTGGTACATGTTCCAGCCGTCGATCCCGGCGAAGTCGTTGCCGATTGATCGACCCTCCAGCGACGCCACCGGCGCCATCTGATCATCTCCGCGGGGATACGCATCCCGATGGTGAGCGACAAAGAGGAATGGATCTTTGGTCGGCCACTGATCACCAATGGCAAAGGGTTTCCACATACCTCAAGGATACGACCGCCATCCGGGCCGCTGTCGGTGCATCCCGAACGCCCCTATCTTCTTGTGACGCTAGGTACCAGCCCGTCGCTGAGAGGAGACGGCCAGGCCTGCCGCCAGCAACATGATGCTCATACTGAGAAACGTCCATGACACCCAAACCGAGAACTGGGCGGCGCCGACGAAGGCGGCGAGAATCGCCAGCGACAGAGCTACGCTGAGCCCCATTGCGCTGTCCTCGAAGCGTGCCATCATCACGGCGAAGAGGGCCACACTAATCAGCAGCCCGGACAAAACCCAGTCAGCGGGCTGACCGGACACCAAGAGCGCCGCCCCAACCACGGCACCGAGGAGAAGCCCAGGGTAGAGACTGCCGTCGGCGTCACTGTCACCGGCCGGTGACACCGCCTGTCTTGCCACGCGGACCAGAGAGGCAACGCTGAGAACCGCTCCGGTAGCCAAAGTAAAGACCAAGCCTGCGGCATCACCCATGAAATACCGGAGCGCAATGAACAGTCCGAACAATCCGAACAACACAAGACCGGCGCTCTGGTAGCGAGCGCGTAGCGGCGACAGACGATCCACCATCGAGGACGGCGAACCGGGCATGGACAAACTGGACGTGGAGTTGGTTTCAGGTTGAGCCATCGCAGTGTGTGACCGCCGCTGAGCACACGACGCAGACCAAAAATCGGTGTCTGCGAGGCGGCGGTGAAACGACCATACACCGCCTACATCCGGTGCTGGCGGACCTTCACTCTCGCCGACTGACCCAAGGAGAAATCAGTCGCCGACCACCGTCGGCATGCTCCACTACATCGTCAGTCAACCACGTCGGTCAACCACATCAGATGGACAACGTCAGTCGATCAATTGCGATCAGCGTCAGTCAATTAGTGCAAGAACAGCGGCCAATGCCAGCTCAACGGAGTCCGGGCAAACCGGACGCTCGGCGCACCAGTCGGCCAGATCGCCAATGGCCACCTCGTCGACCGCCACCACCTCACCGTCGTCGCAGCGAAGATCAGCCTCGCTCCGAGCCAGGTAGATCCGACCGAACAGATGGTTGCCGTCATCGGTGTACTCGCTCTCAGCCAACAGGACGAGGTTCTCGTCGACACCGGCTTCCTCGACAAGTTCGCGCCTGGCCGACTCATCCCACTGTTCCCCGGCGGCACAAACGCCGCCGAAGGCAAGGTCCCAGTAGGACGGATACACATCCTTCCAGTCAGCCCGCTGATGAACGACCACTCTGTCCGACCGGTTAACAGAGAGCTCCCCTGCCTTTGCTCCTTCAGGTAAGGACGGTCCACGAACCAAGACCACATAAGTGGCGCGATGCGGAAGACCTTCCGCCCGCATTTGGCCCCTTGTGGCTGTTCCGACGATGTTTCCCGCTTCGTCGCAAATATCCACCAGCTCATCGCTGCCGGCACCAGTCATGATGGCGCCGGGGTCAGTCGCTCCAAAGCCTCGGCCCTGTCTGCTTGCGAAGCGATGAGTTGGCGACCCACGATCGCCTGACGCGGCCGATTCCAGGCCAGAACACCGCAGAGCGTCGACCCGTCAAAATACGTCCGGACGAAACGATCCTCCGATGGCGAGCCAACCGTGTCATGCCAATCATCGGAAATCACACCCGCCAGCTGGATCTTGCGATCAAACTGATCGCTCCAGAACCAGGGAACCGGGCGGTAAGGCTCGTCGGGATGGTGTCCTTCCAACGCCGCCATCAGGCTGCGGCCCGCATACTGGCCCATTTCAACCGCATTGTCCCACTGCTCAACCCGCATGAGCCGACCGCCGAATGCCTCATTAGGCCAGCGGGCCACGTCGCCTGCGGCCACTATGCGGTCACCGGCCCGACAGAATCGGTCGACCACCAGACCCGACATCGGTCCATCGCCCAGGTCGAGTCCTGAATCTTCGAGCCAAGCGGTTTCGGGAACGACGCCAATCCCCACGACAACCACACCAGCCGGCAGTTCCCGACCGGACGAAAGTCGAACAGAAGACACCCGGTCGGCCGTGATGTCGATCGACTCGATCGACTCCCCCATGACCAGGTTGACATCGTGGGCTTGCATGTACGACGCCAGAGCGGCTCCGATCGACTCATCCAACACCCTACTGAGAGGAGCGGGGGCCAGATCGACCACGGTGACGTCAAGTCCCATTTGACGGGCGCTGGACGCAACTTCAGCCCCGATGAAGCCTGCCCCGCAGACAACAACCGGATCCTGTCGTTGGGCGGCCCCGACAAGCAAACCTCGCAGATGCCTTGCATCGTCGAGAGTTCGCAGCGCCACCACGCCGCGGCTTGACCAAAACGCTGCGTCTCGGTCTCTGGCGGAATCAACGGTCGACCCGGGCGCCTGGTCGACGGCATCAGCGGTGGTGACCCCGACCGAAGCCGGCAACAAGCGGGCGGATGCGCCGGTGGCCACAACCAAACCGTCGAAGCCGAGTGATGATCCGTCACTCAACATCACGGAACGGCCGGACACGTCGAGCGAAGCGGCGACGGCGTCGATCACCCAGGTGGCTTCGAGGCGATCCTCGGCGGCAACCGGCAGAGGTAGACGGGTCTCATCGCCGCCCCCCGTCAAAAACTCCTTCGACAGCGGTGGACGATCGTAGGGCTTGTGCGGCTCCCGACCAACGACCAACAGATCGCCGTCGAAGCCGGCTTTGCGTATGGCGGCGGCTGAATGGGCTCCGGCAAGCGATGCCCCGACAACAACGATTCTGGTCACGGGAGACGGCGAGCGGGACAGACAAGCGGTCCCGTCGAAGCTACTCGGCTTCTAGGCCTCTTCGAGCGTGATGGCCTGCTTGGGACAACGCTCGGCCGCTTCACGAACCTTCTCGTGCAGTTCGGGATCCGGATTCTCGCTGAGAACGTAGAGAAAGTCGTCATCCCGAACCTCAAAGACCTCTGGGGCAATGGCCATGCACACCGCATTGCTCTCACACAGATCAAAGTCAACAACTACCTTCATGGCTGCTCCTATCTCAAAGGCGTCACACACGCTGTCACACCGACGCCAGGCCTCCCGCAGCACGGTTCGGCCTTACCCGACCGAATGCCGGTCGGAGCGGACGTACCGACTCTACTCGACCTGGACCATGGCCGGTACAACTGCCCCGGTAACTAGCCCTGTATCTAAACCTGTTCTAACCCTGTAACTCCCCCTGCGGATCACTGTGCAGCTCCCCCTGCAATTGGCCGTCTTCACGAGCGAACCTGACGTGTGGCGAAAGTTTTGTGTTTTGTTCGCACAACGTCGTGGTCCGGCCGGTTGCACTACAGCAGAATTGTTAGAAGGTCACCAGCAGAAGGCCAAGATGTCATGATCGAACTACGAACCGAAGAGCAGGAAACGGGCTCCGAAAGCATCACCAAAGGGTCTGAGCCGGGCACCGGTCGGGTGCGCCTGTTGGCCGCGCTGGGTGGGATTGCCGCCGGCGCCGCCGCCTTGGGTGTTGGCGAGCTTGTCGGCTCGTTTCGTGCCCCGGAGCCGGGTCCGGTCATTGCAGTGGCCAACCGTGTGATCGACCTGGCCCCCAACTGGTTCGTCGAGCTGGGCAAGTCGATCTTCGGACTGTCCGACAAGCCGGCCCTTATCGTCGGCACGGTGCTTCTATCGGTGGTGTTCGCCGCCGTACTAGGTATGACATCGCTAAAGAGACTGAGCATGGCCATAGCCGGTCTGTGCGCTTTCGGACTCCTTGGCGCCTCGGCCATCGCAGGTGACGCCCAGGGTTCGATGGCCGGCGCAATCATCACCGCCGGTGCCGCCACCATCGCTGGTATCGCTGTGCTGGTCATCTTGAGGCGTCGTCTCGAACCAACAAGCTTCTCCGACACTTCCAGCCTCCCGAATACCCAGCCCTCTGCCGGTACCTCCGCTTCGGACACCGCGACCGTAGCGGCCGGCCAACCCGCCGACGCCCGAACCGACAAGAACAGCTCGGCGTTAACTGATGCCGAGACCGGTACTACTCCCCCGACGGTTCAAACAGTCACAGAAAGCCCGACCAACCCGAGTGTCAACCGGCGATCGTTTCTTACTTGGGCCGGAGGCGTCAGCGCCACCGCAGCCGGCGCCGCGGTATTGGCAAACTCCGTCCGCTCTCGGTCTTCAGTGCAGGAGGCCCGGACCTCGGTGGCTCTTGAGCCGGAGGTCGACTCCGAGGTGCAGGGCTGGCTCGACACAGCGGCAGAAGCCGACCTCGGTGTAGGCGATCAGCTGACGCCATTGGTGGTCGAGGATGGTGAGTTCTATCTGATCGACACCGCCCTGGTAAAGCCGCAGGTCGATCCGACCACCTGGTCACTGCGAATCGGTGGCATGGTCGACAACCCCATCGAGATTGGCTACGACGAACTGCTTGAGCGGTCAACCACCGTCGCACCGGTGACACTGTCGTGTGTGTCCAATGAGGTCGGAGGCGGTTTGGTGGGCAACGCCGTCTGGCAAGGCGTCCCTCTGGCCGACCTCCTCAACGAAGCCGGCGTCCAAGAAGGCGCCACGCAAGTGGCCAGTCGGTCAATCGATGGATGGACCTGCGGCTTCCCAACCGAAGCTGTTTTCGATGGCCGCACGGCTCTCGTCGCCGTGTCCATGAACGGCGAGCCGCTGCCGGTGCGCCACGGGTTCCCGGCCCGCCTGGTTGTGTCCGGCCTCTACGGTTACGTCTCGGCCACCAAGTGGATCACCGATATCGAGCTGACCACGCTGGAAGGATTTGACGGCTACTGGATTCCCCGGGGATGGTCCAAACTGGGCCCGGTCAAGACGCAGTCGCGAATCGACACCCCCCGACGACGGGAGACCTTGGTTGCCGGGGAGCCGACGGCGATTGCCGGCGTTGCCTGGGCCCCGGATCGGGGCGTGACCAATGTCGAAGTCAGTATCGACGACGAGTGGGTGGAAGCCACACTCAGCGAAGAACTCGGAGCCGATGCCTGGCGGCAGTGGATGGTGCCGTGGACGCCAACGGCGGGAGATCATGTTCTTGCCGTCAGAGCCACTGACGGCGACGGCGTAACCCAAACCGCTGATCTCGCTCCACCGGCTCCCAACGGGGCAAGCGGTTGGCACACCATTTTGGTACGGGCCGAATAACGGCTGGACCAGCAGATCCTCTCGGCCGCTACGGCAGATAGTTGCGAGGATTCACGGGACCACCGTCGACCCTGACCTCGAAGTGGAGGTGGTTGCCGGTCGCAGTGCCGGTGGCGCCCACAAACCCTACGACGTCACCCCGAGCCACCAACTGACCCTCGTTGCTCCCGATCCGCGACATGTGGGCGTACAGCGTCGTGATCCCACCACCGTGGTCCACGATGACAGTACTTCCGTAGCCGCCGCGGCCGCCGGCAAAGATGACGATGCCGTCATTGGCCGCGTAGATAGGTGTTCCGCTGGGTGCGCCAACATCAATACCGGCGTGCAGTCGGCGCGTACCATACACAGGATGGATCCGGTAACCGAATTCGCTGGTCACACGGGCTTCAACCGGCCACTGGAAGCCCGCCAGCGAGGCCGATGACGGATTGTTGATCGACGTGTCGACCTCGGCCTTCGACGAGCTGGTGCTGATAATTTGCTGGACGGCGGCGTCCTCACGGGCGTAGGCGGCAAGCTCGCCCGCCCACTGATCGATCCTTCGCTCGGCCTCCGCTTTAAGCTTCAGCTGAGAAGCCTGCTGCTCCTTGTACACATCAAGTTCAGCCTGGAGAACCAGTTGAGCCTGCTCGGCCTCGGTCTTCGCTTGGCTGGCCCGGGCGTTGGCCAACTGTCGCTCTTCCAGCAGGCCACGCAGCTCCTCCAGCAACTCGGCCGTTGACAGGCTGGCCTGGGCCAACAGAGCATTGCGACGAATGGCCCGATTCAAGTCAGCGTCGGTGAGCAACGGTTGCGGAGCACCGATCGTTCGGCTCTTGAAACCCTCCACCGCCTTAAGCCGAAGTTCTTCCTCAATGGTGGACTGCCTACCGGCCGACGAATCAAGATCTTCAGCCGTCCGCTTCAGAATTCGATCGGCTTCGTCTATACGAGCCTGGGCCTCATCGATCTTTTCCAGCGTGCCGTTGGCGGCGCTGTTGATGTTGTTGAGTTCTTGGGCTATCTCCACATCGGCCGCCTTGGCCAAGTTCAGGTTGGCTACGGCTTCCGCCTTCGCCCGGCTGTCGACGGTGGTGATGGTCGTGGCCTGTGTGGTCGAAGTGGACTCCGATGCCGAGGTCTCCGACGAGGCGGCCGTGGTGGGAGCGGCGGTTGTGGCCGGCGCTGTTGTGCTGGTCGTACTGGAGGTGTCTTCTTGACCAGCTGCCGTCAGAGATGCCAAAACAGCCCATGCGAACACGACAAAACCGACGAACAGACGCACTGGGCTCGGTGACCGTCCGGTACCACGTAGCGAACTAACGCTCATGATGACTCAATGGGCTCCTCATCCGACCTGCTGAAACCTGCCGCTCAACCGGACCCTTTCCCACCGATGCCGACCGCACTGACTTTGGCATCGAGTTTCTCAAGTTGGGCAGCAGCAAATGCCTGTCCAAGCATATTGTGCCACCTGGAAAATCCGCCCACGTCAGCAGCGTTCAACCACATTCTGGAAGATCCTTAACTCAAAAGAAGCGAGCAAGCCGGCGACCCTCCCTCACCCCCTGTTCAAGCCACCCTGTAGCCACAACCGGCATCGAGGGTAGGAACACACCGTAGGTGGCTAAAGGGCTGGTTCACAACGAACCGGGCAGGACATCGGTTGTAGTGATGGTCTTTAGGGACTAGACACAACACATCAAACAGAATCAGACCACAAGATCGAACATGAGAGTCAGGGCAGCAGCCAGGAGGAGACTTTGATGACCGAGAGCACGGCGGAACGTGAAGTGCTGGACTGGGACACCTACGGCCGAGCCGCTCGTAGCCTCGCCCAGGAGGTCGCCGATAGTGGCTTTCGTCCCGACCTCATTTTGGCTATCGCCCGTGGCGGCCTTTTCATTGCAGGCTCTCTTGGCTATGCGTTGTCAGTCAAGAATCTCTACGTGATGAATCTTGAGTTCTACTCAGGCGTGGACAAGCGTCTTGATGTACCCGTCATGCTTCCGCCCTATCTGGACAAGATAGATCTGACCGATGCCAAGATCCTCGTCGCCGATGACGTGGCCGATACCGGCCACACCCTGAAAGTGGTGCACGAGTTCTGTCAAGAAGTAGTGGCCGAGAGCCGAACGGCAGTGCTCTACGAGAAGCCACACTCGTTGGTCAAATGTGACTTCGTCTGGCGCCGGACCGACAGCTGGATCAACTTTCCGTGGTCGACCGAGCCTCCGCTGGTTGACCCACAAGCATCATCAGTAGTGTTGGACGCTTGACATCATTCAATAAATATCGAGAATAATCGCCTCGATTATTTACCCAAAAACAAGATGCGTATTTGCCTTTCATTCAGACTATTCTGACTATCGGAGGCAACAATATGGTCAAACGCATCGTCTCGGGCATCTTTGCCCTCGCCGCCTTGGCGGCGCTAGGAGTAATCATCGGAGGGGCCCTCGCCAGCGGGGAACAGCTGATTGTGCGATTCCTCACCGCTGTCATCGTGGCAGCCCTGGCCTTGTACGTGATCAGCGACCTCCGCCTCAAGTCGACACCGCTGACTCCGGCCGAAGATCCGAACGATCACTATCGACAGCTGGAGAGCCAGGCGTCCTCGCCAAACATACCGAAGGTTCTCGAAACGGCAGCGACGACTACTGATGCCCCTGCCCCCCGACGTGATCTTCAACCGGCCGCCCGGACAATAGACGTCGTCCATCGGACCACACCCCCTACCCCGCCGCCCGCTCTGGCCCGAAAGCACGTCACGCCGGAACCACTTCCGGAGGAAGCTACCGCGCCGCTGCCGGCGGTAGCCCCCGAAGCTCAGGAAACCCAGGTCTTGGACTTGGACGCTGACGTTTCCGACAAGACAGAGGCTCAAGAGAGCGCCGTCTACGTGGCCGTTGGAACTCACAACTATGAAGGTGGGCTCGAGACCCCGGCCCCCAACTGGCCAAGCCAGCCGGCTGGCGAGACCGTTGACTTGTCCGGCTCGGCACTGTCCAGCCCGGCACCGGCGGTCGAACAATCAACACCCACCTTCCCCCAGAAGGTCCCGACGGACGCAACGCAACCCCTCTCTGCTCCACCGGTTGTCGAGCCATCCGAAACATCAATTCCAACTCTGGCCCCGCTGACACCGGAGTCGATTCCAACCAAACCGATTCTCGAGACCCAGCCAGTCGTCGAGCCCATTTCCCAGTCTGCTGAGATCGACGAATCGGCCACATCAGTTATCGATCTCGCCCGCACCACCGCTTCGTACGCCGGACCGGTGCAAACGCCGGTCATCGATCTTCGGGAGCCGGTAACCGATGAGGTGCCGACAGCACCCGAGGTGTCGGTCGACGCACCGCCGCCCACCGAGGAGTCAACCGATCGATCAGTCGAAGTGATTGATCTAACACCGGCGCCCCTGGAGCTGCAGCCGTCCGACGACGTCCCGGTTCCCGGGGCAGCGGCGCAGGTGACAGCGGAACAAACCCTGGCCAGCACACCTCAGCCACACAGCGAGCGGGTGGCCGCCGCCATCGCCGGTGGCGAGCGCAAAGTCATCGAGACACTACTCCGACAGGGGATGCTCACCACAGACGGCCCGATCACCGACCGTGACGTCCGCACCATGGTGTATGTCGCCTTCACCTCAAACGAGCTACGGAAGATCATCATGGCCGGAGGACGTATCAATACTGGTGACGGCCGACTCGGCCCGGTTGAGTTGTTCGACGAGTCGGTGTTCCGACCGGTACCAAAAACTGTCTACACCGGACGGCCGTCAGCCGGCCAACCACCGACTCCGGCGTCGGCCGGACTCATCCAGAAGTCGCTACCGGAGCGCAAAGAAGAAGCATCGGCATAGCGCGGCCTGTAATGGCGCCGAACCCCGACTCGCTCAGCCGTAGAGAATCTCGGTCTTCGGTTCCACTGCGCTCTCCGGGTCGAAACGACTCGGCAGAAGGCCGAGGCGCTGATTGCCCAGCAGCAGCAGATAATACGGATTCAGGATCAGATAGCGACGCCACAGTCGCTTCGGTTCCTTGAACAAGCGATAGGCCCACTCAAGGCCGTAACGCTGAAGAGTCGATGGGGCCTGATCAAGCTCGCCGGCGTGAAAGTTGAACGCAGCGCCAACGGCCAGCACCGGCATCTTGATGTGATCTTTAAACTCGTAAGCCCAGATCTCCTGTCGAGGACACCCGAGACCAACCATGGTGATTCCGGCACCACTGTCGACGATGTCTTCGATCAACTCCTGCTTTTCCGACGAGTCCATCGTCCGGAACTTGGACGGCCGTAATCGGGCAATCTGCAAGTCTGGGAACTGAGCGGTGAGCTTTGATGCCAAACGTTCGAGCAGTTCCTGGGTTCCGCCGAACAGGTAGACCGAGATCGCGTGCTTCTCGGCGGCAGCGCAGGTCTTCAGCATCAGATTCGGGCCGTACACCCGGTCGGTAAGGCCGGCATCGTGAAAGGCGTTGAGGGCCCACCTGACCGGCTGCCCGTCTGGTACCACAAGCTCAAGACTATTCAGCCGATATTGGTGCTCGGCATCGGTAGCGCCCTCCATCAAGCCGTGAACGGCCGTTGCCGTCACGGCCAACGGGGTGCGAGACTTGGCTGAATCGACGATCCGGCCGACGGCCGCCTCGTAGTCGATGGCATCCACCTGGACACCCAGAATGTTCTTTTTGCCCAGATCAATCATGGTCCTGCCAGTCTCGTCGTTGACTCAAGCGGCCTCGGCCGCCCACCGTTCCTGGTTTGCCTGGTAGATCTCGTTGAGGATGTCGGAAACGTTTCGCGTCAGCTTCCAGTCGGGATAGTGCTGCTCAAACTTGGCCAGATCGGAGACGTACCAGATGTGGTCACCAATCCGGTTTTCGTCGGTGTAGCTGTGGTTCAGCTCCCGACCGGTGATCTCCTGACACATGTCAACCGCTTCCCGCATGGAGCAGTGACTGAAGCGTCCTCCGCCGATGTTGTACACCTCTCCCGACCGAGGATTGCGGAAGAAGTGGTCAAAGGCTTGGATCAGATCGTGACTGTGGATGTTGTCTCTGACCTGCTTGCCGTTGTAGCCGAAGACCGTGTAGTGGGCGCCGGTGGCGGCGCACTTCATGAGGTAGGCCAAGAAGCCGTGCAACTGGGTGCCGCTGTGGTTCGGCCCGGTCAGGCAGCCTCCCCGGAAACAGGCCGACTTCAAGTCGAAGTATCGCCCGTATTCCTGAACAAGGACGTCGGCCGCCACTTTTGACGCTCCAAACAAGCTGTGCAGGGTGGCGTCGATCGACATGTCTTCCCTGATTCCGTCGAAGTACGTGTGATCGGAATCGATCTCCCACCGGGTTTCGGTCTCATGCAGGGGAAGACGGTTCGGCGTATCGCCGTAGACCTTGTTGGTCGACGTGAAGATGAACACCGAATCCGGGGCGTGGTTGCGGGTTGCCTCCAACAGATTCAACGTTCCGTTGGCGTTCACGGTGAAGTCCACGTGGGGAGCCGAGGCCGCCCAGTCGTGGGACGGTTGGGCTGCGGCATGGACGGTTAGGGCGATGTCCGAGCCGTACTTGGAGTAGAGGTTGTCGATCAGGTCGAGATCACGAATGTCGCCGTCGACGTGAACGTAGTTTTCGCCGAGTTCGGACTCCAGCTGCTGTTGCTGCCAGCGGGTGGACGCCTCGTCGCCGAAGAACTCTTTGCGCATATCGTTGTCGATTCCGACAACAGTCAGTCCCTGCGAGGCGAAGTGCCGACTGGCCTCCGATCCGATCAAGCCCGCCGAACCGGACACGATGGCAACACTCATAGTTTGAAACGTCCTTGTTTGCAACTGTCAGGCCGACAGTTCGATCACTCCTGCGCCACACGCAGGGACCCTACGACATCAGGCTATCAAGGGCCGAAGCGGGCCCATGCGGGCAAGCACGCCGACCGAACAGCCGGGCCGAGCGACCCAAAAGATCGTCGGCGGCTGGGCAAAACCCACCGATGGGCCGCACCCGAAGCTTGGCTCCGACGAAGGGGGGACACATGCTGTAAGCGGCTTGTTGTGGAGCTGAGGGGAGTCGAACCCCTGGCCTCCTCGATGCGACCGAGGCGCTCTAGCCAGCTGAGCTACAGCCCCGAACAAGACCAAGCCATCTTATCGGTTCCACCACCGCCGAACGGCCCCTTTTGTCGCCGGATCGTTGAAGATCACGTGAACCACCCAGGCGAACGACTACCGCCCGCCCACCACTCGTCCCTGCCCCCCGTCGAGGTCATCGGGCTCCTCGCCGTCGAGGGTCGACTCAATGTAGATCGGTCGGGCTTTGCTTCGCTTTCGGGAGCGAGCCCTGGCCGATGCCTGACGACGCCCGGCATCGGGCGCGGCTGAAAACGATGGCTTGACCCCAGCCTCCCCGCCCGTGTTCGGTGGTAGGTCATCGGTACCGTGTGTCTCCATCCCGCTTTCGGTCGTGTCGTGGAGGCGATCGTCCTCCGGGCTCTCTTCGGCCGCCGGTACGGTGCGCCCCGGCGACGGATCAATGCCAAGCGGCTCGAACATGAGCGGTGTCTCGTCACTGTCAACCGAGGGCGGCGGACCGTCAACCGAACCGACCTGAAGCTTGGGGATGCCGCCACGGTCGGCGAAGATGCCCGTCTCGGCATACGGCCCGGTTTGCAGGCCGACATCGGGTCCTAGGTCGGCCAGCTGTCGAGCAACCGATTGTGGTCCACGACGAAGCTCCACCGCACCGCGAGCAGCAGCAAACAACAAAGCCACAACCAGAACCAGCACCATCAATAGAAACACCAGCACGAAGATGCCCCTGAGAGCAACCGCCATCAGCATGGCAACCACGGCGGCAGCAGCCAGTCCAACAAGTGCTTGGCGGCGGCGCTGCCAGACATCCTGCGAGCGCCAAGCCATCAACGGTCGAGGTCGGGTCCACCACAGTTCACGGCTGCGCTCGGGAAGATAGCCCCAGCCGTTTCGATACGCGACAAGCAGAACCTTGCCGGCGATCACGACGATGAAGGCCAGGGTGGCGAGCTGCCACCAGGCCAAGATCACATCGAACCGCTCCGGTCACCGCTGGCCGTTTCGGACGAACGTCGATACGCTCCCGAACGACCACCGGTCTTCTCCCAGAGCGTCAGTTCGCCGATGACCATGCTCCGATCAGCGGATTTGCACATGTCATAGATGGTTAAGGCGGCAATCGAGCAAGCGGTCAACGCCTCCATCTCAACGCCGGTTCGGTCGACCGTGTCCACCGAACATTCGACTTCGATGAAGTTGTCCTGGATGTCGAAATTGACGATGACGGAACCAATCATCACCGAATGGCACAGCGGAAGGAGATCCGACGTGCGTTTCGCCGCCTGGATCCCGGCGACCCGCGCCACCGCCAACACGTCGCCCTTGGTGATGGCACCTCGAGCGACAAGCGCCGTCGTCTCCGGCTCCATATAGACCCGTCCCCGGGCGACAGCCCGCCGGTAGGTCGGGTCTTTGGGGGTTACATCAACCATCCGGGCACGCCCGAGAGGGTCGAGATGAGTCAATTCTCGCTCAGCCACATCAGTCAATTTAGTACGTTGTTGACCGGAAATGTGGTTCTTCAGCCGCCCAGTTGGCTCATTGACTTCGATGGCCGCAGGAAGTGAACCTGGCCGATGGCGTGTCCGGCCCATTTCCGGTCCACCTCCCCGGCAACTGCCGCCAGGATGGTGTCGTCATCAGCACCACCACGGAGCAAGCTGCGAAGGTCTACGTGATCAAGGGCGAACAGGCAGTTTCGAAGCTGACCGTCGGCGGTGAGCCGGATCCGGTCGCAACTGTCACAGAACGGTTCCGACACCGAAGCAATAATGCCGAACTCACCTGAACCGTCACGATAAATGAACCGTTCAGCCGGACTTGAACCCCGTTCGACCGGGTCGAACTCAAAATTGTCCGAGACAACAGCCAGAATCTCGTCGTAGCCAACCACGGTGTCCTCGGACCACTCCCCTTGGGCGTCGAGCGGCATGAACTCGATGAAACGAACGGTGACGCCCTTGTCCCGGCCCATCTCCAGGAACGGGATGATCTCGTCGGAATTGATGCCTCGCATGAGCACCGCGTTGACTTTCACCGGATCAAACCCGGCGGCGACCGCAGCGTCGATTCCCTCCAGCACAGGCTCCAGTTCGTCGCGCCGGGTCAAATCGATGAAGCGCTGGCGATCGAGCGTGTCAAGGCTGATGTTGATGCGTTTCAAGCCGGCACTGCGCAGATCGTCGGCCAGCAACGGAAGGGTCGCTCCATTGGTGGTCATCGAAAGGTCGACGTCGAGTTCGGAGAGCGACGCAACCAGCTGGGAAAGGCGTGCACGAACGGTGGGCTCGCCTCCGGTCAGCCGGATCGACTTCACGCCGGCCCGCTCAACAAGAATGCGAGCGACCCGTCCAATCTCTTCGAAGCTCAAAAGGTCTGACCTGTCCAGCCAGGTCATCCCCTCCGAAGGCATGCAGTATTGACAGCGAAAGTTACATCGATCGGTCACCGAGATCCGTAGATCGGTGTGAATCCGGCCGAATTGGTCCACGAGCCCTGCCATCAGTTCAGAGTATCCGCCATCGAGACCTAATCGAGCAGAATCACTTCGATGATGTCGCCGGCCTCGATTCCTTCTCCGTCGGGCACGACCGCCAGGCCGTTGGCCGTGGCCATGGCCAGCAGCTGATGGGACCCTTGACCACCGGCCGACCGCGCCGTCCAACCGTCGGCCGACTCCTGGGCCAGCACGCGCATGAAATGGGTTTTGCCGTCCTGGTGCCGTCGTAGGGATTCGGTCGATACCGCTCGCACTCGAGGTCGATCGGCGTCCAAACGGCCCATCATGCGACGCAACGCCGGACGAGCAAAGAGCTCAAAGCTCACCATGGAGGAAACCGGGTTGCCGGGAAGGCCGAAGATTGGGACGCCATCCAGCACACCAAAAACAAAGGGCTTTGCCGGCTTGATGGCCACCTGCATCCAGGAGAAGTCACCCAACCTGGTCAAGACCGCCTTGACGTAATCGAAGTCGCCCATACTGACTCCGCCGGACGTGATGATGGCGTCGCAACGGTCGACACCACCCATGAGAGCCCGCTCAAGTGACGCCTCATCGTCACGAACCAAACCGAGATCATAGGGTTCAAGTCCGGCCTGCTCGATCAGGCTGAGGAGCATGACACGGTTGCTATCACGAATCTGACCGGGTTTGAGCGGCTCAGTGCCGTCGACCAACTCATCCCCGGTCGACATCACGCCAACCCGGGGGCGGCGGAATACGGTGACCCGCTGGCGACCGAGACTGGCCAGAACCCCAATGTGTCCCGGGGTCAGAAGAGTCCCGGGATGAAAGACCTCAATACCCTCGGGGATATCGTCACCGGCCGGGCGGACGTGATTACCGACCGGCACTTCGGCCATAACGTCGACATCAAATCCGTTCGGGCGGGTTAACTCAACCATCACGACGGCATCCGAACCCGGAGGTAGCGGAGCCCCGGTCATGATCCGCATGGCCTCACCGGGCTGAAGGGTACGATCCGACACGGCGCCGGCGGCAATAGTGGCCACAACAGGTAGAGATACGGGATCGTCCTTGGTGGCCCCAACCGTGTCCGCCGCTCGAACGGCGAAGCCGTCCATCGCCGTGTTGGCAAAAGGCGGGATGGCCTCGGCCGAGATAATGGTCTTGGCCAGGACATGACCGACAGCGTCTCGCAGGTCGACGGCGGCTTCGTCCAAAACCGACAGTTGACGGTTGACCCTGGCCTGGGCTTCCTCGAGCGCGATCATGGCCGCAATCGTACTTGCCAACCAACCGGAACGACGTGGCCGGGCTACCGGTTTCGGGCATTGATCGGCAATGCCCGAAACGGCATCAGCAGAGATTTTCCCGCTTGGCGATGTCGCTCAAGATTTGGCGGAACTCGTGGCCGAGATCGTCTCGTTCCAGCGCCATTTCAACCACGGCCCGGAGATAGTCGATCTTCTTTCCGGTGTCGAAGCGACCTTCGCTGAAGGTGAACCCGAGCAGTTTCTCCCGGTCCAGCAGAGACACCATGGCGTCGGTGATTTGGATCTCGCCGCCAACACCTGGGTTGGTCTTGGCGATCTCTTCGAAGATGGTGGGGGTGAAAAGGTACCGACCCATTACCGCCAGGTTCGAAGGTGCGTCTTCCGGCGCAGGCTTTTCGACCAACGATGTCACTTCCACCAGGCGGTCGGCCATGGGGTTGGCGGCGGCGCATCCATAGGCTGAGATGTCGTTCTGCGGTACTTCCATCAGGGCCACCACCGATGACTGGTGCTGGTTGTAGGCGTCGATCATTCCCTTCAGAACGCCGGCTTTGCGATGCATGATGTCGTCGCCCAGCAACACCACAAACGGTTCATCGCCGACATGGTTTCGAGCGGTGCCGATGGCATGGCCGAGCCCCAACGCTTCGCCCTGACGGACGAAGTGCAGCTGGGCCAGATCGGCCAGCTGGCGCAGCCCCTTTGCCTCGTCGGACTTGCCTTTGGCTTCGAGCTGATCCTCCAGCTCCAGCAGACGGTCGAAGTGGTCTTCAATCGACTTCTTGTAGCGGGACGTGATGATGATGATGTCCTCGATACCGGCGTCAACCGCCTCCTCGATCACATACTGAATCACCGGCCGGTCAACCACCGGAAGCATTTCCTTGGGAACCGCCTTGGTGAAGGGAAGAAAGCGGGTGCCCAGCCCGGCGGCCGGAATGACGGCCTTTCGGACCGGCTTGGCAGCCGAGTTGGCAGCTGAGTTGGTTGTGGTGGTCGAGTTTGTCATTGGAGCGCAGCCTTTGCCGTTGGTCGATGATCAGTCGGTGAAAATCCGTCGCTGAAAATGCAGATTCCCATCGGTCCAAAGTTCGGGGCTGTGAGAGCGTCACGCCGACGGGAAAGATCGTCGCACGAAGCGATACCTCTTCGCCGGTAAAGTGTGATCCGCACTCTTCACCTCACAGTTGACATTCCGCATCTTCAGGTGGTGCCGCTCCGGTCGGTCACGCCGCAGGTGCAACTAACCGGGAGCAATCCGTGCCAGTCTATGAATACAAGTGCAAAGTCTGCGATGAGCAATTTGAGATTGAGCAGCCGATCACCGACGACACCCTGACCACGCTCGACGGTTGCAACGTGGACGACAGCGGCCAACACCAACTGAAAAAGGTGTTTCGGGCCGTCGGCATTTCGTTCAAGGGTGACGGCTTCTACCGAAACGACTCTCGATCAGGCGGCGGTTCGTCTACCTCAACCGGATCGACCAGTTCGTCCGACTCGGGTTCTTCGAGCTCGACGGAGTCAACTTCATCAAACTCAAGCGGCTCCGATTCAGGATCGTCGAAGAGCAGTTCTTCGGACTCGTCATCTACATCAGCATCGAAAAAGTCGTCTGACTCGTCGAAAGCAAAGAGCTAGCGAAACCGGCTTCCCCAAGCGTCGGCCTCAGGCATTGGCGCCCGAGAGCGCCACTTCCCCAATCACCAAAGGTGGCGTGCTGGCTCCGTTGGGAAGATGAGTGACCTCTCCCCCGACCCTGGTTATGTCCAACAGCATTCGTTGCAACGTGGACGCCAGGGTGCATTCGTTGATCGGCTCAGCCAGCTGTCCGTTTCGAATCATGCGCCCGGTGGCTCCGACCGAAAAATCGCCGGAAACGGCATTGACCCCGGAGTGCAGTCCATCGAGGCTGAAGACGTAGACTCCGTGATCGACCCCGGCAATCAGCTCCTCCATGGTGCCCTCGCCGGGGGCGACGTGCAGAGCATGCACCCCGGGCCCGGGCAAACCACGGACACCTCGCATGGCCGAGCCGGTTGACGCCTTATCGGCTTTGCGCCCATTGTAGGAATCGTAAAAGAAGCCTTGCAGCACACCGTCGGTCACCAACGGAACCGGCCTGCAGGCCAAGCCCTCGCCGTCGTGTGAATCCGAACCGAGCGATTCAAGGTCGGTGGGGTCATCCAGGAAGGTCACGGCGTCGGCAGCGATACGTTCCCCGACCCGTTCGGCAAACGGCGACCGTTGCTTCAAAACTCGTTCGCCGCTCAGCGTGCCGGCGATAAGCCCAATAGCGGTGGCCGTCAGATTGGGATCCAAAACCAACGAGACGGTGGACGACTGAGGCTTGACCGCGCCAATCAAATCGACCGTTCTGGAAACAGCTCGATCAACCACGTAGTCCATGTCGAGATCCTGTGGTTGCCGGGCGCCGTCCCAACCGAATCCGGTTCGAGTACGTTCGCCGTCGTCGGCCAGCGGTTGCACCGCCACCTGCGCCGACGACGAGCGGGTCGCCGCCTCAATTCCAGCAGTGGAAGCCAGTGCGAACGCTCCGGTCCCATCGCCGTAGGTCGCAGTGCGGACCCCTCGGATGCGGTCGTCAGCCGCCACAACTCGACGTTCCAACTCAAGTGCGGTGGCGATCTTGTCTTCGCTGGACATGGCGTCGACGCCATGACGCCACAAGTCGACCTCCTGGGCCTCCACCCCGTCGGGTTCGGCAATACCGGCATGCTCATCCGGTTCGGCAAACCGGGCGTTGTCTCTGGCATCGGCCAGCACACGTTCAACCACATCCGGGCTGAGATTCCCGGCGCTGGCGAAACCCTCGCGGCCGTCAACCAGGACCCGAATGCCGATGCCCAACGACTCGGCCGAGGTGAAGGACTCAACCTCACCTTGGTACACCTTGACCGAGGTGGAGCGACCGTGCGAGCAGGCCACCTCCATTTGCTCGTTGTCATTCGCTTGTGAGGTGATGGAACGGGCCAGCTCCAAAAGATCGTCGGGGGTCATGAAGCCGTACCGCCGACCGTCAGCTCCTTCACCCGAAGGGTGGGTACACCGAAACCAACCGGCACGCCCTGGCCGTCCTTGCCGCACGTGCCCGGCGAACCGAGGGCGAAGTCGTTACCGACGGCTTCGATATCCACCAGAGCCTTCGGCCCATTGCCGATCAGCTGCCCATCACGCAGAGGGGCGGTCAGCTTCCCGCCCTCAATCAGGTAGGCCTCGACCATTCCGAACACAAAATCTCCCGACGCGGTGTTCACCTGGCCTCCACCGAGCTTGGCCACGTACACCCCGTTGTCCACATCGGCGATGATGTCGTCGGGATCGCTGTCGCCCCCGGCCAGATAGGTGTTGGTCATCCGCACCATCGGGAGGTGCCGATAGCTCTGGCGCCGACCGTTCCCGCTGCTGGGTCGGCCCTCGGCCCGGGCTCGAAGACCGTCCCACATGTAGTCGACAAGAACGCCGTCTTGGATGAGCACGTTGCTGGCCGCCGGTTGGCCCTCATCGTCGATGGCGAAGTGTCCCCACTGCTCGTTCATGGTGCCGTCATCGATGATGGAGACCAGTGGTGAGGCCACCTGCTCACCTACCCGATCGGCGAACACCGACGCTCCCTTGCGGACAAGATCGGCCTCCAGGCCGTGCCCGCACGCCTCGTGGAACAATACGCCTCCGGAGCCGGGGCCGATCACAACCGGCAGGGTTCCGGCGGGAGCAGGTCGGGCTTCGAGTTTGAGCAGCGCCCGGTTGGCCGCTTTTCGCGCCAATTCTTCGACGTCGTAGCGATCGAAGAGTTCAAATCCGACCGAGAGGCCGATGGTTTCATAACCGGTCTGAAGACCGGTGTCGCCCGAGGCCACGCAGCTGACCGAAAACCGGGTCCGAGCCTGGTCGTCAGTGGCGTAGACCCCATCGGAGTTGGCCACAAGAATTCGGCGACGGGCGTCGCCGTAGGTGGCGCTGACCTGTGTCACCGCTCCCCCGGTGCCGGGGCCGGTGGCCCGGGCGGCCTCGTCGGCCTGTTGAAGAAGCCGAACCTTAACCGCTTTGTCGATGTCGGCCGGGTCGATCGTCATGGTCGATTCCCGACCGGATCCGGCTCGGCCATCGGATTGGGTGTCGGAGCGGGCCGGTCCGCTGCCCGAGCCGGCGGCGTCGGCGGCCGAGCGGGCAGCGGCCAACAAGCCGCCTTCGGTCAAGTTCGATGTGTGGGCGAAACCGGTGGACTCACCGTTTACCACCCGGATTCCCACCCCACGATCGTGATCGGACGACAGTGTCTCGATACGCCCGTCGTCGAGGACGGCGGAACTCCTACGGGTGTCCTCGGCAAAGACCTCGGCAAAGCCGGCCCCCCGCCCCAGCGCCTGCTCCAGAACTCGCTCCACGAGCGGCTGTTCGAGGAGTGTCGGGCTGGATTCAGACGATTCGGACATGAACGGATTCTAGCTGTTCGCACCTGGGCTGGGAGAACGTCGATCCCACCGAGGTCGTGATGTGGCCGAACTCACACCCTCAAGATGATCCGCCGCGGTTCACCAGGCGTAGTTCGGAACGCTACCGTAGATGGGTGGACTCACGAACGTGAACGTTCCGTCTTCAATACCGGTTGCCACCTAGCCGGTTGCCATAACCGGTTGCCTGATCACCGGTTGACGTCATCGGAGTAACAATGAAAGAACAGACCGACCTGCTGGCAACCATCTCAAGCCCGGCCGACCTCAAGGCGCTCGACCTCGGTCAGCTGGACCGCTTGTGTCAGGAGATTCGGGAGTTCATCGTCGACAAAGTCAACCAGAGCAAGGCCGGCGGCCACCTCGGCTCAAATCTGGGGATTGTCGAACTGACCGTGGCCATGCACAGGGTGCTCAACTCACCCGAGGACGTCATCCTGTTCGACACCGGACACCAGGCATACGTACACAAGATTCTGACCGGACGCACCGGAGAGTTCGACAGCCTACGGACCTCCGACGGTCTATCCGGGTACCCGAGCCGCGACGAGTCCGACCACGACTGGATCGAGAACAGTCACGCCTCCACCGCACTGGCCTACGCCCACGGTTTGGCCATCGCCGACCGGACGACGGACCCTGAATCGCAGCGTCGCATCGTTGCCGTCATCGGTGACGGCTCGATGACCGGCGGCATGGCCTTCGAGGGCTTGAACAATCTCGGTCACGACAATGCCAACGTGACTATCGTCCTCAACGACAACGGTCGCTCCTACGCACCGACGGTCTCGTTGTTGTCGGACAGCCTGATCAAAATTCGCTCGAACCCGGTGTACATGAAGAGACAGCGGCTGTTCGAGGAGTTCACCTCCGACCTACCGGTGGTGGGCCGATTGTCCGAGCGAGGAATTCGCGCTTGGAAGGCCGCCATCCGAGAGGCGTTCGAGCCTCATGCCTTCTTCGAACCACTCGGCGTTCGCTACATGGGCCCCTTCGACGGTCACGACATCGCCGAGCTCGAGACGGCACTGAGCAATGCCGGTGATTTCCCAGGTCCCGTGGTTGTCCACGTGGAAACCCGGAAAGGTCGGGGCTACGGTCCCGCCGAGAACGACCCCATCAAGAACATGCACGACATCGGAGCGGTGAAGCCGGGAAGCTACACCGCTGCGTTCAGTGAGACGATGATCAAGCTGGGAGAACAGAACCCCAACCTGGTGGCCATTACCGCCGCCATGCCGGACTCAACCGGCCTGTTGCCGTTCGGCGAACGGTTCGGCGATCGTCTCATCGATGTCGGCATCGCCGAGCAGCACGCCGTGACAGCGGCAGCCGGTATGGCCATGGGCGGCCTCCGACCGGTGGTGGCGCTCTATTCCACGTTCCTCAGCAGGGCGTTCGACCAGATGAACCTGGATGTCGGCCTGCATCGCCAACCGGTCATTTTCTGCCTTGATCGGGCTGGAATCACCGGTGACGACGGACCATCCCACCATGGCATCCTCGATATGGTTCTGATGCGCAAGGTGGCGGGAATGACCATCTTTGCCCCATCCTCCTATCAGGAACTTCAGCAGATGCTGACCGATGCCATCGATATCACCACCGGCCCTGTCGGTATCCGGTGGCCAAAGACCCCGGCCCCATCGGTCGGTCCGGACGACATCGGCTACGGCCTCAACGCCCGTCAGGTTCGTTCAGCCACTGGCGGCACCAACACCCCATCGGTCTGCCTGATCGGCGTTGGCAAGATGTTGACCTCGGCCACCGACGCAGCCGACATTCTGGCCGCCGCTGGAATTGAAGCCAGCGTGTGGGACGCACGTGTGGTACAGCCGGTTGACCCGAAGCTGGCAGCCGACGCCGCCCGACACGACATCGTGGTCACCATCGAGGACGGGCTGTCGGACGGTGGCGCCGGAACCGGCATCGTCAACGCCGTCAAAGCATGCGTGGCCGACGGTGGACTGAGCGAACCCCGCTTTCGGGTGTTGGGCATCCCGACCAGCTACATTCCCCAGGCAAAGCCGGATCAGATCCTGGCCGGTCTCGGGCTTGACGGAGCTGGTGTGGCCGAGACCATCCGGTCACTGGTCAACTGAGCCGACGCCGACGGTACGCCAACCAGGTTAAAGCTTTAGCTGTCACTGCCCGCCCATTCGAGTTGACTACGATCGGATGATGGTTTCCGATCAGTCCATTTGGCGCGGTCATATGTACCCCTTGGGGGCTCACTGGGACGGAAACGGCACCAACTTCGCTGTGTACTCCGAACCGGCCGATTACGTAGAGGTCTGCCTGTTCGACGCCAACGGCAAAGAGACCCGGTACCGGCTGCCGGAAGTGACGGCATTTGTCCATCATGGCTACGTGGACGGAGTCGGACCCGGCCAGCAATACGGCTACCGGGTTCACGGCCCCTGGGACCCCGGCCGTGGCTTGCTGTGCAACTCGCAGAAGCTGCTGATGGACCCGTACGCCAAAGCCATTTCCGGCGACATCGCCTGGGGCCCGGACGTCTACGGCCACCTTCAAGCCAAGCCCACCGAGATCAGCCAGGTCGACAGCGCCCCCAGCATGCCGAGATCCGTGGTCATCGATCCCACATTCGACTGGGGGGACGACACCAAACCCGGCACCCCGTTGCATGGCACCGTCATCTACGAAACCCACGTCAAAGGGCTCACCTATACCCACCCCGACGTTCCACCCGAGATCCGGGGCACCTACGCCGCCATGGTGTCGGAGCCCATCCTGGACCACCTGATCCAACTTGGAGTCACGGCGGTTGAACTGCTACCGGTGCACCACTTCTTGTCGGAGCACGGCACCTTCGAGCGAGGCCTGACCAACTACTGGGGATACAACACCCTCGGGTTCTTCGCCCCCCACGGCGCCTACTCATCGGTGGGCGACGGCGGTGGCCAGGTACGAGAATTCAAATCGATGGTCAAGGCGTTCCACGCCGAAGGCATCGAGGTCATTCTCGACGTGGTGTACAACCACACCGCCGAGGGCAACCATCTCGGACCCACATTGACGTTCAAAGGGTTCGACAATCCGGCCTACTACCGGCTGTCACCCGACAACCCCCGCTACTACGTGGACTTCAGCGGCACCGGCAACAGCCTGAACATGCGTCACTCCCAGACGCTGCAAATGATGATGGACAGTCTTCGCTACTGGATTCTGGACATGCGGGTCGACGGCTTCCGGTTTGACTTGGCCGCCGCCCTGGCCAGAGGCCTGCACGAAGTTGATCGACTGTCGTCGTTCTTCGACCTGATCCACCAGGATCCGGTGGTCAATCAGGTGAAGCTCATCGCCGAACCGTGGGACGTCGGGCTGGGTGGCTATCAAGTCGGCAACTTTCCGCCATTGTGGTCCGAGTGGAACGGCAAGTACCGCGACGACATGCGGGACTATTGGCGAGGTACCGACACCACCAGAGGTAAGTTCGCCACTCGTCTCAGCGGAAGCTCGGACCTGTACGGATGGTCGGGTCGACGACCGTCGGCCAGCATCAACTTCATCACCGCCCATGACGGCTTCACGCTCACCGATCTGGTGTCGTACAACGACAAGCACAATGAGGCCAACGGGGAGGAGAATCGCGACGGCGACTCACACAACCGTTCCTGGAACTCCGGTGTTGAGGGCCCAACCGATTCGGCTGACGTCCTTGACGTCCGAAACACCCGGCGTCGCTCACTCATGACCACCCTGATGCTCTCCCAGGGCGTACCGATGCTGCTGGGAGGCGACGAGATCGGCAGGACAAAAGGTGGCAACAACAACACCTACTGTCAGGACAACGAAGTCTCGTGGTACGACTGGGCCAAGGTCGACGAGAGCTTCCTGGCCTTCACCCGCAGACTGATCAGGCTTCGCCATCACCACCCGGTGCTACGCCGCCGGCGGTGGTTTGAGGGGCGGCCAATCTGGTCAAACGACATCGAGGACATCGAATGGTTCGGGCCAAGCGGGCAACACATGACCGAGCCGAAGTGGGCCGATAGCGGCCAGTTGGCGCTTGCGGTCTTCCTCAACGGCCAAGCCATCACCTCGACTGGTACCAGAGGGCAGCGAATCGTCGACGACAGCTTCCTTGTGCTCTGCAACCCCACCCCGGCCGAGACGGCCTTTCGAGTCCCCGAGCACCTTGGAGGCGTTGAGTGGCTGGTAGAAGTCGACACCGCCTCCGACCCGGCCCGTGGCAGCAAAGTCGAGAAGTCCGACGAGTGGCTCGTTCAGCCGTGGGCGATGGTTCTGCTCCGAAGAATCGACGACGACTGGTCGGTGGCGATTGAGGGCGAATCTCAAATCGACGCCGACGGCGACCTGTAGCAGCCATCGCACCGAGTCCGTCCACCGCCGAATCCGGCACTGGACGGTAAAGAGCCGACCCGAGCCGACCGACAGGAACCGTCCACGCCCCACCCCGCCGATTGAACGGGCGGGCGCGCAACTACCCCTACAAGGACGACCGGCAGGGTGAACCTACGATGACCATCACACAGACCGATGACGCAAGCACCGACGACGCCATCAGTATCACCTCGGATGTAGCGGGGACTCACCAGGCGACCGGCCCAACCCAGGACGATCTCAACCGGTTTGGAAACGGTTGCCACGACTCCGTCTACCGATTCCTTGGCGCTCATGTCGGGCCGGATGGGTGCCACTTTCGGGTCTGGGCACCGAACGCTGCAGCCGTGGACGTCATCGGCGACTTCAACGGTTGGAAAGGCGGCCTCCACCCCATGAGCCCCTCCGACGCCGGCATCTGGCACGGTTGGGCGCCCGAAGCCAGGCCCGGGGACACCTACAAGTACCGGATCACCCCGGCATTCGGCCCGCCGATCGAAAAGGCCGACCCGATGGCCTTCGCCACCGAGGAGCCACCACGAACAGCCTCGAAGATCTGGTCCGGAGAGTATCAATGGTCCGACTCCACCTGGATGGAATCGCGCCGAGACCGCAACCGTATGGACGGGCCGATCTCCATCTATGAGGTCCATCTCGGGTCATGGAGATATGAGCCGGGCGGCTACCGGGCTCTGGCCCATCAGCTGGCCGACCACCTCGACGCCACCGGGTTTACCCATGTCGAGCTGATGCCGGTGATGGAACATCCCTTCTACGGCTCCTGGGGCTATCAGCTACTTTCGTACTTCGCCCCCACGGCGCGCTACGGCCGCCCCGAAGACCTCATGTATCTGATCGACGTGCTTCACAAGCGCGGCTACGGCGTCATCTTGGACTGGGTACCCAGTCACTTCCCGGTCGACAAGCACGGTCTGGCCGGGTTTGACGGAACCCACCTGTACGAGCACGCCGACCCGCGTCTGGGATTCCATCCGGACTGGACAAGCGCAATCTTCAACTACGACCGGCACGAGGTTCGCAGCTATCTACTGTCCAGCGCCCGCTACTGGGTTGAGAAGTTTCACGCCGACGGCCTGCGGGTCGACGGGGTCGCTTCGATGTTGTACCGCAACTACTCAAGGCCCGACGGTGAGTGGATCCCAAATCACTACGGAGGTCACGAAAACATCGGTGCCGCCACCCTGCTGCAGGATCTCAACCGGAGCCTGTACGCCGAATTCGACGACATCATGGTCATGGCCGAAGAGTCAACAGCATGGCCCGGCGTCACAACACCAACCGATTTCGGTGGCCTGGGATTCGGTTACAAGTGGGACATGGGTTGGATGAACGACACGTTGCGCTACGTCGAGCGCGACTCGGTTCACCGCCGCTGGCATCACCACGATCTCACCTTCAGGATGGTCTACGCCTACGACGAGAACTACGTGCTGCCGCTGTCGCATGACGAAGTAGCCCACGGCAAAGGATCGTTGCTGTCAAAGCAGCCGGGCGACTCATGGCAGCAGTTCGCCGGGCTTCGCTTGCTACTCGGCTACCAGTACGCCCTACCAGGAAAGAAGCTGCTGTTCATGGGGGCTGAGTTTGCCGCCAGGGACGAGTGGCGCCACGACCAAGAGCTCGACTGGGGCTTGCTCCAGCACGACTCGCACGCCGGCATGATGCGTTGGGTTAAGACGTTGAACGACCTGTATCGCAGCCAACCGGCCCTCCACCGCCTCGATCGAAACCCCGAGGGCTTCCGCTGGATCGTCATGGACGACAACGACAACAGCGTTCTGGCCTTCGCCCGGTCATCCGGGTGTGACGGAGGTGACGGCATCGATGCTGCGACATCTGCTGTCGCCGCGCCGCCTGAAGATATTGTCGTCATCTGCAACTTCACCCCGGTACCGCGCCACGACTACCGCATTGGTGTCCCTCGGACGGGACAGTGGGTCGAGCTGGCCAACAGCGACGCAACCGACTACTGGGGCAGCGGGGTTGCCGGAGGGACATGGGAGACCGACGACATTGCATCGCACGGGTATGAGCAATCGATAGCCATCACCGTCCCTCCGTTGTCAATCTGCTTTCTCTCAACGTCGCAGACCTGAGACCCGCTCCAAGCACCATTAGCCGTTCCGGCTAGCCATTCAAGGGCCAGACGTCTTCATTGACCAGATGCGTCGGCCGTTCGCCGGCCGCTCCCTGGCTGATCTGTTGCCATGCCATGTCCAACATCCGTCGCCGACCTACGGTTGTGTTGGAAGCAATATGCGGCGTCACCACCACGTTGTGGCGATGCAACAACGTGTGGTCCGCCGGCAACGGTTCGGGCTCGGTGACATCAAGTCCGGCGGCGGCCACCCGGCCGGAGTCCAGCGCGGCGACCAGAGCGTCGTGGTCAACCAGGCCACCGCGGGCGGCATTGATGAACAGTACGCCCTCACGGCATCGGCCGAACACCGCAGAGTCGAACAGTTTCTCGGTTTCCGTCGTCAACGGAGCGTGCAGCGACAAGACATCGGACTCGGCCAGTAGCGACTCGAAGTCGACGAAACGGGTACCGTCATCGACCTGTCCGGAGACGTAGGGGTCGTGCGACAACACTTCCATACCGATACCGCCACATATCTGTGCCATATGTCGAGCGATGCGACCAAAACCCAGCAGGCCGATGGTCATTCCCTGTAGCTCAACACCAGTGGTGTGTTCGCCGTATCCACCTTGGGCCCTGCGAAGTTCTTCCTGCCGTATCGGCAGACCTTTGGCCACCGAGAACAGCAGGGCGACCGCATGCTCAGCGGTCGATGTAGTAGGCCCATCGGGGGTATTGGTGACCAGCACCCGGCGTCTGGTGGCCTCGGCCAAGTCGACCGAATCGACGCCTATCCCGGTTCGGGCCAGCTGTCTCAGGTTCGGGGCGAGATCGAAGCGGTCGGCGTCCCATACCGCTCCGCCCACCAGAGCGAAGTCTGCTTCGGCTAGTGCCTCCGGGTCTGGCCCAACCACGACCATGGCGCCCTGAACGACCTCGTTGATGTCGGGAATGGCTCGATCGATGTGAAGTGTCGGCTTGGTCACCGGCTCGTCCTCTCTGCTCGTGATCTGAACTAGTAGACGTTGGTCCTAAGCATCATATGGCTCGCCGGCCGTTCGGCTTCGCCCACGGCCGCCCGGCTATGGCGGAGTCCAACCGACGGTCCTGTACTCTCCATCTTGAGATGAAGCGGGCCGCATGAACACACCAGGCGTCGAACCAGTCGGCCGGCCAACGCAGCGGCCGCCGCTGTCAAGATCGGTCAGGTTGGTATTGGCCATGACGCTTCTGGCCGGAGCCTGCGGCAGTAACGACCGACCCAACGCGCTGCCCGACGATGAGCTTGTCATCTCCACCACCGTCATCTCCAACGCCGAAATCCCGGGCGACACCGAGCTAAGCTCCCGACCGTCGTTACCTACTGGTGCAGCCGCTGCTCAACTACTGGAAACCTCTCCGGTTGCGCCAGGAACGCTCATACGAGTCGAGATCGAACCGTGCGTCGGTCTGGGCCGCCAGCGAGCGACCGCCATGGCGGTTGGGCCGCAGCTGGCTATAACGGCGGCGCACTCGGTGGAGGGTGCCAAGGCGGTGACGTTGCGGTACACCGACTCAGCCGGTCGGGAAACGACAGTCGGAGCGTTGCTTGAAGCAGCCGATCCCGGCAAGGACATTGCACTGATCCGACCGGCGGCGCCGCTTGAGCTCGCCTGGGAGCCGTTCTCTCTCGGGGAACCCTTGGTCGGTGATCCTGTGACGGTGGAGACCTATGCCGACGCTGACGGCCCGGTGACAAAGCCTGCCGAGGTGCTACGACTTGTCAACACCACCTTGGACGGGGAGGGTCGAAGGGCGGCGGTTGAGCTGATGGCCGACATTGATCCCGGTGACTCCGGGGCGCCGGTTCTGGCTCCAAACGGGCGAACAATCGGAATGATCTTTGCCTCGTCCAGGACCTCGGAGCGTGGCTGGGCCGTTCGCTCCAATGAACTGGCGGCCGTGCTGGACGAACATGAAGCGTCCGCTGACGCCGTGGCGGAGGGCCCAGCTGCGGACGGAACCGAATTTGCTTGCCCAGACCCCGTCCAACCGTAGCGGCCGTGGCGAGAGCCGACCGGT
>JAHDFR010000001.1:57820-63468 GCA_020628065.1 Acidimicrobiales bacterium
AGCCCAGCGGCTGTGACCTAGGCCGGTGCCTCGGTGTAGAAGGGATTCTCACCGGCGGCGTGGTCGGTGGCATCGATAACATCGGTTATCTCCGGCAGGGCTGCCATGAGCATTGTCTTGATGCCATCACGAAGTGTCATGGCGCTGGCCGCACAGCCCTGACAGCCGCCACCCATGGTGACAACAGCCTTGTTGTCTTCGAGTCCGACGAGGGTGGCGTAGCCACCATGTGAGGCAAGGGCGGGATTGATCGCCTGATCGAGGACGGCCTGAACCTTCTGCGGTAGCTCACCTTCAAGATTGAGATCCAATCCGGCCAGCGGGTCCGGCGGATTGGGGTTCTTGATTACCAGACCGCCGTTACCGACAGAGGCCAAATCGAGAACGGCTCCGGTCATGTTGGCCACAGAGTCGGCCGGCACGATAACCGTGAGCTCGCCGTGTTCTCCCTGGGTGTAGACCAAGTCGTCGTCAGCTTTCTCCGACACCGGCACCAAGTCGAGCTGATACACGAAGTCGGTCATGTTGGAGCCGGTGATGGCAACCCGCAACGCCGTGTTAGCCGGATCGTCCTCCGCTGCCCGAACATCGAGCACGGTGGTCAATGCCTCCCCGGTTACCTGCAAGGGGGCGGCAGGGTCGCCCTGAGTAGCCTGGTCAACGGTCTGCTCGTCGTTTGAGGACATATGATCAGGATACCGACCGAGGTGATTTCAAGGTGAATTTCGGAGAGTGGCGTTCGACTCGCAGCGCCCCCGCCGGTTTGCACGCCCTGGCGATGGTGGCTGTCATCGCCCGCATCCTGGCCGCCGCCGTGTTGGTGCTGGGGCCGTGGACCGATGAGGTGGTCGAGTTGGACGGTTGGGACGTAGAGCGTTTCACCGAGATCGCCGTTTCGGAGGAGCGACCGTGGACCGAAACTCCGGTCGAGTACCCGCCGGGGAGCGTGGTGGTATTCGAACTGGCCACCTCAGCCGGTCAGGGCCTGTCCGACCAAGCCCGAGTAGGGACTCATCGGGTGTTGGTGATGGCCATGTTGGTCTGCGACCTTTTCACCGCCTGGATGCTGGGCCGAAGCTTCGGCCGACGAGCGGCCAACACCTATCTGTTGGCCGGCCTGCCGTTGGTGCCCATGGGTCTTCTGCGGCTGGACATCTTGACCACCACATTGGCCGTCGTCGCCATGGTCGCTGCATTCGGACCCAACAGCGGCCAACCCTCGAGGCCCTGGCGTCAACTTGTTGCCGGTGCCGCTGTCGCCACCGGGGCGGCGATCAAACTATGGCCCGCACTGTTGATTGTTCCTCTTTGGGTGCTGGGTCGACGAACAGCGGCGTCCGCCGCCGTCGGTTCCGGACTGATTGCTGTTGGGCTGTGGCTGCTTTGGGCCGACGTCGGCCTCGAGCCGGTCAGCCAGGTTCTATCCCTGCGAGGGGCTTCGGCATGGCACGTGGAGTCAACCGGCGGTCTGATTACATCGCTGGCGGGTGCCGTTGAGGGCAACCCGGTACAGGCGGAGTTGGAACTCAACGCCTACCGAGTGGGGCGGATCCGGCCGGCGGTGTCAACCCTCGGCACCGTGGCCGCCCTCGGCGTTTTAATGGCACTGAGCCGACGGTCCAGGCCGGCTGCACAATTGACCTCAGGCGAAACAACGACCTCTGCTTCAAAGCGGGCGGCCGGGGCCACCTCGGCGGCGTTGCTTGGAACTCTCGCCACCGTATTGGCTACCGCCGCACTGTTTTCGCCCCAATTCATGCTGTGGCTCACCCCTTGGGCGGCGATAGCGGCCGCAACCGACAGCCACTCCGAGGCCTCCAGCAACTGGATGCGGGCCACCCCTGCCGGGCTGACCGCCGCGGCCTGTCTCATCACCGGAGTCGTTCTGGCTGCGTTCGGCCCGGCAGGAGTAACACAGCCGCTGGCCTCATCCGCTCTTCTGATCAGAACCGCGGTGGTAGCGTTTCTACCCGTTTCTTGCTGGCTGTGGTTGGGGCTGCTTCGGCCCAAGCTCGCCGACGAAGGCTCCGGCCCAGGGCTTGAGTTGGCGAATGCGGACATCGATCAGATGGCCGGTGAAACGCAGTCCCTCGGAGAATGACGCTTTGGACAGCCCCTGGAGACGGCCGGCGAAGGTGAACGGCACCTCCTTGGCATGAAGCTCAGGGTGGGTGGCCAACAGCTCGACGAGGATCTTGAAACCGTCGGGCCTGAGTCGGTTGAGGTCGATTCGACGAAGATCGACCGCGAAGAAGCCGGACAGGGGGTCACTCACCCGCCCAAGTCGAACCGGGAACAACAGGCGAGCAGCACTTGAGCAGGCCAACGACAGCGCCCGTCGCGGCAACGTTAAGCCGTCCCCATCGTTGCCACCGGCGATACGACGGCTGGCGATGGAAACAGACTCCGGGCCGCCATCGAGCACAGCCACCAGATCCGATATTCGGTCGGCTGGATGTTGAAGGTCTCCGTCCATCACCACCACGACCGACCCGGCAGCCATGGCCATGCCATCCACCACCGCTCCGCCCAGCCCGCCCCAACGCTGATCCGGCAATCGGTGCAGCAGCTCGACGGTGACGTTGGTCGAGGACGGCAGCCCGCTCCACATCCGTGTCCGCTGCGCCTCGATCACTTGTGGCGTCGAGTCATCGCTGTCGTCCACAAACAGAATCTGGATTGCTCGCCTTCCCCATCCGTGATGAGTCGAGACGGCTGCCCCGGCCGAATCCAAGAACGGACGAACATTGCCCGCCTCGGACCGCGTGGGCACAAGGATCGTGAGCGTGTCGGCGGCAAGATCAGTTCGAAACCGTGGGCTGACCGTACGGCCGGGGCTGAAGGTGAGCACCGCCAGTGCAAGACAACCAATGGCGATCTGTTCGATGCCGTTGGCGTCTAGAACCACGAATCCAAGGTGCGGGCCGATAGGTAGAACAGCGAACAGGGCCAGAGCGCAACCGGACAGGAAAACCCGATTTCGTTCGCCTGCAGTGGCGGCCGCCAGGAACAGCAGACCCCACGTGAGGTACCAAGGCTGCGTTGTGGGGTGCAGCAGCGCCCACAACACCAAACTCCAACCAAGCGCCGTCGGCCAGGTCTCGTGCCGACGAAACAGCAGCATCATGGTCACCGCACCGGCCAGGACAAGCCCGGACATCCTGGCACCTTGAAGTACGACCTCGGAATTCAGCCCGGTGGCCAACGAGATGATCCCACCGAGCACTCGGGTGACACTGAGGTACGCATCGACCGGCTGATTGGAAGCGACGGCGTTAACCCAACCCCACCCCCAACCGGTTAACCGACCGGTGAGGGCGATGACGGCCAGCGCTTCGATCCCACACAGCGCCAAGCGACCCATCCGGGTGAACCAACTTGTGGCCTGCACCGCCCACGGCCAGGCCAGGAACGCCACGGCCAAGATGGCAGGGAGTTTCACCGCGGCGGCGAAGGCACACAGTGCGATGCCGACAGGGCGCATCTCCGAGCGCCGTCCCAACGCAACCCCGCTGACCAGAAAGCCGAGCATGATTGCCTCGTTGTGGGCCCCGGCAACAAGGTGAAACAATACCAGCGGGTTGGCAATGGCCAAGATAACGGCGTCCACCGGGTCTCGGCCAAGGCTGCGGGCCAGATCCCAGACGCCAATCGATGCCGCCAGGAGACCCAGCACGGCCATGGCCCTGAACAAATACACCGCGGTCACCAGCTGGCCGCCGGCGACCGCCGAGGCCCGGGAGGCCATCGAGACGAACACCGGGCCGTAGACCACCGGTGCGTCCAGGTACAGGGGATCGACGGCGTCGAGAACCGGATCGGTCCCGAGATCCGCCGGACCTTGCTCGTAGACATCAAGGCCCTGCTCGGCCATGCGACCCTGGGCGGCGTAGGCGTACACGTCCCTGCTACCAAGCGGAGGACCGAGCAGCATGGGTACCGCCCACATGACGATGACAACCGCCACCGCGCCCAACGTCAAAGGACTCCGCTGGTGATAGCGACGAAGGAGAAGCCATGCTCGTACCAGCACGATCAAACCGCCGTAGTACGCGAACAGAGCCGGTAGCAGACCCAGCGACGGCTGCACGGGAACAGCCGGGACCGACCACCACAGCGTTGATCCGCTGGGTTCGGCCGCGCCGGCGAGAGTGCCTCCGACAACCACGAGAAGCGAAGCCAGGAAGCCGATTCCGGCAAGAGACGCCAAATTGCGACGGGCAGCATCGTTTGCCGTCGCCTCGGTAGGCGCCGCCTCCCGATCGATGACGTCACTCGACCGTCGTCCCACGCCACTCTAGGTTAACCGCTCGCCGGTCCTAGCTGGGGCCGGTTGGCTATGAGATCGGACACCGTCCGGCGCGGCGGAGTCCGCCCCGCCTGGTTGCCGGCCGCATTTCCCCTACCGAATGACGTCGTTCGCGTTCCGGTGACGGTTCAGGGCCGACGCCATCCGCTCGATGACCGCCTCAAGAATCGCCGGGGAGGTGGCGAAGTTCAGTCGAACAAACCCCGTCCCTTCAGGACCGAAGTCCGTCCCTTCACCAAGAGCAACCCCGGCCTCCGACAGGAACCATTCTCCCGGCGAATCACCGGTGATAGACAACATGTCCGAGATGTCGAGCCACGCCAGATAAGTGGCTTCAGGGCAGGTCATCGTTACGTCCGGTAGCTGCTCGGCGACAAGCGACATGGTCTGGTTTCGCCGCTCGGTGAGGTACGACCTGGTAGCGGCCAGCCAGCTGTGGCCTTCGGACCAGCAGGCTGCGGTGGCCGCAGCCCCCGGGGTGGAAACCGCTCCTAGGAAGTGTTTGGGCAGCTCGTTGAATTGAGCCCTCAACCCAACGTGACCCAGATGAGCCACTGCGCACCGCAGGCCGGCAAGGTTGAACGACTTCGAGGCCGACGAGACGGTGAGTGTCGACTGTGCCAGACCGTCAATTGAGGCCATAGGGACGTGGCGGACGGTTCCGTCGGCAACATCATGAAGCAGGTCGCCCCACACCTCATCGCTGATCAGCAGTAGATCGTTGGCCAACACCACCTCGGCGATGGCCTCGCGCTCGGCTTGCGTGAGGCTGCGCCCTGTCGGATTGTGGGGGTGACAGAGCAGCAGCACCTTGGTGTTCTCGTCCACTGCGGCTGCCAGTCGGTCGGCATCCAGTACCCAATCGGGACGGCTAAGGGGGACCGATACGATTCTGCGCCCGGCGCCATTCACCGCTCCAATAAATGGCGGATAGACCGGCGTAAGCAGGACCACGCCATCGCCGGGCTTTGTGTGAAGCCACAACGCAATGTCGATGGCGTGCAGTACATCACAAAAGACCGATGTCTCGCCGGCGTTTGGGGTCCACCCGTGATAACGCTGCTGCCACTGGGAGAACAGCTCGGCCAAGCGATTAACGTCGGCCAGGTTGTAACCGAAGTCACCTAGGTCAAGAACTCGCTGAATGGCCTCCGTCACCAGTCCCGCCGGTGCCAGGTCCATATCCGCAACCCATGCCGGCAAGACGTCATCGCCGTACTTCGACCACTTGATCCCGTCGAGTCGCCGAAGCTGCTCCTCGGTTCGGACCTGAGGCACGTCCCGTACAGAAAGGTTGGAGGCCTGGCCGGAAGACGGGTTGGAAGACCGGCTGGAAGAC
>JAHDFR010000001.1:63568-66714 GCA_020628065.1 Acidimicrobiales bacterium
TGGAAGACCGGCTGGAAGACGAGGACTGGTTCACATCGGACAAGGCCGAGATTGTACTGTGTGTCGGCTCCCGGTAGCCAAGCGCCGTCTTATCGGTTCTGCTGTTCCTCGGCCAACTCAAGCCATTCGTCCTCCAGCGCCGCCAGCTCGGCTGAGACGTCGCCAAGGCGCACTCCGACCTCGGCCATACGCATGTGATCATCGCCGACATCGGCCAGCTCCGATTCAAGATCGACCTTCTTCTTTTCCAGGCGTCGCATGGCTTTCTCGTTCTCCCGCATGAGATGACCAATGGTGCTGGATGATCGGCCCGAGGATGATCGAGTCCTGTTTCGGTCGGCGTCGACCGATCCTCGCTTCGTTGAGTCGTCTCCGCCCCCGGTGTTCCCCGTGGTCGAGTTGCCGCTGTCCAAGCGACGGACACTGTCCCGTTTACCGCCGCTGTCTCGACGTTGGCTGTCCCATGCCCCGAAGCCGCCGGGCCAACGACCGGCGAAGCCTCTGCCGTCGATCACGAGGGCGTCGGCCACTACTCGCTCCAGGAACGCCCGATCGTGGCTGACGACCACCACCGCTCCGGGCCAGTCGTCGAGGAAGTCCTCCAGCGCCCGGAGGGTCTCCAGGTCCAGATCGTTTGTCGGCTCATCGAGAAACAGCACGTTGGGCCGACGACCGAGCACTTGAAGAAGTAATAGGCGACGACGCTCGCCGCCGGACAGCGTGTGGACCTGGGCCCATTGGGCGTCGGTGTCGAACCAAAACGCTTCAAGCAGGCGGGCATCGGTCCAGTCGGCCTGCCGGTGAGGGCCGGCCACCACATCCCGTACCCGGGCGTTGGGATCAAGTTCGTCGGTCGTCTGCCGGTAGTAGCCGAGCTCGACGGTGGATCCGGTGACGATCCGGCCTGACGCCAGGTCACTGCCACCGGCGAGGGCGTTCAGCAACGTCGTCTTACCAACACCGTTCGGCCCTACGATGCCGAGGCGCTCACGGGGATCCAGAGCCAGGTCGAGCCCATCAAGCAGCAACCGACCGTCGGGGGTCTCCAAGCGAAGACCGTGAGCTTCAATCACCACGTCGCCGAGACGCGGCGTCGGGAACTCCAAATGAAGTCGACCGGCCCGAGCCGGACCCTCGGGTCGACTGTCGATAATCTGTCGGGCTCGCTCGATGTGGGCCTTCGGTTTCGAGGTTCGAGCCGGAGCTCCTCGACGCAACCACGCCAACTCGGATCGGGCCAGGTTTTTCCGTACGGCCTCGGCCGTGGCCGCCGCCTCCTCACGATCCGACTTGGCCTGGAGGTAATCGGAGTAGTTGCCGTTGTGGACGTGGACGCTACCCCGGTCGAGTTCGATCATTCGAGACGTCACCGCATCGAGCAGATGTCGATCGTGGGTGACAAGCAACAATCCGATCGAACTCTGTGTCAAGCGCTGAACCAGCCAATCGATGGCATCGAGATCCAGATGATTCGTCGGCTCGTCGAGAACCAGCAGATCGGTCGGTTGGACAAGTGCCCGGGCGAGAGCAACCCGGCGGGCCTCGCCACCGGACAGCGAATCGACGCTTCGGGAGAGGTGGCCACCCATTCCCAACTTGTCGAGAACGGCTTCAGCCTCCCAGCGATCCTCACCGGAAACGCCCATCGCTTCGATGACGGTCCCGTTGGGCAGATCTCCGGCTTGGTCAAGCACTGAGACCCGGACCCCTCTCCCCCGCCGAACCTCCCCGTCGTCCGGGGCCTGTTCTCCGGTGAGCACCCGAAGCAAGGTGGTCTTTCCTGTGCCGTTGATACCGACCAGACCAATCTTGTCGCCGGACGAAACCGTGAAGGTGACGTCGCTGAACAGATCCCTATCGGGCCGCGAAACCCGTAAGCGAACAACATCGAGCAGAATCAACGGCCTCAGGCTACCGGCCCCAGCAAGTAGGCCGTCTCGGGCATTGGTCCAACAAGCGACGTGCTAGAGTTTCGCTCCGTGTCCGGCATTCTCAGCGGCCCAATCGACGAACCAGGCGGTCGCCAACCGGGCAGCCGGCCGGCGAGGAAGGCCTGGCCCGCCCAGACGGCCACACCGGGCCTGACCGTTCGACACCGCACATCGGGCGTCGTCGGGCAAATCGTGCGGTTCAATCCGCAACGGGTGACTCTCCGTCAGGCCAATGGTCGAGAGATCGACTTTCCGCCCGCTGACGGGGCGTTCTCGGTCGGTGGCAACACGGTGTCGTTGGTGGCCCCAGCCCCGACCGAAGAACGAAAGCCCACGATGACGGCCTCAGGATCTGTTGCCGTGGCCGACAACCGGGCCAGGGTGGCTTCCCCCAGCCGAATACTGGTCGAAGGATTGCACGACGCCGAGTTGGTGGAAAAAATCTGGGGCGACGATCTTCGCGTCGAAGGCGTTGTCGTCGAGCCGATGCACGGCGCCGACGATCTGACCGAAATCATCAATGACTTCGGGCCCGGACCTGATCGACGTCTCGGCATTCTGCTTGATCACCTACGCCAGGACAAACGAACCAAAGAGTCGATGCTGGCGGCTGAAGCAGCCCAACAGTTCGTACTCATTCGGGGACATCAGTTCGTCGACATCTGGCAGGCCATCAAACCGTCCGTGGTCGGTCTAGCCGCTTGGCCGGTGATCGAACGCGGTACGGACTGGAAGACAGGCGTCCTGACCGAGTTGGGTTTCGGCGGCACCACCGGAGAGCTGTGGAGGTTATTCCTCTCCCGAGTCAATTCTTTCCGTGATCTCGACCCTTCGCTGGTCGGCGCCGTCGAAGAGCTGATCGACTTCGTTGCTCCCCCACCGGTGGACTAAACCGACGCCCGGCCACGACCGGTTCCAGACGGTCGACAACCCGCCTCACGCCGGCTATCAACCGGGCTGCTCACCGCCGCCGGCCGGAGCGCGGGCCAAGAGCTGAGCTGCCAACGAACCTGGGGCATCGCCCGACTGCGGTCGCTGATCAGCTTCTGCGGCCGGTGAACCAGATGGTGCTCCAGCGGCGACAGACTGCGATCGAGCTTGCTGATGCTCCGGCGCAATAGGTGCGACGGGTCGATGATCAGCTACTGGGTTCGGTGGTGGCTGTGATTGTCCAGCGGGACCGACGTGAGCCTGAGGCCCGCCGGGCGCCGTGGT
>JAHDFR010000001.1:66814-91934 GCA_020628065.1 Acidimicrobiales bacterium
GCCTCGGTTTGACGTTCGAACGATGGGGTGAACGCCTGCGTCTGGTCTTGATGGGTGGCTGGAGGAACGGCCGGCTGGGAGTTCATCGGCGTCGCTTGAGCCGCTGACACAGCCGATGTCGGGGCGGCCGCAGCAGGCCAGGCGGGCGCAGTCGGGCTCGACAGGGCGGGTGTTTGTGGCCGCTGATGCTCACTGGGGGTCGGACCTGGATCCGACAACTGCGGTCGACGCTGCCTCGGGGGCTGGGCCGGAACGACTGGAGCGCGATCGTTGATCAGCTGTGCTGGGACGTTCGGCATCTTTACCTTGCCGTTTGCGCTGCCGTTTGCGCTGTCGCCTTGCGACTCGTTGGTCAGGAACGGCATCGGTCGAGGTTCCTTGCTGAACATGACCAGTGGGTCGATCTGATCGGCTGGCATTGGCGCGCCGAAGAGATAGCCCTGGATGAGGGTCACTCCCAATGCTCTCAATTCGTCCAGCTGACTGGAATATTCGACCCCTTCGGCCACGATCTTCAATTTCAGTGCCGTGGCCATGGCCACTACGGCTTCGATAATGGCTCGGTCGGCGTTGGCCGATTCCATGTCTCGAACAAAGGACTGATCTATCTTCAGCGTTGACACCATGTCGAACTGCTTCACGTACGACAACGATGATTGTCCGGTACCGAAGTCATCAATCGACAAGGAAATGCCCAGGTCCCGAAGTTGGCGAAGGATCGTCAGTCCGTCGAGATGCTCGACGATGACATCCTCGGTGATTTCAAGCACCAACTGATCGGGGCTGACCCCGGACCAGGCCAACGTCTCGGCCACCAATCGAGGCAACGAGTCGTCGGTCAGTTGCTGCTCGGAGAGGTTGACACCGACCCGGATTCGGTTGGCGCCCGGTGCGGCGTGATTCCAGACGGCCATCTGGGCACATGACTCCCTCAGCACCAACTCGCCGATGCGGGCCATCATGCCCGCCTCCTCGGCGATGGTCAGGAACTCGCCAGGGGGGATCATCCCCTTTTCGGGGTGGTGCCATCGAACCAACGCCTCGAACCCGTACAGGACGTGGGTATTGGCGTCCACGATCGGTTGGTAGTACACCACGATCTGTCCGGACTCGATGGCGTGGACCAGCGCTCGCTCGATATCAAGTCGATCAGCAACCTCCTGGCGGTGAGCCTCATCGAAGACGGCGAAACCGGACTTGGCCCGCTTGGCCCTATACATGGCGGCGTCGGCATCGCTGACCAAGCTGTCAGCCTCACGTCCATCGCCGGGCTCGGCGATGGCCACGCCAATGCTGGTCGACACCAGGTGCGCCTTGCCATTGAGCGAAATCGGTTCTTTGAACGCTTTGAGAATCTGTTTGGCCGACGCGATAACCGAGTCGCTGAGCATCAGACCGCGACAGAGAACTACGAACTCATCGCCACCGAGTCGAGCAACAATGTCGGTATTGCGCACCGTCGACTTCAGCCGGTCGGCAACAATCCTCAGTAGCTCGTCACCAACCTCGTGGCCGAGAGAGTCGTTGATGGTCTTGAAGCGATCAAGATCGAGAAACAGCACACCCAGTACGAGATCGTTCTCGGCCGCATAGGTGAGCGAGGTCTCCAACTGGTTGAAAAGCTCAGCCCGATTGGTCAGACCGGTCAGAGGGTCGTGCCGGGCGAGATGCTCGGCTTCATCCAAGCGATGCTTCTCCCGTCGAGCGGCTGCGGTCATGACCAACGTGGCCAGAGACGCTCCTACGGCGCCCATACAGCCCGCTGTCAGCAACAGCACGATGTCGTTGGCCGACAGCTCGTAGAGGTAGTTGAGGCCCGCCACCCAGACCACCGCCAGTACAAGACCGGAGAAGAGCCCGGCAGCCGGGCCGGTTAATAGTCGCTGTTCACTCACTGATGTTGATAAACGGCAACTTTGAACAGGAGTTGAGTCTCGCGACATTGGGCCCGTCGGGCACAAGAGCTGGGTCGCAGGTCACCCGCCCTATAGGCCTCAGCATCCCGCCGCCCGGTCCGATGGAGTCTGGTGGCTGAGTAAGCACAACTACCAGGCCGGCTGAGGGCCGGGTACAAAGACCAACCGGTCCGGGTCTGGTGGCCCAACCAGCGCCTCAAGGCGTGGGCCACGCCGAGTCATAAAGCGAGCATGTCGATCTCCCAACGTCCACCTGATTCAAATGACTACCCTTCGATGACAGCCGACAGTGTGGATAGAGACCCGGATCAGGGCGGCGGCGCTGATTTTCGGCAGCCGGTGGCCACACCGGTGTCCGGCGGCTCCAAGGGCAGCGAAGATCACAGATCCGGTCTGAGCCGTCACGCGTTGTTGGCGGACTGCTTCGAACTGATGGCCGAGGTATTGGGCCCGTTCATTGATCAGAGAATGGCCGGCTATTTCGAAGACGAAGAGTCGTGGACCGAAGCCGCCGCCAACCGGCTGGGTCGATCAAACGATCATGGAGATACCGATCCCCTGTTCCAGCTGCTCATTCTCCGCCGCTTCTGGGGGCCGGTGTTCGCCGAGTACTTCGATACGGATCTGCGTGGCATCATCGGCGAACTAATCGACACCCGGAACAAATGGGCCCACTTCAACCTGCCAAGAGACCCGGATTCCCTCGATCGCTCGGTGCTGGCAATAGAGCGACTGATTTCACCGGTGGCGCCCGAGCATTCAGGCGAGCTGCGAGCCACTCGGGCTCAACTTCGCTCCTCACCTCACCTTGAGCGTCTGAGCCCGATCGAACCCGACCCTGAGGCCTTGGCGAGTAGCGCAGAGGCCGAGGAAGACTCGGGACAGACGCCATCGGACACAGAGGTGGCTCAACTGGCAGCTCAACTCACTGAAACCGAGTCGGTATTTCGCGATCTGCAGGAACGCTACGGCGACGTCGTGTCCGAACTGCAGTCATCACGGGCCGTGGCGGCCAAAAAGCAATTGCACCTCAGCGCCCTCGAACAGCAGTTGATACTCATTCGGACACGGACCAGCGCCGCCGAGGCCATATTGGCCGAGGAACGGACTACCCGATACCGCATCGAATGGCTGGTCGTAGGACTGCTGGCCACGTTGACCATGTTCTTGGTTCTGGCCAACAGCTGATCCGTCGAGCCATCGAGGGTGTCCCATACGGCGAGGTTTGGGCACCGTCGTGCGGCCGCTTCCCGGACAACCTACTGTTGGCGGGGTGGACTCAGGACTGGACGGCAAAGTAGCGCTGGTAACCGGCGGATCAAAAGGAATCGGGAAGGGCATCGCCTCGCAGCTCGTTGATGCCGGCGCATCGGTGATGATCGTGTCCCGCAAGGCCGAGGGCTTGGAAGAGGCGGCGGCCGAAATCGGACCGGCCTGCCGATGGCGGGCGGCCAACGTCGGCGACCCCGATGCTGTGGCCCAAGTCGTCGATGCGACACGTAGCGAGCTCGGACCGGTGGACATTCTTGTCAACAATGCCGCCGCCAACCCCTACGCCGGACCAATGATCGACGTTGATGTCGGCCGCTGGGACAAGACCATCCAGGTGAACGTCACCGCTCCGCTCATGTGGACCCAGCACCTCTGGCGTGACAGCATGGCGGAACGAGGAGGCGTCGTCATAAACGTGGCGTCGGTGGCGGCGCTCGGGCCGAGCCGCATGCTCGGCGTGTACGGGCTGACCAAAGCCGCCCTGGTCTACCAGACCAAACAGCTCGCAGCCGAACTGGCACCGGCGGTTCGGGTCAATGCCGTCCTTCCAGGGCTAATCAAAACCGACTTCGCCCGCGTCCTGTGGGAAGGTGAACGTGGAGAACAGGTGGCCGAGCAATACCCGATGAAGCGACTCGGTGAAACAACCGACATAGCTCAGGCAGTCAGCTATTTGTGCAGCGACGCCGCGTCCTGGATAACCGGTCAGACGTTGGTGCTGGACGGTGGCGGGTCAATCCGCTTTGGTGACGGCTAAACCGGAACCACCGGATGCGACTCGATCACCAGACCGTTGTCCACTCTCACACTGACTCCATTGATTCCAGTGATTCCAGTGATTCCAAAGTGACGGCAAGCAGCCGGTTAAGGCGTGGACAACGTGTGTGGATACAGATGCAACGGAACAGATGGAGTGGGCTGATTTCTTCAGCCATGAGCCTTGAGATTCAACCAGACTGCCGCTAGTGTTCGATGAGCTGGCTTGTGCGTGGGCAGCAAATGGAAAACCGCCGCATACCGTCGAGACTCCTCGACAAGAGACGTTAACCGTTTACTTCGGTGCTTTCAGCCGAGCCAGATATCCGCCGCAATGAGAGAACAAAGGTAGCTCATCAATGTCTGACGAGAACGGCCGCAAGGCCCTACATGCATACGTAAGCGACGACGCCCATGATCACTGGCACGGCTTTGCCGCCGAGCAGGGCGTAAGCGTCAGCGCAATTCTTGAAGCGCTCGCTCCGGAGCTTGACCTCGATGCGCCGATGAGCCATGAACAGCTCGGACAGCGTCTCAACACCGTGGTTAAGTCCGCCCGCAAGATCGATGCCCAACGGAGGCGTCGCCGCCGCTAAGGCGAACCTGATGTAGCGGGACCTGGCTTCGGCCAGGGTTGCATCGCCACTGGCGGATTACCAACCAGGTGAAAGACATCCCGGGTTTCGTTCCCGGATGCCCTGTCGAAGGGGCTCCCGATGTACTTCGGGAGCCCCTTCGCCGTTAACGCCCGGACCTCACGATGACGTCGCTCTCAAAGATGGTTGGACTCGTACGCCTACCTAGACGGCCACTACGCTCTGCAAGATGGGCAACATTGCCGTGGGACAGGAGCTGATGAGAATATGAGCGTGGCCGCAGCGGAAGAACTGACGGAGTTCCGAATCCAGGTCAGGAGCTTCCTGGCCGACAACGCGGTTGCCGGTGCCGACATGGCCGCCAGCAAGAACTTCCACATCAAGCGCTCGGAGGCCGGGCTGGCCGGAATCCGATACGCCACCGAGTACGGCGGGGCCGGACTCTCAGCCGCCCACGATCGGGCCTACCAGGAGGAGGCAGCCGCCTTCCCTCCAATGGGGTTCAGCTTCGTCATCAGCCACGGCATGTGCCTGCCGATGCTGAACGACTTCGGTACCGAGGATCAGAAGCTCCGCTACATGCCGGACTGCATCGCCGGTCGGACGCTGTGGTGCCAGATGTTCTCCGAGCCTGGGGCCGGGTCCGACGTGGCCAGCCTTCAGACACGGGCCGAGCGTGACGGCGACGAATGGATCATCAACGGCCAGAAGGTTTGGACCACCCGCGCTCACCAGAGCGACTACGGCATTCTGATCGCCAGAACAGATCCAGCGGCGGTCAAGCACGCCGGCATCTCAATGTTTATCGTCCCGATGGATCACCCCGGCGTTGAAATCCGTCCCATCCACCAAATCGACGGGCGGCGTGAATTCAACGAGGTGTTCTTCACCGATGTCAACATTCCGGTCGACAACCTCCTGGGTGAGCTGAACAACGGTTGGAACCAGGCCACAGCCATGCTGATGTATGAGCGAGTCGCCATCGGCGGTCTCGGCTCCGGCTCGATTCAACAGCCCAACTTCGATTTGTTGAAAGGCGTGGCTGAGCAGGCTGACCGTCTGGGCGATCCGGTGGTCCGCCAGGATCTCACCCGGATCTACGCCATGGAAACCACCAAGGCTCTCCTGTCGATGCGAACCAAAGCCGAGATGAAGGCCGGAAAAGCACCGGGCCCCGGCGGGTCGCTGGGAAAGTTGTTCGGCTCTGTCATTCAGTGGCGGATGCGGGAGATTCTGATGAACCTGGCCGGGCCAGGATCGCAGGCCTGGCCCGGTGGCGGTTACGAGTCGTCAGAGCCGGCGTCATGGCAGGCCAAACAAACCATCGGTTCGTTCTCGGCCTCCATTGCCGGCGGAACCGACGAGATTCAGCGCAACATCATCGGTGACCGAGTCCTGGGACTCCCCCGCGACATATCAGTAGACCGCGGCGTGCCCTTCAACGAGCTGAAAGTCGGCACGCAACGGGACAACGACCGTGAAGTCTAGGGCTGGCGTCCTCAGCCCCTAACGCCCCGACCAGTTGGGCTTGCGTTTCTGGGCGAACGCCGCCGGCCCTTCCTTGGCGTCCTCCGAGGCAAAAACCGTTGCCATGTGGGGCTTCTGGGCTTCCCAGAACGCTTCTTCCGATTGGTTGACGGCCGCCCAAATCAGCTGCTTCGAAGCCTTTACCGACAACGGGGCGTTGGCCGCCACCGATTCGGCCAGCTCGATCGCTCCGGACAGCGCTTCACCGGCAGCAGTGATGCGGGACACAAGGCCGTACTGATGCGCCTCTTCCGCCGAAATGGGGTCTCCGGAAATAGCCATCTCCATGGCCTTGCCAAACCCCACCCGAGACGGCAGACGCTGCAATCCTCCCCCGGCGGCGAACAGACCGACCTTGACCTCGGGTATGCCAAGCTGGGCGCCCTCGGCTGCGACCAGAAGATCACAGGTCAAGGCCAACTCGAGTCCGCCGGCCATGGCGAAGCCCTCGATGGCGCCTATAAGAGGTTTCTGTGACCCTTCACGGATGAACGTCATCATGGGGCCGATGTCCTCACCGGCAGCGAAAGCCTTGAGGTCCATCCCGGAGCAAAAGCCCTTACCGGCGCCGGTCAGTACTGCTGAGGTCAAACCGTCATCGCCGTCAAGCTGTTCGATGGCTTCAACCAGACCGCTTGATAGCGCACCGTTGATGGCGTTTCTGGCATCCGGCCGGTTGAGGGTGATGACGAGGACTCGGTCACGCTGTTCGGTCAGGACTGCGGGTTCGCTCATTGCGCCAACTGTAGTTAGTCGATGAACTCCACACCCCAATCGAGCAGTTTGTCTCGCAAGCCGTACATGTCCAGTCCTAGTTCGCCGTTGGCGAACAGAGCCCGTTTCGCCTCTTCGTCAGCCAGGCGATTCCGGGACTTCTCAAGTGCCCACGCTGCCTCCTGGCGCCCGACCACAACCACCCCGTCGTCGTCGGCACAAATGACATCTCCGGGGTTGATGATCTTGCCGGCGATGGAAACCGGCACGTTGACCGAGCCGGGGGTCGCCTTGACCGTGCCCTGACACGAGACGTGACGGGTCCAAACGGGGAAACCCATCGCCCGCAGGTCGTGGGTGTCCCGTACCGCTGCATCCATGACCAGCCCTCGTACCCCCCGAGCCATCAGCGACGTGGCCAACAGGTCACCGAACATTCCGTGGGTTGACGCAGCCGTAGTTGTCACCACCAACACGTCTCCCGGCCGGCACACCTCGATCGCGGCGTGAATCATGATGTTGTCGCCAGGATGGGACAACACCGTTACCGCTGAGCCGGCGATCATGGCACCGGTCTGGATGGGTTTGAGATCCGGCCCCAGATACCCCCTCCGACCAATGGCCTCATGGACCGTCGCCGCGCCGATCGGGGCCAGTGCGTCAATCACTGTCTCATCGGCCCGTTCGATCGATCGAACAACGACGTGTCTGCCTTCTGCGTTGAGGTTGCTCATGGGCTACAAGCTAGCTGTAGATCTTGGGGTCGCTGTTCAGGCGGCGACGGCCTCCTCGACCACCTCAACTGGAGGGCGGTGCCGTTCCAGAACCCGGGCCGTTGCGTTGACCGTCGACGCACCAATGACCAAAGCAATAGCGCCCACCGGATCGAACGCACCCATGAAGAAAATCAGTTCACCCAGCACCGAAGCCAGAACCACGTCACCGATGAAAGGGTCGTAGTCCCAGATGAAGGCGCCCGGTGACGCTATGGCATACAGCAGCAGGGTCATGAATACCACTATCGGCATCACGGCCATCATGGCGGCGTCAATCCGATTGGCGGCCCGAACACATAGAGAAGCGAGCACGGCCAGAGCAACGACCGCCGTGAGTTCGGTGGCGACCATCCTGGTGAGGTTGTAGGCCGGATCGTCGGCCACAAGCAGACCGCGCTCGATCGCCATGTCCGTGCCGGGCCAGATTCTGACCGCGGTCGGCTTGGCCGACGCTCTGGCAATCTCCTCGCCAAAGGGAACGACGGCCAGCACGATGAACGTTCCAAGGAGCGCCCACCCCACGCCCAACTTCCACCACAGATTTCTGTGGCCAGGCTCGTTCTCAACAGCCCGCCCTACTCGCCAAAGCGCCAACGGAACGGCGATGGCTGTAGCCAACTTCGCCGCTGTGGCGGGCCAATGCAGAGAGTCCCCGAGCTCAGGATCGACCACCTCCAAACAGGCCAGCAGGTAGGCGAGCATCAACGCGCCGTAGACCGCCGGTGCGAGGTCCATGAACCACTTTGCTCGTACGCCGGCGATCCAACTCATCCCCCAAGTTTAGATGTCGGCAGTACCTGGCCGTTGTCAACAGAGATGCTGTACCGTGGTGCGCCGTGAACCGCATAACGATCTCTCCTCGCATCCGGACCTCGCCGTTCTACCGTTCAACCGTTGACGCCGGCCTTAGCGACATCAGCATCTACAACAAGATGGTCATGCCGACGTCGTACGGAAATCTCAAGGCCGAATACGACCGGCTGATCAACGATTGTGCTATCTGGGATGTTTCGGTCGAACGTCAGGTTCAAATCGCCGGACCGGACGCTCACGCCTGCGCCCAGTACCTCACAGCTCGTGACCTGACCAACATGGTCGAGGGTCAGGGGAAATACGTTGCCATGTGCGATCACGAGGGCCGCATTCTCAACGACCCGGTCCTGATGAAGCTTTCCGGTGATCGATACTGGTTCTCGCTGGCCGACAATGACATGTTGTTGTGGTGCCGGGCGGTTGCCGCCGAACGGGGCTTCGACGTTGAAGTGACCGAGCCCGATGTGTCACCGCTGGCCGTCCAGGGACCCAAGGCTGAGGATCTCATCGTCGACCTCTTCGGCGAGGATCCCAGATCGCTCAAGTACTTCTGGTTCACCGAGACCGACCTCGACGGTATCCCACTGGTGCTCTGCCGGTCTGGTTGGAGCAAGCAAGGTGGATTTGAACTGTTCCTGCAAGACGGTTCGCGGGGCGACGAGCTGTGGGCCAAGGTGGTGGAGGCCGGGCAGAAGTACAACATCGGCCCGGGTGCCCCCAACCATGTTGAACGGGTCGAGAGCGGCCTGTTGTCGTGGGGTGGAGACACCACGCCGGACTCCAACCCCTTCGAAGCCGGCATGACCCGTTTCGTCGACGTCGACTGTGAACCCGACTACATCGGAAAAGCGGCACTGCAAAAGGTCATGGCCAATGGTGGCCCGGAGCGACTTTTTGTCGGCCTGTTCATCGGGCCCGACACCGACAGTGGTGATTCAACGGCCGACGACGCGGTAGCCAACGCTTGGCCGCTGCCGGCCCGCACTCCGGTACGCCACCAGGGCACAGAGGTCGGCACATTGAGCGCAGTCGTTCACAGCCATCGACTCAACCGAACCATCGGACTGGCCCAGATCAAACGAGATGTCGTCGAGGCCAATCTCACCGTTGAGGTTGAGGGACCGAACGGCAGTGCTCCGGCCACAATCACAAAACTGCCGTTCCTGTAGACGGGCGAAGCCACTACATAAGTGGTGAGTAGCAACGACTCACCTTCGGCTACCGGTCAGGACGCAGAACCAGCGGGTCCCGCCACCAAACGCGACGGTAGTTCATCCAAGGTGGCACACCCGGTTTGATGCATGACGTTGATCAGACCGTCGTGGAGAATGTCGAAGGCGTGGCCTGCGCCATCAGCCCCAAGGGCACCCAGTCCAAACATGAACGCCCGACCGCAGAACACAAAGTCGGCGCCGAGGGCGATGGCCCGGGCCACATCCGCTCCACCCCGAATACCGCTGTCGAACAGTACCTTGATCTTTCCTCCAACCTGGTCGATCACGGCCGGCAGCGCTTCGGCCGCCCCCAAGGCGGCCTCCAACTGACGGCCACCGTGGTTGGAGATCTGCACTCCGTCCATGCCGATGTCGACACAACGTTGAGCGTCAGCCGGGTCGAGGATGCCCTTGATTACCAGAGGGCCGTCCCACAGGTCCCGAACCTCGGACATGTAGTCCCACGACAGCGTCCCGCCGAGAGACGCTCCGACGAAACCGGCGGTTTGCCGCATGGTGGCCCGGTCGACGTACTTCTCCAGCATTTTGAATCGGGGTAACCCGTTGCGGACGGTACCCAAGGCCCATGCCGGATGAATAGCCGCCTGGGCCACCAGGGTCGGGCCAATAGACGGTGGCACCCGTATCTGAGCTTTGCGTTGCCGTTCCCGACGACTGGGCGCCGGGATATCGGCGGTCACCACCAACGTTTCGTAACCCGAGTCCTTGACCCGCTTCAGAATGTCGGCCCGCATCTCGGGGTCCCGTGGTGGATATAGCTGAAACCAGCCGTTGCCCTGGGTGAGCGGTCCGATGACTTCGGGCGCAGTGGTGGCCACGGTGCTCAGGATGTGAGGGATGTTCCGACTGGCGGCGGCTTTGGCCAGCGCCGTGTCCGCTCCCGGCCAAATGAGACCGGTCATGCCAACAGGGGCGATTCCGATCGGTGAAGCATAGGTGCGGCCGAAGATGGTCGTCTCGGTATTCGGCTTGAGCATCCCTTTCAGGAACTCCTGGCGAAGCACGATGTCTGTCAACGAGGTTCGATTTCGACGGACTGAAGACTCGTCCCCGGTACCGCTGGCCAGGTACTCCCAGGCGAAGTACGGAATGCGCTTTGAAGCCCGACGTTCAAGGTCGTCGATGCCGGGATACCGGTCCATAAGCGAAGCCATGCCAGGCAGTATCACGGCAAAAGTCGGAGACGCCACAGATAAACGGCCGGACGAAGGCCCGGCCAAGCCGATCTGGGCCTCAGCCGGAAGCGGCGGCCTGAGCCAGATCGCCGAGAACCCGCCGCAATTCGACGGTGATCCGATCGGCCTTGATGTGGGTCTCCACGCCTGCAGTCAGAGGAAGACCCTTGTGGGGGAACTGCTCAAGAATCACCCGGTCTTCGGCTCCGACGGTCAGCTGAAAGTCGATGGCCTGGCGAGGGTCACCCATGCCTCCGGCCCGGCTGGTTGACAGATCCATGATGTACAGCCTGGTCCGGTCGACGGCCACCGGCTGATGGAAGAACAGCAGCACGGTCGCACCATGTTCGCCGTAGTCAAGCCGGAGGCGCAGATGGTGGGGGGCGGTGCATTCGAATTCCATGGTCCGATCCACGATTCGCCCTGAGCCGTCGATCAACGCCGCCTTGTGTTGGTGAACGGCCCGGAAAACCCAGTCCTGCCTGCTCACGGTGTAATCACCGACAACGCGATCATCGGGATCGCCGATTGTTCCCAAGTGCATGAACGGGAAATGGGCGACATCGAGAAAGTTGTCGGTGATCTGGGCGGCGCCGGCGCTCCACTCCTGGACCGGTAGGCGAGCGACTCCGTAGGAGGGATCGCCCCATTCGACCACCGTTGGAAGCGGTGTCACCGGCTCGTCGACGCAGACCCACAGCAACCCGTAGGCCTCCTCCACTACCGCCGCCGGAGTCAGGTGCGCGGTGGGAGGTATGGTGCCGTCCCCCGAGGCCGGGATCTCGACGCACCGACCCGCAGCGTCGAAACACCAGCCGTGATATCCGCAGCGTATGGTGGCTGCCCCATCTCCAGCGCTGCCGACTGATTCGAGTCGGCCGGTGGTGAGCGGGGCCAGCCGGTGGGGACACCGGTTTGGGAGAACCGTCCAAGCCCCCCGGGATCTGAACAGAACATGGGACTGGCCGAACAGTTCAATCTCGAAAGGTCCGGGCCCGTTCAGTGCCGACACTTCGGCCACAGGGTGAAAGCAGTGCCGGAGCGACGGGTGGGTGTTGTCGAACCAGGTGTCCACTATGAGCTTTGCGGCCGCTTTTCCAACAGCGTGGCCGCTGCGTCCAAGTCAACCGACCTCAGTGTGGACACGATGGTCGGTCCCAGGGATGCAATATCGCGGTCTTGGGCCAGCCGCAGAGCCTGGCGGTTGATGGACTGCTCAAAAAGGGTGCGGGCGTAGCGGGCGTTCCCAAACCCTTTCCGACCGGACGTGGCGGTGAAGATGCGCTGGAGGGTCGCTTTAGCTGTGGAGTCCAACTGATAGTCAGCCTGGTCGGCCATGTTGATCAGAATTTCCACCAGCTCTTCAGCTGTGTAGTCCGGAAATTCGATTTCACGGGAAAAGCGGGAGCGCAGTCCAGGGTTGGATTTGAGGAACTGCTCCATGAGTTTCGGGTAGCCGGCCACAATGACCACCAGCCGGTCCCGATGGTCCTCCATCCGCTTGAGTAGCGTCTCTATGGCTTCGGGACCGAAGTCGTTGCGGCCGATGCCGTCCGGAGACAGCGAGTAGGCCTCGTCGATGAACAGGATTCCGTCCAACGCCCGCTTCACCGCCTTGTTGGTTTTGTTGGCGGTGTGGCCGACGTATTGACCGACCAGGTCGGCTCGGTCGACCTCAACCAGGTGACCTTTTTTCAGCAGGCCGATCGATCGGTACATTTCGGCCAACAGCCGGGCCACCGTCGTCTTGCCGGTGCCGGGGTTACCCATGAAGACCAAGTGCTGACCGCCGGCAACCTCCGTCAGGCCGTGCTCGGCTCTGCGAGCTTGAATCTGCAGGAAGGCGATCTGAGTACGAACCTGTTCTTTGACGGTGTGTAGCCCGACCAGGCGATCCAAATCGGCCTGTACTTCTTCCAGTGGCCGAGGCTTGGTGGCGGGCGGGAGGCTGATTGGGAGGCCCCCGAGGGCGTCGTTCAACTTCTCGTCCAGGCCCCGGTCATTGGCCGCCTTGCGCGCCGCTTCTCCTGCTTCCTGCAGCTTCTTGCGCAGTTCTTCCGGATTCAGGGCCACACCGAAAACAGTAGCGACTCCCCCGCCCAATACCCGTGATCGGCGTTGCATCCGGGCATCTACACTCAGGGCGTCGCTCCTGGCGACGAGAGGCTCGATCGGGTGATGGCCGACCTCGACCACCGGGTCATGCCGCCGGGCATCCACCAACGCCAACGGTGTTGTTGCCATTATCAATAGAGGAAGTCGCTCGGCGCCGTTCGCGGTCGACGCCATTTCGCGTGTTTCCAGAAATCCGACCGGTGCCGACCTGATCGGGCGAATCGGCGGCGAGTATGGAAAGACCACGCATACACCACGGATGACACGGGAACGAGGTCACATACATGGCAACTCAAGGTGAACTGATCCCCTTTGCTCGCGAGGTCGAGGATGTCCCGGTCGACCAGGAGCTCGGAGAGTCCTTCCTGGCCTACTCGCTGTCGGTCATCACCTCGCGGGCCATCCCCGATGTTCGTGACGGGCTGAAGCCGGTGCAGCGCCGCATCTTGTACTCGATGCGGGAGATGCGGCTCTACCCAGACCGTCCGCACCGCAAATGCGCCCACGTCGTCGGCGACGTGATGGCCAAATTCCACCCTCACGGCGACTCGGCCATTTACGAGACGCTGGTTCGGATGGGTCAGCCGTTCGCCAAGCCGGTCACTCTTATCGACCCGCAGGGCAACTTCGGCAGTCTCGATGACCCGCCGGCCGCCTACCGCTACACCGAGTGCCGTCTCACCCCTGCCGCTCTCGATCTGCTTGGCGAGATCGACGAGGAAACGGTCGACTTCCGACCGACCTATGACGGCGAGACGGAAGAGCCGGCCTACCTCCCGGCCCTGCTTCCCAACCTGTTGGTCAACGGCACCAGCGGCATCGCAGTGGGCATGGCCACCAACATGCCGACCCACAATCTGCGTGAGGTCTATGACGCCATCGAACTGGTGATGAAACAGCGTCGACCAAAGCCAACGGTCGACGAGCTGATGAAGAAAATCCCCGGGCCGGATTTCCCTTCCGGCGGCTTGCTCGTCTCCGACGGGATCCGAGACGCCTATGAAACCGGCCGGGGCACCGTGCGCATTCGGGCCAAGGCCGAGATCGTCAACGTCACCCGAGCCCGCCAGGGGCTGGAGATCACCGAGCTGCCGTATCTGGTCGGTGTCGAGCGGGTGGTGGCCAAAATCAAAGATCTCATCAACTCCGGCAAGTTGGCCGGTGTGGCCGACGTCAAAAACCTGTCGGATCGCAAGTCGGGGCTGCGACTCGTGGTGGAGTGCAAGACCGGGGTCAACCCGGAGCTGTTACTCGAGAAGTTGTACAAGTTGACCCCGCTGGAGGAGACCTTCGGCATCAACAATGTGGTGCTGGTCGACGGTGTACCGACCACGCTGGGTCTATATGACCTGTGCCGCCACTACATCGACCACCGTCTCGACGTGGTGGTCAAGCGGACCGAATACCGTCTGCGCCGGGCCGAAGATCGCCTCCATCTGGTCGAGGGCCTGCTCATCGCCATCGACAACATCGATGAAGTGGTGTCGATCATCCGAAATTCGAAGGACGGCAAGGAAGCCCGGCAGAAGCTGATGAAACGGCTGAAGTTGAGCGAGCGCCAGGCAGAGTACGTCCTTGATCTTCAGCTGCGCAGGTTGACAGCCCTCTCATACACCCAGCTGGTTGACGAGAAGGCCGAGCTGGAGGCCACCATCAAGGATCTCAAGAAAATCTTGGGCTCCGAGCAGCGCCGTCGGACCATCGTGTTGAACGAGCTCAAAGAGATCGTCGACAAGTACGGCTACGATCGGCGCACCAAAATCATCTCCGCCGACGACATCCCGGAACTGGAACAGCTGGAGGAACAGGTCGAAGCCGACCTACCTGACGACCCTTGCGTCATCAGCCTGACCGCCTCCGGTCTGCTCGGCCGGGAGCCTCAGGGAACATCCAAGAGTTACAGCCCGTCACGCCACGATGTCTTGGTGTCAGTGGTGATGACAACCCTGCGCCAACCGGTTCTGGCCATCACCTCCGCGGGCAAGCTGTTAAAGGTGGCGGCGGCCGATGTACCCGAAGTCGGGGGCCGAAGCCGGGGTAAGGCCGCTAACGAGGTGGCGGGAGCCGATCGAAACGACGGGGTGGTTGCCGCCTTCGGGCTCGATGGTGATCCGGTGCTGGTCGTCACCGCATCCGGCATGGCCAAGCGGCTTGACCGCAAGGTTCTGGCTGAACTGAAGTCGGGCAAAGCGATCATGAAGTTGGGCAACGCCGACCGGATCGTGGCCGCCTTCGCCGTGACCGACACCGACGAAATCGTCTTCGTGGGATCCGATGCCCAGGCTCTACGGACCACGGCGGCTGCCATCAGCGTGCAGGGTCCGGCGGCCAAAGGTGTTGCCGGCATCAAGCTTCGAGGCAAAGCCCGAGTAGTGGGAGCCGGTGTGGCCGACGGTGACGCCACCATCATCACCGTGACCGACCGGGGAACAGCCAAGGCGACCGACCCCGCCGAGATCCCCACCAAGGGCCGGGGCACCGGCGGTGTCCGTATCACCAAATTCAAGAACGAAAACCGGATCGACTATGCCTGGATCGGGTCCGGTGATCGAACGATGTGCATCGTCGGCCAGGACGGCGCACCAACCAAACCAGACAACACTCCACAACCTCTCTCGCTGCGGTCGACCCGGCGCGACGGTGTCAGCTCGGACACCAAGAGTCGCATCCTGGCCGTCGGCGCCCTCAGGTGGTAGGCCACATGGCACAGAAACGTACAGCCAAAAAGACAGCACAAAAGGCAACGAAAAAGGCGGCGGCCAAGAAAGCACCCGCCAAGAAGGCGGCACCCAAGAAGGCGGCCAACCGTCGCTCGTCTTCCAGCGACTACGACCAGACGAAGATCCAGGTTCTCGAAGGACTCGACGCCGTCCGAAAACGGCCGGGCATGTACATCGGCGGCACCGGGCCGGAGGGTCTCCACCATCTGGTGTGGGAAATAATCGACAACGCCGTCGACGAGGCCGCTGCCGGTTTTGCCTCAAACATCGACGTCACCCTCCACAAGGACGGTTCGATCGAAGTCTCCGATGACGGGCGAGGAATCCCCATTGGCCGCAAGTCCGACGGTCGCACTGCACTTGAAGTGGTGTTCACCGAGCTGCACGCCGGTGGTAAGTTCGGCTCGGGAGCGTATAGCGCCTCCGGCGGCCTGCACGGTGTCGGGGCCTCAGTGGTGAACGCCCTAGCGTCCAAATTGGTGGCCGAAGTCGATCGCGACGGCGCCACGTGGCGCCTCGTCTTTCTGGAGCGGGAGCCCGGCAACTACCTGAACTCCGGCAAGTTCAAGCCGACATCGAAGCTGGCCAAAGTCAAGAAGATACCGACCAACCGGACCGGAACCAGGGTCCGGTTCTGGCCTGACCTGCAGATCTTCGACGACGAGGCCAAAATCGAATACGAACAGGTGCGGGATCACGTCGCCCGAGTCTGCTTTCTGGTGCCCGGCCTACACGTCCGGCTCAGCGACAAACGAAATCCCAATCAAAAACCGGAGGAGTTCGTGGCCGCCGGAGGCCTGGCCGACTACGTCGACTTCCTGTCAATCGGCGAGACCGTCACTGACATCATCACCATTCAGGACGAAGCCACCTTTGAAGAACGAGTTCCCGTAGATGGGACAATGACCACGGTGACCCGGCCGTGCGGGATCTCGATAGCCCTGCGGTGGGTGAAAGGCTACGACTCGACGATCGTCAGTTTCGTCAACACCATCCCCACCAGCGACGGCGGCACTCACGTCGCCGGCTTCGAACGGGCGCTGTCGAAGGTGGCCAACGACGAGTTACTGGCCGACACCAAGAAGCTGAAGAAGCTGGCCAAATCCAACAATGATCGCGCCACCCCGTCCGACATTCAGGAAGGTCTGGTGGCCGCCGTCAAGGTCACGTTCCCCGAGCCGCAGTTCAAGGGACAAACCAAGCAGGAGCTTGGCACTCCGGCGGTGCAGAACCTGGTGTACGAAACAGTCAAGTCAGGCTTCGCCGACTGGACGGCCGGTGGCGGCAAGAAAACCCAAATCAACGCGCTTCGGGACAAGATGGCGCAAGCCGTGCTGTCTCGGGTGGCGGCCAAACAACAACTCGAGCTACGCCGAAAGGCGGCCAACCTGTCGTCCACCGGCATGCCGGACAAACTGGCCGACTGCCGAGTCCACGGCCCAGACTCCGAGTTGCTCATCGTGGAGGGGAACTCGGCCGCCGGTCCGGCCAAAGAAGGCCGCAACGCCGAAACCATGGCTGTGCTTCCGCTGCGAGGCAAGGTGGTGAACGCCGGCAAAGCCAGCCTGAAACAAGTGCTGGAGAACGCTGAAGCCCAAGCCCTTATCACCGCCATCGGTGCCGGTTCGGGCAAGGATTTCGACGTTGAATCGGCCCGGTACGGGCGGATCATCATTTTGTGCGACGCCGACGTTGACGGCAGCCACATTCGTTGCCTGCTCTTGACCCTGATGTATCACCACATGAGGCCGCTACTGGAGCACGGCATGGTGTTCGCCGCCCAGCCACCACTGTTCGCCACCAAGATCAAAGGCGAGCTGGTCTACGCCTACGACGAGGTCGAGCGAGACGCGCTGGCCGACAAGCACAACATCACCCCCGACAAGTGGAAGCGGTTCAAGGGCCTGGGTGAAATGAACGTGGACGAGCTGGAAGAAACCACGCTCGATCCCCAAACCCGCATCTTGAAGCGAATGACCATGAACGACGCCAAAGCGGCCACCAAGGCGGCCAAGCTGTTTGATGTTCTGATGGGAAGCGACGTCGCCACCCGGCGGGATTACATCATTACCAACTCCGGGCTGATAAATCAGGAACTGTTGGACATCTAGTTCACCGAACGCTCTACAACCACTGCTCAAGAGCCAAATCGCTCCGACCCGATCCCAACGACATGCAAACGTAGGGTATTCTTACCTTACGACAGTGGTGGCCTGATTATCTGAGGAGATGTCTTACGTGAACGGCATTGCAGTCGTCGGCTTAGCTGTGCTCGGGCTTATAGCGGCAGGGGGCATCGGCTACTGGCTATGGAAGCGGGAGCTGGCTCGGCGCGAGGCCTGGGCCAATTGGGCCGCCGAACGCGGCTGGACCTACGACCACGGCAAAGACTACGGCATCGCCGACTACTTCGGCTTCGTTAACAAGCTGAACAACGGCGACGATCGCTACGCCCAAGACGTCCTGCAAGGGCTCTGGAACAATCGCCAGGCGATAGCTTTCACCTACCACTACGAGACCGAAGACACCGATAGCGAAGGCGAGAGGGAAACCACCGACCATTGGATGTGGGTGACGGCTATTCAGCTGGAACGGGAGTTCCCCGAACTTCAGATCGCACCGGAGCACATGGGCAAACGGTTCGTTCATGCCTTCACTAATAGTGACATCGACTTTGAGTCGGTTGAGTTCTCCCGGGCCTATGAAGTCAAAAGTCGGGACAAGAAGTTCGCCTACGACTTCTGCAACTCGGCCATGATCGAGTTCCTTATCGCCAACAAAGGCGCCACCCTCGAGCTCGAAGGCTCATGGCTCGTGACCTACGGCAACCGGAAGCTGTCGCTTGAGAACATAGAACCGAACCTGATGTTCTTGTCTCAAACAAGAGAACTCATGCCCCGATACCTTTTCCAGGCCGGCGGTCCGCTGGTTCAGGACTCGACAACACCCGAAACAGAAAGGCAGCAATGATTCCCATCCTGATCGCCCTAGGCGTCGTCTTCGTCATCGGAACCGTAGTGGCGGTTCTCTACAACCGCCTGGTGGCGACCCGGAACCACTGCACCGAAGCCTGGTCCAACGTGGAGACCGAACTCAAGCGCCGATACGACCTGATCCCGAACCTCATCAACACGGTCAAAGGATATGCCAGCCACGAGCGTGGCCTCATGCAGGAGGTCACTGCCATGAGGGAACAGGCCGAGGCCAACAACGGTTCGGCCGCCAGTCAGGCCGCCGACGAAGTGCGCCTTCAAGGCGCGCTGGGGCCGACTTATGGCCCGTTTGGAGGCCTACCCGGACCTCAAGGCAAACCAGAACTTCCTCGAACTCCAGCGGGAACTGGCCAACACCGAGGACCGTATTCAGGCTTCACTGCGCTTCTACAACGGCAACGTGCGTGAAAACAACAACCGGGTGCAGCAGTTCCCCTCCAACCTGGTGGCATCGACGTTCGGGTTCAAGCGTCTGGACTCGTTCGAGCTTGATATTCCCGAAGCAGCCAGCCCGGTAAACGTCCAGTTCTGACAGTAGGCCTTGGCCGGTTCAGCGAAGCCGGTCACTCACACGCCCAAAACCGGCGGGAGTGACCGGCTGGCAACCAGCGCCAAGTATTGAACCGATCGTGTCATGGCCACGTACAGGTGACGGCCACCGGAAGGCATGGCAAAAATATCGCTCGGCTCAACGATGATCACCGCGTCGAACTCCAATCCTTTGGCCTGCGCCGGATCGAGTACGGCCACCGCTTCGCGGCCCGGTAGCGCGCCCTGGCGAACCACTTGAGCGTCCACCGCGGCGTCGTTCAGGGCGTCGGCCAGGTCGACGAGCCGCTCGTCGCCGGCTATCACGGCAACGCTGAATCCGCGTTCTCGCAACGACCTCGTCTCGGCCGCCAACACAGCCAACAGCTCATTGCGGTCGGCATAGTCGAACGTCCGCGGCGGTTCACCACCGGGACGAACCGACCGGGCCGGGGTGACCGTTGGCGCCGCTTCGGGCAGCAGCCGGTTGGCCACATCAAGAATGGCGGCCGGAACCCGGTAGCCAACAGTCAGCTCGGCCAGGCGACCGGTCCCAATCCGATCCCGATCATGAGCTGACGTGAGATGGTTGATGGTCGTCTCCCACGAGCCAACCGCCTCAACCGCGGTGGCCTGAGCGAGATCCCCGAGCACGGTCATCGACGCCCGATCTGCCCGGCGGCCAATCATTCGAAGCGCCATCGCCGATAAATCCTGAGCCTCGTCAACCACCACATGGCCGTAGCTCACCGATGACCCATCCAGGGCCATATCGGCCTCGTCGAGAATCGGCAGATCCGACAGCGTCCACGGTTCCTCGGCCAGTTTGGACGGCCCCTTCCGTAGCAGCGTCTCCTGCTCCTCCGCTGATAGGAGTCCATCCGCTACGGCTCCCAGACGGCGAGCGCTTCGATACAACCCGGTAATCAACAACGGCGCCGTCAACGACGGCCACAGGCTGTTGAGAGCCTTCCGCAGATCGGGATCGCTGTTGGCTGCGCCGGTGAATACCGGTTCCTGCCCGGGGTCAACCTCGGGCCGGGCGCTGTGGCGACGCCAGCCTTCCGCCACCACCATCCGCCGGAAGACGTCACGGCCGGCATTGAACGGCAGCCCGCCTGACAGGACCGATTTGACCATCTGCTCGAGATCACTGGCGTCAAGACGGATGACCGCCAGGCCGGCCTTGATGGTCACGCCGTCATCGGGAATGCGAATTCGGTGTCTGATGGCCCGCTCAACCACCGTGGACATGCGGGAGTCGCCTTTGACCTGCCGGGCGGTGTCGGAGTCAACCGACCGAACCCGGTACTTGGCGGCCATGAGACCCTCAATGGTGGTCTGTCTGACCGACGTCTCCCCCAGCGACGGCAACACCTCGGAGATGTAGCGAAGGAACACCGGGTTGGGGCCGACAACCAGTACCCGCTTGTCCATCAGCTCCATCCGATTCTGGAAGAGCAGAAATGCGGCGCGATGGAGGCCCACTGCGGTCTTGCCGGTACCCGGTCCACCCTGAACAATAAGCAGCTCATCCAACGGTGCCCGGATGATCTCATCCTGCTCGGCGGCGATGGTGGCCACGATGTCACTCATCTGACCGGAGCGGGACTGTTCCAATTCAGCCAGCAACGGATCGGGAACACCGACGGCGGCTCCTGCTTCGGCGTCGGTCAGATCCTCGTCAAAGATGACGGTGATCGTCGAACCATCCATGCCGAAGCGTCGACGAAAGGTTAGACCGTAGGGATCGATGGCGGTGGCCCGGTAGAAGGCGGCTGATACCGGCGCCCGCCAATCGACCACCACGGCATGCCCCTCGGTGTCCTCCACGTGCCGGCGGCCGACGTACCACTGCTCACGCTCTTCAGTATCAATTCGACCGAAACACAGCGGTGCCGACGAGTCGGACAGCGCCTCCAGACGGCGGTCCAAGTGGTACTTGGCTACTTTGGCGTCAACAGTGTTGTCGCTCTCCACGATGCGGGCCGAGACCGCCACCGTTTCTTCGGTCTTGCGTCGCATGTCGTCGAGGTAGCGATACGCACCGTCCAGATAGGCCTGCTCGGCTTGAAGATCAGGGTGCCCCTCAGTCACGGCGTTTAACGATAGTTGAACCGGGTGGGCCTTGGTGTCGACTTAAGACGTGCGCTAGTGGGCGTGGCCGGACCCCTCTGCCACTCCCCCGCCGTCACCGGCGGACAGGTCCAGCTCACCCCTCAAATCCAGGTACAGCAGAGTATGAGCGGTGGCCGACAGAATCTGCCAGGCCCCGACACCGATGGCCAGGAACACCCAGGACAACGCCAGGGCCGCCGGATTGCTGGGGAACAGATCGTTGAACATCACCGTGTCGGCGAACGGTTCGACCGGGGTGTCGGGCTGACTGCCGCTAATGGCCGAAGCCAGACTGCCAAAGGTGTTGGCCACCAAAATGAGCGAGAACCCGACGATGGTGAGTGAGACCAGTCGGCCGAAGACCCCCATTGCCTTGTTGGTGGTGATACCTCTGGCGTCATCAAACGATTGCCGCCACCCTTGCCCGGCCGACACTGAAGCGTTGGACAGCACGTGACGGGACCAGAACCAGGCTATGGCGGCGACAACAACCGGAGCCAGGAGAACCATGACCTCGGACAGCACCACGGCCACCCAGCCAATCAGGTACAGCACGACGTAGACGAAGGTTCTGATCAGTGTCACCCCGGTCACGGCAGGCCATCGCCTCGCCGCCAAGCCAAGCGTGTTTGCCCCCGACTCGACGTCGGCCGAATCGACAACCGGGCCTGCAGAGTCGTTCGCGCTTCGTCTAAAGGCCGCGGCGACGTTCTGGCTGGTATACGTGTACAACAACCGGAGGCCGAAAAACAGCATTACCAGGAGAGCAATGCTCACGGTGAGGATCGGCAACCGGCCATCAAGATTCTGAAACTCGACCGCTCCGGTCTCGAAGTCGGTCATCATGACCCCGTCCCTCAATCCGTACCAGGCGGCAACGGCCAACGCCATGAACCAGGGAATGACAACCAGCAGAATCAGCGGTAGATAACCACCGAGCGAGCCGACGGTCAAACGAAACGAACGACTAAGCCAATCGCCTACCGACATCAACGAGTGGGACACAGCAGCCGTCGGCTGTGCATGCGATGCAGACCAAGGTGTAGGTGGTGGCGGCACCGCAGCGTGGGCCGCATCGACCGGACCGGCTTGCGTCGCAGCGGTTGACGGCGAGTCTGCCTCGGTGCCTGCGACATCAGTCAATCGGGCATCGGTCCACTGGGCACCATCCCACCACCGCAAACCGGTGCCGCCAGGGTCGCTGTACCAGCCGGCTGGGGGCTCAGAGACCGGGCCGGTTGGAGGACGCGGGTGTTCAGCCATGGCCAAGAGTCTGCCGCTTGTCGAGGTCAACCACTACCGCGTAGTGGTCGGAGGGTGCCAGCGGGCCGGACCAACCGTCAGCAGCCTGGCAGTCAGTTGTCTTCACTCCGGCCAGGTGGCTGGAGATCGGGTTGGCCCACGGCTTTGGACGAGGCCAAGAAACCATCACGTAGTCGAGTCGGCGTCGAGGCCACAGAGCCTCGGTCGAATTGGGGTTGTCTCTAGTCCACGTGTGCCCGGGGAGATCGCTGGTTGCGGCCCATGCGTCGGTGAAAATGAGTTCACGGTTGTACGGCGGCTCGAGTCCGGTTAGCCGTCGGATCTCCTGCGATTCGGGTGTGGCGTTCAGATCACCGGTCAGTATGGCTACCGGCCCGTCCTTCGCCCCTGAAGCAACATCGGACTCATGTTGGTCTCGGTTGGCCGCTGGATGACCGGCCAGCAATTCAGCCACGTAGTCGACGACAAACTGCAACTGCACCTGTCTCAGCGCGCTGTCGGTGTATCGCCACTCCAGATGGGTGGTCACCACCAACTGCTCGGTCCATCCAACGTCAATCCAGGCGGCCAAGACTGATCGGTGACCCGACGTCCCACTGGTTGTAGGCAATGCGGCTTGACCGGCCAGGCGAAGCGGCCGGCGGGAAAGAATGGCGTTGCCGAACGGGTGCGGCAATCCGTCAGCGCCGACAGACCGGACAACGTTGCATCCAAGTGCGTCGCCAACTATCTGGGCCTGATCCTCGCCCTGCTCCACATCGGACCAGACCTCCTGCAAGCAGATCACGTCGGCCTCAATTGTTTGCAATTCGTCAATGATGAGCGGTTGTCGCTCCCGCCACGGTCCGAACCGCCACCAGAGGTTCCAGGTAACGATCCTCAACATTCCCCCACTTGCCGGTCACGGGCGATTAGCCTGCGTTCCACAACGAGAGGCTGGCCCGACCCCAAACGGCGGCCGGGCCACCTCGAACTGTGCGGTTGACGATCCACTTGTTGATCCTGTCAGATTCGAGCCCGAACGACTACACAATCGACTATGAGAATGGCGGTGGTCATTCACGGCTCGATGGGCTCGGACCGCAAAAGCCTCTGTTCGCTTGGCCGTTGGCCGCTCGACCAGACGTGACCGATAGCACACCCCTGAGATTTTGACCAACCGGCCCGGTCATTTCTACTATTTAGTTTCAATATCTAAGCAAATCTCCCGACCACTGCGCCGGGAACACCTGGACTCAACTGCCTATCTGCGGGTAGCGGGAGAGGCCCGGGTGCCTCCTCAATCCGGACCCATGAGGCACCATATATGACATCAATGTTGGTTTCAGATCACACGGGTAGTCGCCACGGACAGTCGACAAGCTCGGTCAACAGCAATCGGCTGGATCCTGGCGGCGAGCACGCTCTCCATCCGGAGACCGGGGCGGTCGGCTGGGCTGATCAGGCCGTCTGCAAGGGACTGACACACGTGTTTTTCGGACCAGCGGCCGAACGGCCCGAGCGTCGGGTTGAGCGGGAAGCGATCGCCGCCGCCTACTGCATGTCATGCCCGGTTACCGATGTCTGTCGCACCACAGCCAGACTCAATCGGGAACATGGATTCTGGGGCTGCGAGAACGACGAACAACGGGCGGCCGCCGGCTACCCGCCTCGGTCCCCCAGCCGCCGATCGGTGGTCAAGGCCCGTGAGCAGGCTCGAGCCATGGGCCTTCTACAGCCGGATAGCGACGACCATCTGGCCGCCACCGCCTGAGACCCCCGCCCGGGCAATCAACACCACAAAGTCAGCTGCACAACGGCCGCCGCCGGACGCACGTCAGAAGCAGCCGTCTCCACTAGCGTGAGCACGTGACCGAAACCGGACAACAAGACTCCGACGCTCCATCCTCTTCGTCGATCACCGACGGTGGCTCCAACCCGTTCAAACCGCCGGTTGACGCCATCCTTGTGCTGTCGTTCGGCGGTCCCGAGCAACCGGACGACGTCCTGCCATTCCTCCGCAATGTCACCCGGGGCCGCAACGTCCCAGACGAACGACTGGCTGAAGTGGCAACACAATACGAGATGTTCGGCGGACGATCCCCGCTCAACGACCAGTGCCGAGAACTCACGGCCTGTCTCCAGAGCGAACTTCAATCAAACGACATAGAGCTCCCGGTCTACTTCGGCGCCCGCAACTGGCACCCATACGTTGAGGACACCGTCGCCGCCATGGCCGCCGACGGGATCCGCCACGCCTTGGTTTACGTGACGTCAGCGTTCGGCAGCTACTCCGGTTGTCGCCAGTACCGGCAGGACTTGGAGCGGGCAACAGAGACCGTCGGCGACACCAGCCCAGTGCTGACCAAGCTGCGCCTGTTCTACAACCACCCCGGTTTCATCGAAGTTATGACCGGCAACGTGGTCGAAGGTCTCGCCCAGTCGCCCGATGGTGCCAGAGTGGTGTTCACCGCCCATTCGATACCAAACTCGATGGCCGCCGTTTGCGCCTACGAACAGCAGCTGTCATCTGCAGCCCAGTTGATCATGGAACAGGTCGCATCCCGGATCGACGGCCCGAACGGACAGGCTGAGTTCGACACTGACTTTGACGTTGACTTTGA
>JAHDFR010000001.1:92034-97815 GCA_020628065.1 Acidimicrobiales bacterium
TGACTTTGACGTTGACTTTGATGTGGTCTACCAGAGTCGCAGCGGCCCACCGCACATCCCGTGGCTGGAGCCCGATGTTAACGATCACCTGGAGTCATTGGCGGCCGAAGGAACCAAAGCAGTGGTGGTGGTGCCGCTGGGCTTCACCAGTGACCACATGGAAGTGATGTTCGATCTCGACACCCAGGGGGCCGAGACCGCCCGCGGCCTCGACATGGCCTACCGTCGGGTTCCGACTGTTGGCACTGATCCTCGGTTCATCACGATGATCCGGGAGCTCATCGAAGAACAGCTGCACGACCACCCCCGACTAGCTCTCGGAGCCGATGGCCCTTGGCCGGACACCTGCCCCGAAGGCCACTGTCTTCCGCCGGCCGGAACCGGCCGCAAACCCGGTTAGCAGCGGTCGGGTGCCGCCGGCCGGTGGCTCAAACGGCTTCAGCCCGGATACGGGTGTGCTGCCCGCCAGCGCGCAATCTCCTCGCCCATAGGGGTTGAGGGCGGGCCGTCGACGAAGGGCCACAGCTCGCGGGCTATGGCCTGCCAGTTGGCTTCGGCCCGAAGTTGGGCGAACAACCCCATGAGGCCGAGTGTGATGCGCTGCACCACCACCATGGCCGGCGGCACATTGAGCGCCTTCAACAGCTCGCTGTAGGGGCCGGAGGTGTTGAACATTCGTTCCGCCCCTTCAGCGGCGTATTCGGCGTCGATCAGGGTCACGTCGTCTTCGAGCACGTAGCGGTAGTAGTAGCTGAAGTAGTCCCGCACCGTTTCGTCGTCGAACGGCGCGTCAGGGCTGAGAATCCCGGCCTGGGTGGCCCGTGCCCGAAACTTGGCTCCGTCACGTTCCAGCACCATGGCCTGGATAAGGTCGGCGAACAGTGAGATTTCGTCGTCGGCGAAGCGCTTGACCAGGCCGAAGTCCAGAAAGGTTACTTGCCCCCCGGGGTTGAAGAGGTAGTTCCCCGGGTGAGGGTCACCATTGAAGGCGTGAAGCTGATAGATGGCGCCAAACGAGAATCGAAACAGCGTCTCGGCGGCGAGGTTGCGTTCCTCGACGCTCCAGGTCAGCACCTCGTCGAAACGGTGCCCCGTGATGAGCTCGGTGGTTAGGACCTGGGAGGTTGAATAGCGGTCGAAGACCCTTGGAACGGTGATGTAGGGGTGAAAAGTAATCGCAGAAGAGCTTCTGATTGTTGGCTTCGGTTTGTTAGTCCAACTCTTCGTAAAGTCGGCTCTTCAGCTCGTCGACAATCGGCTCTGGTTCGAGACTGGGAAACAGGGTGGCCAAGCCTCCGAAAATCCAACCGGCGTTACCGAGGTCGGACCGCACGGCTTCGGCCACTCCCGGATACTGCACCTTGACCGCCACCGCATCACCTTCGTGAGTGATGGCTCGGTGCACCTGGCCGATGGAGGCGGCGGCGATCGGTTGCGGATCCCACTCGGCGAACACCTCACGGGGCGGAGCGCCCAGCTCCGACTCGATCTGCTGCTCAACCAGTTCGGGCGACATGGGCGGGGCGTCGCTCTGCAACGATGCCATGGTCTGACGGACATTGTCGGGCAGCCCGGTGTCGAGGTAGCTGGCCATTTGACCAAGCTTCATCATGGCGCCCTTCATGTTCCCCAACTCGCGGGTCACATCCTCGGCGGTTCGGAGTTGGAACTCTTCGTCCAGCTCAATCTGTCGATCGACCGAAGCAAACGTCCGGCGGGCCCGGTGCATGGCGTAGCGACCACCGCCACGAGCACCCATCCGGGCCAATCGCAGATTGCGCTCGACCAGACCGGTACCTGAAACCGGCTGACGGCGGGGGCTGGTCCGGCCCGTCCACCATCGGTAGATACCGAAACCAGCGGCTCCGACACCCATCAAACGCAACACGAACTTCATTGGCTCCACCGTACGTCGTCGAGTCCTCCATGCCGGTGCACCATGGCGGTCAATCATGTGACCTCGGGCAATACTGGGGTCATGGCCAAGTTGGTGCGCAGACTGAGCGATGCCGAAGTCGAAGCGTACAACCACATCGAACCGGCGCTCGCCCGTCGGGTGCGTCTTGTCCGCATCCCGCTCATCCCCGGAGGCTTCAGCGGAATGACATTGGGAACCTGGATCCTGGTGGCCGTCCCCGTCCCGGATGACGGCCGCTCCACGCTGGTGGCCCACGAACTTGTTCACGTCCGGCAATGGAATGAGGGACGGATTCGATTCACCCGACGCTACTTGGGCTCGTTTCTTCAACAGCTAAGAGTAGAGCGGGCGTGGAAGGCGGCCTATTGGCTTATCGAGGCCGAACGGGAGGCCCGAGACGAGACCCACCGGTGGCAACAGCAGATGACCCCCGAGTCACGAACGGGCGAAAACCAGTAGTGGGTCGTGGGCCTGAGCGACGCAGCCGCGGGCACCAACCCGGGCACCGCCGACGGCGACGATAGAATTGGTTTCCAACCATCAAACGACGGCATGAGGCGACAACGGGTATTGGCATGACGCGTGCACCTTTCGGAACAAAACAAACCAAATCCGCGGTCTTGGCCGCTGTGTGTCTCCTGCTGGCGGTGATGGGGCTTTTCCTGGCCTCTCCGGCCGGTGCCCAGTCGGCCACAGACATCGCCGACGAGCTGGACGCCACCGGGCGCTACCTCGATTTCTCGGCCGATCCGGCGCTGGACGCCGCCATCGCCGACGCCAACAGTAATGGCATCGCCTTCGCCTGGTTGGCCCAGAGCGGAGCCGGCGAAGCCGAGCGGCTATCTGAGACTCTTCTGCTGGACCTCGACGCTCGAGGCAGTCGGTACCGAACGGTTCTGGTTCTCATGGAGGACAACTTTGGTGCCTGGTCCTCGGCCGGAGAAACTCGCACGAAAGATGCATTGTACGCATCGATCAACTCATTCGACGCTGACGCTGTGGCCGACGGCGTTAACGAGTTCACCTCGGTATTGAGGGGGACGAACACCACCGGCTCGGCTACAGGAACGGATGCCGGTTCGGGCGACTCGGGAACCAGCGGCAACGCAAGCGGTGGCGGCCTGAGCCTGGGAACGCTGATTCTGCCACTGCTGCTGCTGGGCGGCGGCTTCTTCCTCTTCCGCGGTTGGAGTAACAAGCGCAAAGCAGACCGACAGATGGAAGCCGATCTGGAGACGGATCGAGCCGAGATCAAGGAGCAGCTGCGCAGTAACGCCGATCGGGTCATCGATTTGGGCGACCGAGTGGTACTGACCGATAACCGCGAACTGCAAGATCTTTACGAGAAGGCCAGCGTCACCTATCAAGATGTGAGCAACCGGATTGATGGGGCGACCACGGTCTCCGAGGTCGACGATTTGGACGACAGAATCGATGAGGCGGAGTGGCAGCTGAAGTCGATTGAGGCCCAGTTGGACGGCAAGCCTCTCCCACCCTCACCGGCCGAGCTGGAGGCTGAGGAGAACGAACGACTGCGCCAGAAGGAAGAAGCGGCTGAAGCCAAGAAGAATGATCGACCGGCACTTGGCCGGGATGAATCGGTCATCAGCGGCCCGAGATCCGCCCCAAGGTCCAGGTCCGGCGGATACTCGGGTGGGTACACCAGACGCCGCAGCAGTATGGGTGGTGGCCTCGGCGGACTGCTCGGCAGCATCATTCTTGGCGGGATGCAGGGAGGTGGGCGCCGGTATCCGCAAACCCGTCGGACGCAGCGTCGCACCGGCCTACCCGGTGGTTTTCCCAGCGGTGGTGGCCTGGGCGGCGGTGTTCTACGCCGTGGTGGGAGCTCCCGCTCCGGCGGCGGACGATCAATCGGCGGGTCGCGTCGCGGTTCCGGCGGCGGCCGAAGCTTCTAAGCGGGTGACTGACCTTGCCGCCGGGCATCCGCCCGATTGTCACCACGGGCATCCGCCCGATTGTCACCACGGGCATCCGCCCGATTGTCACTGCGACAGTGCACTATTGAACTAGTGGTTGAAGCACCGAAACGCCTGTCCCCCTCATCGGCCTCGGCGTTTTCCGGCTGTCCCCGTAGATGGCGCTTCAAATACGTGGACCGTCTACCCGACCCGTCAAGCGAACCGGCACTGGTCGGCACCTTCGCTCATCGTGTACTCGAGCTTCTCTGCCAGCATCCAGGGTCGGAACGAACAATCGAGCAGGCCAAGATCATTGCTCGTGACGCCTGGCCGGAATTCAGTGAAGACGAGGACTATGTAGCCCTAGGGCTGGACGACGACCAAGCCAGGGCTTTTCGCTGGCAGGCGTGGTTGGCGGTAACCGGCCTCTGGCGAATTGAAGACCCGGCCGACGTCGAGGTGGTGTCAACCGAGCAGCGCATCGAAGTGGATTTCGACGGTGTCCCATTCGTAGGCGTGGTCGATCGGGTCGACCGTCTCGGCGGTCAGCTGACCATCAGCGACTACAAGTCCGGGACTCTGCCCGGCCATCGGTGGCGTCATGAGAAGATCCAACAGGTCATGCTCTACGCTGCCGCCTTGGGAGCGCATACTGGAGAGCGTCCGGCCCGTGCCCGACTGCTGTACCTCGGTCAGCGGATTCTCGATGTACGGGTCACTCAGTCCCGTCTGGACGATGCGGTGAACGCCCTCTCCGAAACCTGGGTTGAGCTTTCGGGCGCCTGCGAGCGAGAAGAATTCCCGCCTCAGCCCACCGTTCTGTGCGGCTGGTGCCCGTTCGTTGAGCAATGTCCCGAGGGACGGGCCGAGCTTATGGCCCGCAGCGACGCCGGCTCGCTTCCGGCCCACGCCCCGGCTGCTGCCCTACTGGTGGCCTAACAGGCCCGGCAAACAGATACACCGGCGTCCGCTCCACCCCTCCGTGCTGGGAAAATGTGACGTTGTCCTAAAGATTTGCGGGGACGCTGCCGACGACCACCTGTGCACGTTGCGACATCCGGAGAGCGCGATAGCGCTGGTTCGGGGGCGATCGGACCATTCGAGCAGGGGTAAATGCTCCCGTTTGATACATCCGCTCGCGACAAGATCGCAGCGATAGGCGACCTTTGCCACAGCGCCGCAGATCCGGGCAGCCGTCCGGGCCTGAACCCAGACTCAACGACGAGAATGCGTGCAGCCGATGACCAAGCTTGAACCCTCTATCGAAACCCAACTGTTTGACAGCCTCGCTTCCCTCTCGGCCGTGGCCGATCCGGGCTGGTACCAGGATCCTTACGAGGTCCACAAGCTGCGGTACTTCGACGGTGACGAGTGGACCGGACACGTGACCCACGCCGGCCCGGTGCCGTGCCAGCACTGCTACAGCCACGGTGGCTAGCAGGCCCCTGCGGCCTTAGTTTCGTCAGAGCTTCTCCGGAGACTCGTCCAAGCCGATCAGGGTCGCCACCTCTGCCTTGGCCTGCGACAGATTGAGTACCGCCCGATCGTAGACACCGCCCTCGGCCAGGAACAGAAGCCGACCCTCGACCACCGCTCGACCCGGTAGCAGGCGTTCCACTGCCAGAGCATAGGCGGCCACTTGATGGCGGTACCGAGCAACTTTGGCCTCAAGGTCGACCTCCAAGCCGTCAGCCTGGAGATGATCGGTCTTGTAGTCGACGACTACCAAACCGTCGTCGGTCTCAACCACCAGATCTATGACGCCGTCAAATGTTCCGGATGGCCACGACATCGATACCGTCAGCTCCCGCCAGTGGCGAGAGTTGGCGGCCATGGTCACAGTGTCCGATTGAAGAGCCTGCGTCGCCCGCTCAGCAACCTGCTGGCCGAGTTCCGGCACGCCGGCACTGGTAGCACAGGCTTGCGACAATTGTCGGACAACAG
>JAHDFR010000001.1:97915-118480 GCA_020628065.1 Acidimicrobiales bacterium
AGTTCCGGCACGCCGGCACTGGTAGCACAGGCTTGCGACAATTGTCGGACAACAGAATCACCCGGACCTATCGCAGACCCGGCGTCGGGGAACGGCACCAGCTCCAAGACATGGTGAACAGCGGTCCCGAAGTCGGCTCCGAGCCCCCGGGACCCGGGCGCTTCGGACTCCGGCACTTCGAACTCAAGCACTTCGGACTCTGGCATTTCGGACTCGGGGACATAAGTGGGACCCTCGGCTGCGGCGACGTTATCGGAAGCCAGTTTGGCGGCGATTGAAGTGGCCGACCATCGGTTGGGGCCGCTCCGTCCATCCAGCACTCGCTCCTGTTCGGCCAGCCATGATTCCCGGGCGCCAACGAAATTCCCTTCAGGAATTCGTAGCTGCGTCGGCTCATCTCGAAACACTTTGCCTCTGTCGACCGAGACCGATCGCCAGACCTCAGGTATCTCTTGCAGAACGTTCCACGTCTCACGGCCGACGCTGGTGCCCCGATTGTTGTGGTGGGTGCAGACTACGAGATAGTCGCGGGCCCGAGTGGCGGCCACGTACTGTAGGCGTATCCGCTCGTGAGCATCGAGCACCTTCTCCACCGAGGCTCGAGCATCGAAACCCTCGGTCTGGTTGTCGACCGAAAGTCGGATTTCCGTCGACGAGGCGTCAGGCCCGAGAGCTGCGCTCGCTCCCGAAACTTCCGGGTCGACCGGGTTGAGAAGGTCAACCGAGTCGACCGGATCCGCTGACAACTCGTCTTGATCGGAGTACAACACCGAAGCCAGGCGAGGTCCGCTGACGCTGGTTGGCGCCCCGGCCATCACGGCGATTGGGAACTCAAGACCCTTGGCGCCGTGGACGGTCAAAACCCGCACCGCATCATCATCGGGCTCGGGAGGAACCGGTTCGGTGATTCGGGCCACATCACTCGATTGGATCTCGACCCAATCGACAAAGTCGCCGAGGTCGCCGGCCTCGGTTTCGGCGAACAGCCTGGCCTGCTCCGCCAGGAAACGGTATCGGCGCAGCCGATCCCGGGGGCGGGCGTGGAGCAGAGCCAGCTCCCGCAGCCGCCGCTCCTGGACAATCTGGTCGATGAGGTGGGCAGGCTCAATCCACCAACGCTGCGCCCGCCAGCGGCGTAGGCAGTCAAAGGCCTCGTCGATGGCCGAACCTTCAAAACCCGCCGGGGCCGGCTCCCGGTAGTCCCAACTACCGTCGGCCAACTTCCATTGCAACAGTGACTCATCGTCGACGGCGAAGACCGAAGACCTCAACGTGGCGGCAACGTCTATCGAACTCCCAGGGGCGACGACAGCCCGGATGACGGCCATCACATCGCGGATCTCCTGGGTGGAGTAGACCAGTGAGTTCGTCTCGGGGCGAAGCGGGATATTGGCCGCTTGAAACGCCGTTTCCAACGACGGTAAAGACAGTCGTGACGGAATCAGAATGGCGATGTCGGACAGGCGAGCATCGCCCCACGCTTCCTTATCACGCCGGTAGACGGGCCAACGCTGCTGTACGACAGTGCACACCAACCCGGCGATATCGGCAGCCTCCAGATCCCGGAGTCGCTCGGCGTTGGCCTCGTCCTTGTCGTACATCTGCCCGAGAACCACCACCGGGTGGCCACCGCTCGCCTCCGCCCGACGCGCCAGCTCCTCCGGGCACGGCGACCGGTGGGCGGTCAGCGGCCGGTAACCGGGCTGACGATTCCGGTAGCCGACATCCAATGTTTGCCCGGCAGCACCGGCGCTCAGGCCATCATCTGATTCGGGTAGCTCGTTCTCGTCGATGAATCGGCGGCTGAAGAAGTCGTTGACGAAGTCGACGATGCCCGGTACTGATCGAAAGTTGGTGGAAAGCTCGGTCGCGCCGTCGGTCATGGCCTCGCCGGTGCGAAGATAGACGCCCATATCCGCCCGACGAAACCGGTAGATCGACTGCTTGGGATCGCCCACCACGGTCAATCGGCCCGGTTCGATGTCATCCATCAGCTGGCGCCACGATCGCCCACCCGGCGCGGTGGACGACGCAATCACCGCTGCCAACTCGATCTGCAACGGGTCGGTGTCTTGAAACTCATCCAACAAGATGCAGCGATACCGGTCGTGTAAACGACGACGGATCGGCTCATTTGCCCTGACCAGCAGTTTGGCCAGCACCAGCAGATCGTGAAACGAAACGGTTCCGGCGGCATGTCGACGTCTTACTTCGCCTGCCACATGGACCTCGACCAGTGCCTGTAGGGCTGTCAGCACTTCTTGACGGCAGCTCTCAACGGCGGCGGCCACATCAGCCCAGGCTGAGCCGACCAGGTCTCTCATCTCGTCAACCGTCGGTGATGTCCAGTTGTCTTTGCGGCCGACGCGCCCCTTGGGAGGCTTGATTTTGGATAGAGCCTGAAGTTGATCGATGGGATCGGCGGTCTCAAGCCCCTGAACCTGGGTCACCAGCGATTTGACCTTCTCAAACAGCTTGTCGGTCGGGTCGGTGCAGCCCTGGCAGTAACCCATCAGCTCGGTCACGGCAGCCAACTCGGCAGAGAAGTCAATGGGACTCAATACGGGGTGCGCCTGCGACCACAGCTCGGTATCGGGGACCCTTGACTCAACCGCCCGCCGTATCGAGTCGACTCGGTCCCAGTTCTCGTCAAAGCTGCGAGCCACCGGAACCAACTTTTCATTGATCAGTTTGGGGTCGAGGGCGCCGGCCCGCTGCTGCAGGTCCAGCAACGACATGTCGTCCCCCAGCCGGCCCTGGAACTCCCGCCACCCCCGCTCGAAATCAAGCACACTTCGAACCTCGTCGAGCACGGCGAAGCCGGGAGGTAGCCCGGACTCAACCGGATAGGCCAGCAGGATCCGCAAGGCGAAGCTGTGCAGCGTGGTGAAGGTGGCGGCTTCGACTTCGGCTCCGTCGATTCCTTCGGCCACCAGTCGATCACGCACTCGTGTCCGTAGCTCTCGCGCTGCCGCTTCGGTGAAGGTGATGGCGGCAACATCAGCCACGTCGACGCCACCCTGGGTAACGAGGGTGACAACTCGCTCAACCAGCGAAGAAGTCTTGCCGCTGCCGGCACCGGCCTCCACAAAGAGATTGGCGTCCAGGCGGCTGCCGACGTCTCGCCGAGCCTCGGCGTCTTTCAGCTCAGCGACGGTCGAGATCGTGGTTGACGAAACACCGCCGGTCATGCCGGTACCTCGCCATCGGTCCCACCGTCAGCATTCCGACCAGTGTCGGCGCTTTGTCGGCTGCCAGGTTTCTCTTCGGTCTCGGCGTCGAGCTCTCCGTCTTTCCGCAGCCGCTCAATCAACTTGACCGCCGGATCCTGGCGGACCATCTCCCACTCACGCCTGCGATCGGTTGGGCACAACAAGTCGAAATCACAGTACTTGCAGTTGTCATGGGTGGGGCGTGGCCACATCGTGGTTCCGCCGGGAATCGCCGGAAACAGGCCGGCCTCGATCCCATCCAGCGCCGTGCCTACAAGATCACGAAGATCCGCATCAACCTCGTCCAGTGCCATCTCTTTCACTTCATCAACCGAGGTAAGCCAGTAGACGCCAACTCGAGATCCGCTTCTTGACTGGTGTTGAGCCAACGCCTTGGCGTAGAGCGGCAGCTGCAGTCGTCGACCGTCATCCAGGGGATTGTCGACCACATCTCGGTATTGCGTTCCCCGGCCGCCTTTGTAGTCGACTACGACCAGCCCGTCATCGTCGGTTACATCCACCCGGTCAACCGAACCCCGCAGAGACAGAACCCGTCCGGCTCCGATTTCGACCTCCAATGGACGGTCGCTGAAACCGAAGGCGAACTCGGTGCCAATCGGCCTGCTCCGGTGCTGCTTCCGGAATTGGGAATCTCGGCTCAGGAACCGCCCCATCTCCCGAACCAACTCCAGGCGAAGTATTTCGGTGTGGACCTCTCCGCCGGTTACGCCTCGCCCTCGGGCCAGCTTTACCTCTTCGTCGACCAACTCCATCAGTCGGTTTCGTCGCTCCACAGACCAGGCATCGTCGGGATCGGGAACGTCGCCCTCGTCGATGGCCTCGGCCACGAACCTTTCCAGGATTCGGTGGACCAAACTTCCCCGCTCCAGTCCGTCAATGGAGGTGATCCGTTCGGGACGGCGCTGCTCGCTTAAGCGAAGAACCCTGGCCAGGAGGTACTTGCGGGGACAGGCGGCGTAGGTTTCGAGAGCGGTCGGAGAAAACACATGCCGCTCCATGTCGAGAAGCGTGGCTCCAACCAGACCGGAAAACGGTCCCAGCTCGGTGGTCTGTAGATCCCGGAAGCGTCTGATGCCTTGAGTCAAGGCGTTGTCCATCGAGACCAGATCATGATCTTCCAGCGGCATTCTGGCCTGGCTGTGAGCCATCAATGACCGAAGTCCAAAGTCATCGACGGAAATGGGCCTCCCGTCGGCCAGCAGGCCCTGATAGTGCGAGTCGATAACCGTTCGCGAAACGACCATCGACTCAACCTGGCCGGGAACGTCTCTTGACCGCGATGATCGCATGTCCCCGCGGGAGACGTAGAAGGTTGTGCCCAGCCGACCTGCGGCCGAGACCAGGGCAAGAGCCCGGACGTCGGCGTGGGTGAGCTGACGCTCATCAGGTAGATAACGACCGGACATTGCCCGCAGGCGATGAGGCAGCAGCGGATTTTCCTGCGGCATTCTGGGATAGCGACCCTCGGCCAGGCCGACAACGGCGATGGATTCAAAGGGAAGACCGACTACCGAGTTGATATCGCCGACATACAGCCCGCCTCCGGACTCCCCCGGCATGACGAGGCCGCTCAGCTCGAGGTCAATAGTGGCGTCCACCGTGGCCAGCGTCGGGCCGGCAAGCGCTTTACCGCCACCAGTACTCGAAACCGATGACAGACCATCCAGCGTGGCCAGTTCGTCCAGGATGCCGAATACCCGCTCTCGGGCGTGAAGCTCGACCTCCGGCCATGCTTCTCCGTCTTCGCCGGGCCGGGTATATCGAGTCAGCAGCTTTCGGGCCCACGATGCCCAACTCCCCCACGAAGGTTCCGCTGGCGGGGTCAACAGCTCAACCAACTCGTCGACGAACGACTGAATGGCGCCGGTCTCCTCTGCTGCAGTCCGGCCGGCGGCCTCCATCGCTGATCGGTCGGCTCCAGGTCCCGCCAGGCTGTCCGGTGACTGGAGAGCCTGGCGGAGCTCGTCCAGCCGCGGGCCCCAATGCTCAGGCTCGATCACTCCAGCCTGCTTGCTCAATTGATCCCACAGAACGACTGGAACCGCTCGCCCCCGCTGGTCGAGCATTGGCGCATTTCCCAGAAAGGCGAACAAGCCGCTACGGTCCACTCCGTCGGCGGCCAGGCGTAGACAATGACGAAGGACCCGTCCGGCCACCGAGCTGGCCAGCGGGCGATGACCGGGACCCGACCAGGGAATTCCCGCCAACGAAAGTTGGGAGCGAACAATGTCGGCATACGGCTCGGCCGAGGCGAACAACAGCGCCATTCGAGAAAGGGGAACACCATCGGCGGCCAGCGCCGTCAGCCGGCGAAGAGCCGATCTGACCTCGTCGTCCGGTGCCGCAACCTCAACCAACTCGGCCCCATAAGCCGATACGTTCTGCCCCGAACTCTTCTGTTGACCGACATGGTCACCAGGTGCCCCCTTACCAATCGAGATGTCAATCGACAGGTCAGCCGAGCCCTGGATGGTAGAGCCGTCAGAACCGAGACCGGAAACGATTCCGAGGTGGGCCAACCGGTCGTTGTATCGCCGGTCGCTTTCGGTGTCGCCGGAGCGGCAGACAACCGTCACCACCTCCCCTCGTTGGCTCAAACCTTCAACCAGTCGGGCTTCAAAAGGTCTGAACGGATCAGGATTAACCAGGATGACGGACCGCTCAAGCTTTCGAGGCTCGTGTCGCAGGTGGTCGTCAATAACATCGATGGCATCCGACTCGCTGGAAACAGCCCGCAGACGCCCGAGCGCCCCGACAACCACCCGAATGGCATCTGACTGCAAACCCTCGGCTGAGCCGAACAGGGCGTCAAAGTCTGCACTCGGCAGGCCTGCCAACTCTTGGAAATAAGCGACCATTCGCTCGATGGTTGTGCGGTGGGTCGCCACCGTTTGGAAGCCGCCGGGTTCGTCGAGCAGCACCGATCGAACCGCCGCCCCGATCTCTAAACGATTGGCGATCCGGGCCAATGGATCGCCGGTGGCGTCAAGAAGAATCTGGCGGGCCAGGCCGTTCAGGGTTGCCGACTCGACTCCCACCAGTCCGGGCAGGCCATGGTGAGCCAGACGGTCCAGCATCGCCCGGTGAAGACGAGAGGCTCCGACAGCCGTGGACGAAACCACAGCGACCGAGCGCATGGGATCCGAACGCTGGAGATCGGCTATCGCCGCCAGAATCTGATCGACGAGATCCCACCCGGCCTCGGATACACGAACCTTTGCTACGTCGCCGACGGTCGCCCCTTGTTCCACCGACGGTGCATTCAGTCCCATAGCCGATCGACGATGTTCATCCACAGCTCAACGGTAAGTCGCAACGAATCGATGTCGATTCGTTCATCATGACCGTGGAACCGAGTGAAGAACTCGCCGATGTCCACCTTGGGGCTCAGCAGGCCGGCGCCAAAAGCGATGGCACCCCGATCGCGGAAGAAGCGAGCGTCGGTGCCCCCGGTGACCAGGCTCGGCACCACATTGGCTTCCGGATATGCGACCTTCACCGAATCAACCAGAGAGGACCACAGACGGTTGTCGGTGGGCGACGCCGTCGACAGATGTTCCTGCAAAATCTCGACCTCGACATGGTCGAACAGATCGCCGAGAGCGGCCCGAAGATGCTGGTTCACGTCCTCAGACGTCTCCCCCGGCAAGGTACGAATGTCAACCTCGATCGTGACCGAGTCGGGGATGACATTGGTTTTCACCCCGCCGGCCACCACGTTCGGGCTGAAAGTGGTATGGCTACAGGCGTGAGCGTTACGGGCAAGATCCGGCGGAAGAAACGAAAGGGCGTCGCCTAGGCGCTCGGCGTCGATCATGGCGCCGGCAATGTCGTCGGGTAGCCCCATCGCCGCTACTCGGGCGGCCCACAACTCGTTCAACTGCGGGGCCGGGCGGTACTGGCTGATCCGCCGCACGACTTCGGCCGCCTTGACCAAAGCGTTGTCGGTGCCGTAGGGCATGGAACCGTGGCCGGGCGAGCCCTTGACGGTCAGTCGTCGCCAGCCGAGGCCCTTCTCAGCGGCGGTAACGAACATGGAGGTCCCGGCGTCGGTGTGCATGGGAATCCCGCCGAACTCGGTCAACACCCACTCGCATTGCAGGGCGTCCCATTCGGTGTCGACCAGCGGACCGGCGCCGTGCCTGCCGCCTGCTTCCTCGTCGGCCACGGCGAAGTAAACAATGTCTCCGGGGAAGCGGCGACCGCTGGAAATCCAGTGGCGGAAGGCCACCGCCATGGTTGAGGTCAGGTTGAGCATGTCAACCGCTCCCCGTCCCCACACTTCACCGTCGATCAGCTCACCGCCGAACGGGTCATGGGTCCAGCCCTCGGGTGACACCGGTACGACGTCAGTGTGACCCATCAGACACAGCGCAGGGGCCGACGGATCGGTTCCCGGCCAGCGAGCTATAAGCGATGTTCGCCCCGGTGTCGGCTCGTACAGCTGCATGTCAACGCCGGTTGACTCAAGCTCGTCGCGCAGCAGCCGGGCCGAACGATCCTCGAAACCGGAATCGATCGACCCGTCGTTGACACATTGGTTTCTAATCAACGCTTGCAGCAGCTCAACCGACTCGTTGGTCAGGACGTCAATGTTGGGATCGCTCACCTATTCGAGCCTAACCGACCGGTCCCACAGTTGGCGGGAACGACAAACGCCTCCGCCGGCGGAACCGACAGAGGCGTTTGTGAAGTGCTATCCGGCCTGGTGCCGCTAGCGGCTTTCCAAAGCCTCAATGAGCTTGGGCACCACCTTGTGCACGTCACCGACGATACCAAGATCGGCTACGCCGAAGATCGGGGCCTCTGGATCCTTGTTGATGGCAATGATGGTCTTGGAACCCTTCATGCCCACCAGGTGCTGAGTGGCACCGGAGATACCGGCGGCGATGTAGACATCGGGCTTCACCACCTTGCCGGTCTGACCGACCTGGTAGGAGTAGGGCACCCAACCGGCGTCGACGATGGCCCGAGACGCACCGGCCGCGCCGTTGAGCAGCTTGGCCAGGCTCTCCACCATTTCGTACTTGTCGGCTTCGCCCAGACCGCGACCACCGGAGACCACAACACCGGCTTCGTCCAGTTTCGGGCCGTCGGACTCCTCGGCGTGGCGTTCGGTTACGTGCGCACCGCCGGAGGCGCCAAGGTCGGGGACATCGAGGTCTTCGACGTCGGCCTCGGCCCCACCGGAGGGCTCGGCCGGAATCGACTTCGGCCGCATCAAGACGATGAACGGCCCTTCACCGGAAAACTTGGTCTTTACCTCGGTTGCTCCGCCGAAGATCGGCTCGGTGCCGACCAGGGCGTCACCGTCGAGCTCCAGGTCAACGACGTTGGTGATCACCGGCCGGTCGGTCTTGACCGACAAACGGGCGGCCACGTCGCGGCCGTCGTAGCTTGTGGCGGCCAGAAAGGCGTCCGGGCCGTCGCCGTCATCACAGGCGGCGGCAATGGCGGCGGCAACCGGCACGCCAACCAGGGAACCGTCGAGGTCACCGGTCTGATGCACGGTCTCACAGCCGTACTCACCGAGGGTCTCGGCCAGGTCGTCGGCATCATCGCCGGCGTAGACACACTCAACCGTGTCAGCCAATTCCCGGGCTTTGGTCAACAGTTCCAGGGTGGAGGAACTCACTTCGCCGTCGGTGGCTTCGGCGTACACCCAGATCTTTGAAAGAGACATCTTTACTTCGCTTCCTCTACTCGCTTCTCGTTCGTCAGTCAGCTTGATTTAGGTTCAGGGCCTAGATGACCTTGTTCTCTTCCAGGAAGGAGACGATCTTGGCGAAGGCCTCGCCGTCGTCTTCGATAACCTCACCGGCCTCTCGCTGAGCGGCCTCGGAGATGCCAACAATCTCCTGACCGGCGCCGGCCCAACCTACGGCATCGGCGTCCATGCCAAGGTCGGCCACGGTCTTTTCCTCGACCGGCTTCGACTTGGCGGCCATGATGCCCTTGAACGACGGGTATCGGGGCTCAACCACGCCGGCGGTCACGCTGATTACACACGGCATCGGGCACACCACATCGTCGTGGCCGGCATCGGTTTGACGCTGTACCTTGACGCCGTCGCCATCGACTTCAATGGACTTGGCGGCCGTGACGGACGGGATGTCCAGCACACCGGCGATCTGTTCCGGAACGGTTCCGGTGTAGCCGTCAGAGCTCTCCGAACCGGCGATGATGAGATCGGGGTTCTGATCTTTGACGGCAGCGGCAATCACCTTGGCGGTGGTCAAACTGTCCGATCCTTGCAAGGCCGGATCCGATACCAGCACCGCGGAGGCGGCGCCCATGGCCAGGGCGGTCGACAATCCTGAGCGCTCGTTGTTCGGCGCCATGGAAACCAGGGTGACTTCGCCTTCACCGGCGGCATCAACCAACTGCAGGGCCATCTCAACTCCGTAGGAGTCGGATTCATCGAGGATCAGTTTGACGTCCCGCTTGAGGGTCTTGGTTTCGGAGTCCAGAGCACCGGGATCAGCCGGATCTGGAATCTGCTTCACACAAACTACGACGTTCATGAGTACGCATGGTACGCCCTCCGCGGTCAAGATCGAGGAATCCAGGCCGGACTATTTTTGCGGTCGTTTGTCTCCGCACTCTTCGCCTACGGGCAATATCTGTGTCGCCTTATACACCGCCCAACAGGCGACATGTGTCTGGCCGCAGAGACAACTGCCGTTCGGCCGTCACCACGCGCCTATCGTGTTGTGAAACATCAAGGATCCGATCAACCCATGCCGAGGTGGCTATGCATCTGACTCTTATTGTCAATCCGTTCGCCTCGACCGCCAATGCGCGGGTCCGGGTGCAATTGGAACGCCTCCTGCGTGAGCATCACCACGTCACCGTGGTTGAGACCACCAAGTCCGGGCACGCCATTCGCCTGGCTCATCGGGCGGTGGCCGACGGCACCGACGTCGTTCTCGGGTTGGGCGGCGACGGCACCATCAACGAGATCGCCAACGGGGTAATGGGTATGGGCGCCACCATCGCTCCGCTACCCGGAGGTTCCACCAACGTTCTGGCCCGGGCCATCGGCTATCCCAACGACCCACTTCAGGCCGCCGCTGCCTTTTTGAAGGCACTGGACCACCCCGACACCGCCCAGACGAGGGTTCTGGCCGGAGTTGGCCGAGCCGGCGACCGAATCTTTCTGTTTCACGCCGGCTTGGGCTTCGATGCCGCCATTGTCAATCGGGTCGAGCGCAGGGGGCCGTTGAAGCGGTACGCCGGTCACGCATTGTTCGCTGCTGTCACTGCCGACAATTGGATGCGAAGCCTCCGCAACCGTCAGCCCTGGTTTCGGATCGAATCCGACTCGGGGGCGGTAGTTGAGGACGCTCAACTGGCGGTGGCGCTCAACACCGACCCGTACACCTTCTTGGGTAATCAGCCGCTGACGCTGGCACCCGAGGCCCGACTCGAACGGCCGCTGTCGGTCGTGGCCCTGAGGTCTTTGGCACCGGCGCCGGCCCTGAAGGCCGGCCTAACCGCCGTCATGGGACGCCGAGGAATACCCGATGGCCGATCGACAACCCATTGGAGCGATGTTGGTCGACTTGTTGTTCGAGGGCATCGGCCGTTTCCCTACCAGCTCGACGGCGAGAGCTTTGACGAGGTCGACGAGTTGACCATCGACTATCTACCGGAGGTGGTCACCTTCATTGTCCCGCCTCCGGCGGATTAGGGTGTCCCGCCTCCGGCGGATTATGTTGTTCCGCCTTCGGGGGATGGTCAGCCGGCCTAGCTTCTGCCCAGCGCCGCCAAACCCCCGGCGGGGTCGTTGGTGATGATTCCGTCGACTCCCATCTCGGCCAGGCGGGCGATGCGGTCCGGGTCGTCGACCGTCCACACATTCACGGCCAGACCGACGGCGTGGGCCTGGTCAAGTAGATCCTGGTCAACCAGTGGATCGTGGGGATGAATGGCCACGCAACCCAACTCGACCGCTGCTTCAACGGCCCGACGGGTCGCTTCCGTTGAGTCAACGTCGGAAGCTCTATCCGGATCGAGCCACAGCAGATACCCAAAACCAACACCGCCCGGCTTCGGTCCGTCGGCCGAGGCGACATAGGCGAGACCATGTTGCAGCGTTGTCGGATCGAACGATGAGATAACGATTCCCCCCGTGGTGCCGCCTCCCTCATCATCAACTTCCGCATCATCAGCTGCCGCTTGGCAACCGGCCACAGCGTCAACAACCGCCCGGGCCAGTCGTCCAGCTTCGTCGTAGTCCGGCTCGGTCCGATCGTTCTTGATTTCGACGTTCAACCAAAGCGAGTCACCCAACGTCAGTACCTCGTCCAGCGATGGAATGTCCGAGGGCAGCTGAACAGCCGGCGTACGAGATATCAATCGCCCGTCGACCAAGTCGGGATCGTGGTGAACGACGAGGCGGCCGTCGGAGGTCGAGCGAACGTCGAACTCCAAGCCATCAGCCCCTTCCGCCGCCGCTCCGCTGAACGCCGCCATCGTGTTCTCCCGGTACCGCAGGGATGACCCTCGGTGAGCCACGATCCGTGGCCCCGCTTCCCTACCAGCCAGCTCACTCACACTCTCAGCCACGTCGACCTCCTGCTCCTCGTTCCGGCTCTACCACATCGTTGTGAATCATCCCAGTCGAATTACCCCCAACCGGTCGAACCCGGTCCAGAATCTGCCTGCTGAGGTCTCGAAATGGCTGTTTCGGCCCGGATCATGACAATTCACCAGCCATCTTTGCCATAGATATTGATCATTACACAAGCTTCTGTGATCTCCCAATGAGATCGCGGCGTAGATATCCGATTAGAGAAATCTCGCTGAATTAGGCCGGTTTTGGACCACCGCAACCGGTTTGACGATGACGGAGGGCCAGCGGCCGCACTCGATTTGCGCCGCCGGTCGATTGACGGACTCTTTACGAACTTCTAACAAATGGTCTAGTGTCTGGGCTACCGCAGTAGCAAGCCCCGCGATTTCTCGCTTCAGGGAGGATCTGGTGACGATCGTAGGTTCCCGCGAATACCTAGCACCGGCAGGAGTTGAGCGTCCTGTCGGATTCGAGCGATACGAGGCAATTGCCCAGCGTGTCGCCGCAGACGGCGATCGCAACAACGCCGACCTCAGCTGGCGAGTCGATGCATCATGCAGAGACACCAGCCCTGAGCTGTTCTTTCCGGTCGGAACGACCGGTCAGGCCGTGGTGCAAATCGAGCAGGCCAAGCAGGTGTGCGAACAGTGCCCGGCTCAGGACCCCTGCCTTGAGTATGCCCTACTCACCAACCAGGACTCCGGTGTGTGGGGCGGCACGTCAGAAGAAGACCGTCGCCACCTGCGACGAACCTTCATAAGCCGCCGTCGCTGAGACCGGCCTGAACAACTGACCGGCCGGTCCGATTCATCGGCCAGGTTTAGTCAGGGTCCGTTGTTAGACGGATCGTCACTTGGGCCAGCGTGCCTGTGCGCGGCGGTGCAACCGGAGCGACACGAAGCTGCCCTTGCAGCTCGCCGGTAACGAGCGTGTTGATGATGGTCAAACCAAGACCAGCCTGTAACTCAACATCGAAATCGGACGTCACCCCAACGCCGTCATCGTGAACTCTCACCATCAGTTGATCGGCGGTGGAGACCAACTCGATGGTCACCAAGCCACCGGGGTGCCCCGGCGGATAGCCGTGCTCGATGGCGTTCTGGACCAGCTCATTGACCACAACCGCCAGCGAGCTGGCCTTGCTGGCCGGTAGAGCGGCACCTTCGCCAACCAATCGGAACCGAACCGGTGTATCGGGGCGGGTGAGAGCCGACTGGGCGGTTGCGATGACCGGCTCAACCACGTCACGAAATACAACCTCGTCTCCGCCCCCGGTGGCGAGCATTTCGTGGACAACGGCAATGGCGGCGATCCTGCGAACCGACTCACCGATGGCCGCTTTGGCCTCCGGTGATTCCAACCTTCGTCCCTGAATACGCAACAGTGACGAGACCGTCTGAAGGTTGTTCTTCACCCGATGGTGGATTTCTCGGATGGTGGCGTCCATTGACACCAGCATTCGATCCCTGCGGCGCACATCGGACACGTCTCGAACCAGCACCAGTGAGCCGGTCACCTTGTCGTCGGCGATCAACGGCAAGATTCTGGCCACGATGGTTGTCAGCTCACCTCGCTGCACTTCCTCCAACACCGGCACTTTGAGGTGGTACGCGCTGGCGACGGCATCAACGTCGAAGCCGAGATCGCTCAACGGACGGCCCACTGTTTGGCCGTGATAGCCCAGACGGTGCATCGCTGACACCGCGTTGGGTGATGAGTACTCCACCAGGCCGTCCCCGTCGAGCACCAGCGCGCCGTCTCCGACCCGAGGTGCCTCCTCGGCGATGGCACCCTCGAACGGGAAGGGAAAGGTCCCGTCGGCCACCATATTGGCCAGTCGGTCAACGACATTGCTGTACGTGCTCTCCAGACTGCTGGAGTCTTCCTGTCGAAATCGGCGGTAGCGAAGAAGCACGGCCAGGATCCGGCCTTCGTGTCGGATCGGAACCGCATGCACCTGAACCGGCATTTCACTTTCCGGCAGGGCCCGTTGCGTCGAGCGCGCCTCACCGCTGGCGAAGACGTCAGGAACGACGGGTTCTCGTTCAGCCGGCCAGGTGACACCAACCAGGTCGTCGACAAACAACGTTTGAGAGGTCGTAGGCCGAATCTGGCCGAGCACGATACCACCGCCGCCTGCCTCGCCTGCCTGCTGCGCCGGTGCGATCAGTAAAAGGTCGGAGAAGGCCAAATCGGCCAGCGTGGCCCACGATCCCGTGAGCCGCCGAAGGTGGGCCCGACCGGCGCCGTCAAGAGATGTATGTCTGCGAGCAAGATCGCTGAACGACGACATCATCTCAGGCTAGTTGCTGTCCATCGTGGAGGAGAGCCTGAAGGTCCTCAAGGCCAACGACGCCCTCGGCCCGACGTGGCAGCGAGACCACGCTGGGCGAACCGGAGAATGTTGTCGAAAACGTTGGGTGCGGACGAGCGAGCAGCTGCAGTGAGCGCCGCAGATCGGGCTCCTCAACCCCCTCAAGGTCGCCCTCCGATACACCCGGACCAACCCGAACGGTAATGCCCTCGCCCTTACTCTCACCCTCACCCTCCGCTTCGCCCAGTACAACTTCGGCGACCGGCTGGACTCGATTGACAATCAAGGACTTGACCGCAATGCCCCTCTGAGCAGCTTGATTGCAAAGGCCGGCCGCTGACTCCAGCACGGATTGCTCGGCTGACGAAACGGTCACGAAGGCGGTGTCTTCAGCGGTCATCTGGGACTCAATGGTGGCCAACCGGGAAGCCAGCTGAGGTCGAAGGCGGGAGAACAACGTGAAGAACTCGACGATTCTGGTGAGGAAGGCGTCACCCAGGAGTCGCTCGGCCACGGCCAAAAACGGACGAGAGGTCAGGTTGCCGAACCGACCTGCCTGACCCGCCGTCAGCCATCTCAGCAACCGACTGGACAGGAAGCGGTCAAGCCGCCCGGGTGCGTCCAGAATGTCGAGCGCATGCTGTCCAGGAGGAGTGTCAATCACCACCAGGTCGACATTCGGATCGGTGGAATCGGCTCCTCTGCCGGCACCGTCGGAGCGATAGAGGTGATCCAAGGCCACATAGTCATGGCTGGCCACGAATCGAGTGGTCAATGACTGAAACAAACTGTTGGCCTTCAGAGCCTCGGCCGACGGAACGTCCGGCGCGCAGGCGTCCACAATTCTTCCCCACTCGGTGGTCATGTCGATCATCTTTACCCAGAGGCGCCCCTCGGAAGTCGGCAGGGGGACAATGACCGCTTCGCCGGTCAGTCCGTGAATGCCCAAGGCGTCGGCCAGGCGGCGCGCCGGATCGACGGTGACAACCAGCACCCGCTTCCCGTGCTTCAACGCCGCCCGCACTCCAAGTGCGGCGCTAACCGAGGTCTTACCCACCCCTCCCGGCCCGGTCACCACAACCACTGATGCCGATGAGAGGACGTCGTCCAGGCTTGACAACTCGTTTGTGGCGTCACCGCCGACTGCCGACTCGCTCACGTCACTGCCACCGATCGGAGGTCAGCGATGCCACAACGGCCGAGACCGGATCGTCGGGTGATTCGTCGACCACCATGAGGGGAACTCCGACTCTGTCCGCCAACCCGACCAAGTCGGTCAAACGGTCGAGCCGGCTCTGGTACTCGGCCAGAAGCAAAGACGTTGCCGACGCCAGCGCCCCCCGACCACCGGCCAAGACGGTCGCTTCGCCCAACGCTGCGTCGGACAGTTCGGGCATCAGCCTGTTGACTACCACCGCACCAATGGCAACATCGGTGTCAGCGGTGATGCGTTCGACCAGTTCGGCCGTCTCGTTGACGATGAGATCTTCTGGTTGCGCCACCACGACCACATCGGTGGAGGGTGCAGCCAGCGCTTGGCGAAGCCATCCGGTCTGATTGGCCAAAGGGCCTGCCGGGGCCAGCTTCTGAAGGTCGTCAGGGGCCGTCAACAGCTCGACGATGTGACCGGTGGCCGGGCCGTCGACCACAATCCGGTCCCACGGACCGTACACCGCTTCATAGCCGATCTTGCCTACGGTCAAGATCTCCCGTACTGCCGGCGCCGCCGAGGACACAAAATCGAATATGCCGGCCAGTACCGGCAGGCTCGACGGAGCTATCGGCACCTTGAGGTACAGCTTGACGTACTCGTCGATGGAGGCCTCGGTGGTAAGGTCCAGCACCGGCGGTTCAACATCAGCCACGGCAGCCCGAAGCTGACCGGAGGCAGCCACGTCAACGGCCAAGGTTCGGTTTCCGTTGGCCGCAGCCCGGCGAGCCATGCCGGCGGCAACCGTTGTCTTGCCGACACCACCTTTGCCGGTGACAAAGGTGAGCCGGGCCGGACCGGTGGAATTGTCGGCGGCCGCGATGTCGGCCGCTGCTACCGGTTGAGTCGACGCAGGATCAGGCACCGAAGCCGATACGGCGTTCGGCGTCACCCGAACCGACCTCGACAAATGAGATTCGCCCGCCGGGGATGAGGGTCTCTTTGCCTTTTCGATCGGTCAACTTCAGAACGGTTCCTGCACCGGCGGAGAGGACCCGCTCCACTTCTGACATCACGTCGTCGCGATTCGTGTCCGGATCGAGCTCGATCTCCAGCGTTTGAGGTGACTCGGCGATACCAATGCGGATTTCCATGGCTACAAACTACCGTCCGAGATCAGACAATCTTCAGTTCGGAGCGGTAACGCTTCTTCGGCGCCAACTCCACATCAACCCGCTCGGCCAACTGGGCAAAAACGCCACCGGCTTCGCTGGAAGGGTCGGCTGCGATGGGCGAGCCGACATCGCCTCCCTCGCGCAATGCCGGGACAAGCGGCACCTTGGCCAGCAGCGGGACCTCAAGGTCGTCAGCCAGCTCCTGACCACCACCCGAGCCGAACAACTCGTAGCGCTTACCGTCATCACCGGTGAACCAACTCATGTTCTCGACGACGCCCGACACGGTGATGTGAACCTTGTGGGCCATGTAGGCTGCGCGCTGCGCCACCTTCTGGGCCGCCGGCTGCGGCGTAGTAACCACCAGCAACTCGGATCGCGGCAGAAACTGCGCCAGCGACAGAGCGATGTCACCGGTTCCGGGCGGGAGGTCGACCAACAGAAAGTCCGGCTCGTCCCAGAACACGTCAGTCAGGAACTGCTCCAGCGCCTTGTGCAACATCGGTCCACGCCAGATGACCGGCTGGTCCTCATCAACGAAGAAGCCCATGGAGATACAGCGAACCCCGTGAGCCTCAGGGGGCACGATCATTTCATCGATTATCACCGGGTTGCGGTTAACGCCCAGCATTCGAGGAATTGAGAAACCCCAGACGTCAGCATCGACCACGGCCACGCTGTTTCCGCGAGCGGCCAGGGCCACACCAAGATTGGTGGTCACCGAACTCTTACCCACGCCCCCCTTGCCGGAAGCCACCAGCAACACTCTGGTTCGGTTGTCAGGGTCAGCGAACGGAATCGCCCGGCCTTCGGCGTGGCCGTGGCCCTGCTGAGAACCGGCCGTGGCCGCCGGATCACCATGGAGGCTGCGGCGAAGATCTTCCCGCTGCTGGTCGGTCATCACCCCAAAGTCGATGGACACCGACTCGATCGACGGCAGGGCCGTGACTGCCTCGGAAACTCGACGGTCGATCTCGGCCCGCAACGGGCAGCCGGCAATGGTCAAATCGATTCCCACGGCCACCGCCGTCGGATCCCCGCCGGCCCCGATGTCTACTGATCGAACCATTCCCAAATCGACGATGCTGCGGTGCAACTCCGGGTCCTCGACAGGCCGGAGAGCCTCCAGAATTTGGTCTTCGGTGACGGTCACAAACGCTCCTACGGGCTGGGAAATCCTCTCCTGATAGACTAGCGATGTGGCCCAGAGAGCCCTCAGCCCCACGGAGTTCAGCAACCTGGTGAATGCCATCACCTCGGCGTTCGGTGACCCGACGCGACGGGGAATCTATATGCTCTTGCGCGACCACGACGAGGGTTTGACCACCAGCGAGGTGGCCAAGGCTGTTGGTGTTCACAGCAACGTGGCCCGCCACCACTTGGAAAAGCTGACCGGCGGCAACTACGTGGAGGTCAATCATCGGCCACCAAGTGGAGCCGGACGCCCGGCCAAGGTGTACCGAGCGTCGCATTCGGAGTTTCCGGTCGAATTCGATGTCGGCCACGATGACATCCTGATCACCCTGTTGGGGAAAGTGCTCTCCAAGCTGCCGCCTGAGGAAGCCGCCGAGCTGGCTGAAGAGGTGGGTGAAGAGTTCGGCAAGAAGATGGCCGCCCGCATGGGCGACACCGCCGACACCCAGCGTTCCTTCCGCTCGGCCCTACACGTGGTGGCGGATGCGCTGTCCGCCCACGGTTTCGCCGCCCACGCCGAACGCGAAGGAGAGGAGCTTCGAATCGTCTCCGGTCACTGCCCGTTCGGCAACGTCGCCATCGAACACCCGGTGATTTGTGCCGTAGACCGAGGAATGGTCAAAGGTCTTCTGGGATCGCTTTACGGAGCCACAGAGGTGGCGTTGAGCTCATCGGTGGCTCAGGGTGACGATGCTTGTGTCACCGACGTCGTCGACACCGTCGCCTGACAGTCTCAGACAATCTCAAAACGGTCTCAAACGGGCGCTTGCCGTCTAGACGGCCACGGGATCGGGTTCGAACTCCAGACGGCCGTGGTCCAGCTGCGGAAGAACGTAGCGGGCGAAGAGATCGCATTCGGCCTGGTGGGGGTAGCCGGAAAGAATGAACGCCTCCACACCGATGCCCTGAAGCTCGCGGATCTTAGCCGCCACCTGATCGGGATCGCCGACGATGGCGGCACCGGCACCCGATCGGGCCCGACCAACTCCGGTCCAGAGATGACGCTCAACGTATCCTTCGTCGTCGGAACCCTCCCGTAACTCGGCCTGGCGGGCGACTCCGGCCGACGTTGAGTCCAGAGACCGCTTCCGAATCTCAGCTCCAACCTCGTCGTCGAGGCGGGACAACAAACGGCCGGCGGCGGCCCGGGCCGCATCCTCGCTCTCGCGGACGATGACGTGAGAACGCCACCCGTACCGCAAGGTGCGACCGACTTCAGCGGCCCGGCGGTCCATGTCGGCCTTGACCTCCAGCACGCCCTCGGTGGTGTCCGGCCACATGAGGAACACGTCCGCTCCGGCGGCCGCACACTGTCGAGCAGCCGGTGAAAGCCCACCGAAGTAGAACAACGGGCACCGCCCGCTCACCGTTGAGATTCGTGGTGGGTCGATGGTTACATCGAGAAAGTCACCCTTGAACTCGACCGGGTTGCGGTTGAGCAGCTCTCGGAGCACATACATCACCTCGGTTGACCGCCGGTACCGGGGCTCGCTGTCCAGCTTCTCCCCCGGCAAGTCGGAGGAAATAATGTTGATGGTGAGTCGACCGTCGAGAATTTGATCGACCGTTGCCATTTGGCGGGCCAGCTGCGGGACGACGAGCTCGCCACAGCGCACAGCCAGCAACAAACGAATGTGTTGGGCCAACGGAGCAACCGCAGCGGCAAAAGCAGTGTTGTCGATACCCAAGGCATAGCCGGAGGGGAGCAGGACGTTGTCGAACCGATAGCGATCGGCCGTCATCACAATATTTCGGCAGTGCTCCCATGAGCTCTTCAGCTCGTCATCGGGGACACCGAGGAACTCGTAGTCGTCATCGCACAGGGCGCTGAACCAGCTGATCTCGCTTTGGGCCATCGATCGCTACCTTAGTCGGCCGCCCCGGCCCCGACGCCGGCCCCACCTGTGGCGCCGACCTCCAGTCCATGTGGGCCGAGAAGTTCGGCCAGCTCAACAGCCCTGCCCTCGTCAATTGACAGGTGGGCGGCAGCACCAACGGCCACCGACCACAAACCGTCGACAACGGTGATCGGGGGCGGCGTTCCGTTTTCAATGGCGGCGATGAACTCAAGGTGCTCTACGTAGCTTGAACCGTGATGCAAGCCCTCGTAGGCGATGTGGCTGGTGTCGACCAGCTCGCTCTCGACGTCACCTATCCAGTGCTTCTCACGAAGACCTCGACGAACAATCCCCTCGGGTAGGAAGGCCTCAACCTTGCCCTTCTCCCCTACCACCGAAACCTCTTCCTGGTTGTAGGTGGCCTCGGCGAACATGCAGAGATCCAACATGGCTCTTGATCCGCCCTCGTATTCAACAACCACGTAGGCGTTGTCCATGATGTCCGATGACCGACCGTCGTACACCTCGTCGAGATGATTGACGTCCTGAGCACCGGAGGCCATCACCCGAACCGGTCGCTTGTCGACAATGAGGTTCATCAGGTCGAAGAAATGACAGCACTTTTCAACCAACGTTCCGCCGGTGTTGGCCGAGAACCGGTTCCAGTTGTCAACCTTCTCCAGAAAGGGAAAGCGGTGCTCCCGTATGGCCACCATCCGGGGCGACCCGATGGAGCCGGACGTTACCTCATCGATCAGTCGGGCCACCGCCGGCATGTACCGATACTCAAGCCCCACCTGAACCACTCGATTCGGGAACTCCCTGGCTGTCTTCGTCGTTTGCTCGACCACGGCCACACAGTCGGTGACGGTGGTGCACATCGGCTTCTCCAACAGCACGTGCACACCGGAGGTCAGTACGTCATCCATAACCGATCGATGGGTGTGGTTGGGACTGGCCACCACAACCGCATCCAGCTCGGCGTCAGCCAACATGTCAGCGTGATCAGCGTGGGCCGAAGCGCCCGGCACCAGCTCAGCCGCCGCCGCCCTCGATCCCTCAAACGGGTCGCTGTAGGCCACC
>JAHDFR010000001.1:118490-130219 GCA_020628065.1 Acidimicrobiales bacterium
GGCCCCTTCAATGGCGTTGATGTTGCCGATGTGTTCGATCCCCATCATGCCGACGCCAACGATGCCGTACCTGATTGTCATGTCATAATCGCCATTTCAGTAGTCGTCTTTGACCGCGCCGGTCACTGAGCGCGCCGACCGGGCCAAGCTCCGGTCCAAACGTCGGATGCCGCTGCCGAATCCATCGTCCGATTCACTGCCCGCAGACCGCCGATCTGGGCAAGGCTAGTCGTGACCGAACGCTATGCGGCGGGTAACTTCTCGATGCTTGAAGGACCCGATCGGCCCAGGCCTAGCCGAGTTGAGGGATGCACCGACGGAGGGTGACCAACATGGGAAGTAAGGCCATGGCGGCATCATCGCCGCCGCCAAAAAACCTTGAGCCCACGAACCACACCATCAGCACAACTGCGGAGGTGACCAGCGCCGCCACCAGGGCGGTGATGACCATCGAAACCGCAGATGCCGGAGGTGGATCTTCGGGCCCACCCGGATAACCCTGATTGTAAGTGGGGGTCGGCGGTGCCGAACCGAAGCCGTCGGGGTAGTCGGAGTACTGGGAGTGCTCGGCTTGAAGGTAGCCGGAGGCTGGAGACGGTTGACCCGGGTAGCTCTGATCGAAACCGGCTGAGCCTTGAGGTCGGGGTACACGCGCTATCGCCGGCCTGACCTCCTCAACCGAACCATCAACCGGCGCGCTGCGCCCGACCCCGGCACCGAGAATGACCAGGTCCGGGCCACGGGAGTCACCAATGGTGTTGGTGGCCAGCGGTCCGGCGGCCAACGTCGGCCCTTCGGTGTCGACAACAGGCACTTTGGCCAGCTCGGGCGTTTCCTCCGGCAGGTCAAGGGGCTTATGGGCGAACCGGTCCCGCTCAAGACCTCGGTAGGAATCTTCCCTGGCTTCTCTCAGCTGATGGAGAAAGGCGGCCATTGATACCGGGCGGTCGCCGGGCATCTTGGCCACCGACCGTTCAATGAAGTGACAGATCGGGCTCGGAACCCGAGGCCGCAGATCGCCGATCTGCTGGGTCGCCACACGGCCGAAAATGGTGGCCGTGGTGACGTTCTCGTCCTTCTCCTTGAAGGGAGCGTGGCCGGCGAGAAGGGCCCACAGCGTAGCCGCCAGCCCATACACGTCGGTGCTGGCCACCGGCCGGAGACCATCACTGAACGACTCCGGCGGACTGTAAGCCGGAGTGAATGCGGCCACTGTGCTTCGACCCAACGTTTCATCGGCGATCAGCGAAATACCAAAGTCGGCCACATGCGCCTGACCCGACTCGGACAACAAAATGTTGGCCGGCTTGATGTCACGGTGATAGACGTCACGCCGGTGGGCTTCAACCAGGGTCTGCGCAACCTGTTCGATCAGGCGAACCGCCCTGGGCCAGGCCATCGGCCCATCATTGCGGATCCGGTCCTGGAGTGAGCCGCCGGCATAGTAGGGCATCATGATGTAGGGCGACCCGTCCGACGTCTCGCCCGTCTCCAGGATCGACACGAAACCCGACATACGTGACAGTCGGCTCATCACCCTCTGCTCACGCTCAAACCGGCGAAGGGCAGACGGATCCCATGAGAGCCGCAGAACTTTCACCGCCACCGTGTCGGGATCAGCCAGTTCGGACACTGGGTCGTTCGTGGTATCGGAACCGGCTGGACCGTCTTCGTCGGCCCGTTCTTCGTCCTCGCGTTCCCGGTCAGCCTTGTAGACCACCGCCGAACCACCAGCGCCGATCACCTGAATATTGGTCAACCCGTCAATACCGAGGTCGACGGTCGAGTCCGTCATACCCACATCCCTGCAGCTTTGTGTACCTTCTGGCGATGCTGGAAGCATCCCACAGCCACAAACGTCCACTTCATCTTAGCAAGGCGCAACCGGCCCACCGGCTCAGAATCTCCACGTCAATAGACAAGACGGATCAACGGCCTTCCGGGTCGCGTCGAGCTGCGCCGTCGTCGGACGTGTCAGCCGGAGGAAATGGCGACGAGCGCCACCTCCATCTTCCAGGTGCTGGTGGCCAGCGCCGGGACCGGAACCAGCACGGAGGCGCACCTGTGTTGGCCGAGAGCACCGTCACGGGCATCCATGGCCGCGGCCAAGCGAACCGAGAGAGACTCGCCGTCGGGCCCTTGATCGCTTTCCGCTGCAGGGGCGACGACAAAGGTGGTGACCTGAACCACATCGGACGGGACCATGTCGGCCTCATCGAGGAGAGAGGCCAGCGTCAACCAAACGACCTCGGCTTGTTCATCAATGGCCTCCGGCACTGAACCGTCGACTCTCGTCGGACCTATGCCGCTGGTGAACAGTTGCCGCATTTTCCATCCAGGGTCAGCGGCGGCCAGTGTGGCCAACTCGTAGTTGGCCGACGGGGGGCCAACGTCACCAGGACGGACAGCGGTATTCATGTCGGCAACTGTATTGGTTCTCAGTTCTCAGCCGCCACGGTTTTCAGCCGCCTCGGTTCTCAGCATGGCCGATCGGACGAAGCCCGGTGCCGAGCGAGTAGCTATCCTGGGGGCCGCTGAAACCCGAACGCGGCAGGAGACGGGGAACAACAGATGGAAGACGAAACAACTCTCCCGGTCGGGACGGCCGATCTCTTCGACCTCCGAGGCCGGGTTGCCATTGTCACCGGAGCCAGCTCAGGCTTGGGAGGCCGCTTCGCCGCGGTACTGGCCGATGCCGGAGCCGATCTGGTGGTCGGCGCCCGCCGGGCCGACCGCCTGCAGGCCCTGGCCGACACCGTCAACGACCGCTCCGAGAGGACACAGGCGGTGTGGGAGGCAGGCGACATAACAGATCAGGACACCGTCGACCGGTTGGTGGCCCGGGCCGTCGACGAGTTCGGACGCCTGGATATTGTCGTCAACAACGCCGGTATCTCGAGGGTCCTTCCCGCTCTCGACGACACGGTTGAGGACTTCTCAGCCGAGATTCGAACCAACCTCATCGCCCCGTTCTCGATGTGCCAGGCGGCGGCACGAGCGATGCTGGAGAATCCAGACGGCTCCGGAGGGTCAATCATCAACATCGGTTCGGTTCTTGGCTTTGTGGGAGGCGGCCGCCTTCGAGCCGCCGGATATGCGGCCGCCAAAGGCGGGCTTCACAATCTCACCCGGGAGCTGGCCTCCCAGTGGGCCCGTAAAGGGATCAGGGTCAACGCCATAGCCCCCGGCTGGTTCGAGTCCGAGATGACCGCCGACATGTTCGGCACTGATTCAGGTCGGGCATTCATCGACGGCAACACACCGATGGGGCGACGCGGGCGACAAGGTGAACTCGATGGTGCACTGTTGTTTTTGGCGTCCGGCTCCTCGTCTTATGTCACCGGGCAGGTCGTGGCCGTCGATGGAGGCTGGACGGCCATCTAGCGCTATCGTTTCGTCGCACCATGGAGCTGATACTTATCCGCCACGCCCATGCCGGTGAGCGGGCCTTCGGTGGCCGAGATCGCTATCGCCCGCTTAGCGACCAAGGGCATGCTCAGGCAGTGGAAATCGCCCGGACCCTGGCCCACTATCCGGTTGCCGCCGTGCTGAGCAGCCCGGCATCTCGCTGCGTGCAAACGGTCGAACCGTTGGCCGAGACCCACGGGCTTGAGGTGGTCGAAGAGGAAGACCTGTGGGAAGTCTCCACTGACAGCGACGTCAGCGCCTGCCTCAGCGCCCATTTGCGGGGTATCGAGCAGCCCGTTTCCGACCCCACGACGCCCAACACCAACGCCGCGCTTGTGGCCTGCAGCCACGGCAACCTGATTCCCCCGCTGGTCGAAGGTGCCGCCTCGCAGGGTGCAACCGTGGACGGAAGAGGCTGCGAACGAGGGTCCATCTGGATCATTACCTTCGACGCCTCACGACCACTCAGGGCCACCTACCTCAGCCCTCGTAAGAACTACCGACCCGACGGAGCAACACAAAGCTAGCGGGCTGTGCGCAAAGCTAGCGGGCGATGAGCAGAAGACTGCTAGCTGCAGCCGTTTCGGTCGGAAATCGGCCTTGTCTGATCGATAAAGAACGGCGGCGGATCGGAGGCCAATAAAGCCTCGATGTCGGCACAGGCCGCCGTTGCATCGCCTCGACGATCGTGCACTACCGCTCTGAACGCCCGGGCATCGGCATACGTCGGGTCGATGTCGATGGCCTGGTCGAGGTATATCTGGGCCGAGTCGAACAACTCGACGGCCTGATCATCGTCGGCATCCGGACTTCCCCCGGCGGCCAGCACAAGGAACCACGCCCGATACGACAGGGCCTCAACGTTCTCCGGATCCTCCTCCAGAACAGAGTCCAGGCACTCCAACGCTCCCAGCAGGTCACCACCGGCAGCGGCCTGCTCCTGGCACTGCTGGATGCGCTGACGAGAGGAGAATCCGATGGAACCGGTCAACGTGTCGTTCACTCCCCGTTCACCGGCCGCCTGTGCCAGCAACACACCGACACCGGCGGCAAACACCAAAATGGCCGACCAGGTTGCTACCCGACGGGCTGTCGATGGCCCGGAAGGCTCGGAACCAGACGCGGTCGTCTTGGACGAGGCCATGTTGGAGGAGGACATCGTGGATGCGTCCGGCATTGTCTTGTCCTCTGCCCGCTCCAGGCGACGCATCGTGTCAGCCACCCGAACGGTGTAGTCGCCCTTGAGGGTTTGGTAGTCCTCATCCGACATATCTCCGGCGTCGAACTCGTCGTCAAGATCGTCCAGCGCCGTCAGCAACGACTCCAGCTCATCGTGGCGATAAAACGGCGAATCAGTCATCGGCTTCAGCCATCCGTTCCGGCTTCGTTGGGTGCCGACCCGGTCGGCGCCGAAGCGCTGGTGGAACCGTCGGAACCGACCCGATCTCGGGCCCGACGCACGTAGTCCAGATCGTCGGCCGAAACCGTGCCGTCACCGCGGCGAGTTGACCGACCGGTCACCGCTGTCGCAACGCCAACCGAGGCTCCGATGGCGATGACAACCGGCAAGATCCAGATGAGGGCCACGAATCCTTCCGCCGGTGGATTCAACAGAACCTCCACGGTGTAGGCACCGACCAGCTCATCTCGAATCTCGGTGTCGGTGGCTCCGTCAGCCACTCGATCGGAAATGTATTGACGGATCACGGCCGACACCGGAGCGTTCGAATCGGCAACCGCCTGTCCGTCACAGGTCGGACAGGCAAAGGTGCTGTTCAACCGCTGGACCCGTTCCACCTCGGATTCGACGCCACCCTGATCTACGACCGCCACCACCAAAAGGGCAGCCGCAGCGGTAACCAAACCGATCCAGGCGATCAGCCTGCCGCGGGGTCCACCCGAGCTGGTCATGAATCGTCCTCGGAGCTCTCGATCTCCACCACCAACTCCTTGAGTTGATCGGCGGTCACTCCACCCCGCAACCGGGCCATAACCACGCCCGACGGTGCAATCACAAAGGTCTCCGGCACCTGTGCCACCTGGAAGTCAACCACTGCCTGAGTGTTGGCCGAGACCGGCCAGTCCCCTCCTCGCTCGGCGAAGAAGGTTTCGACCTGTTCACGTTCGCTTTGGTCAAAGACCAGAGAAATGATTTCCAAAGGGGCCTCCCCCGGACCCTGACGGTTTCGGCCCCACTCACTCACCTCCACCAGATCATCGTGTTCGGCAACGCACGGAGGACACCAGGTTGCGAAGAAGTTGACCAGAACCCACGATCCCCGATTGTCGTCGATGTCGTAGGCCTGTCCATCGAGTGTTTCGCCGGCCAAGGTCGGCACGCGTTGCCCGACGAGCGGAGAGGTGGACTCCCGGCCGCCTTCACCGGCACCCAGGGCAAGAACAGCAATGAGCCCGCAGAGAACGACGCCTACGGCGATGGCGGCCAGTCGGGCCGACCCAAACCTTTGCCCATTCTCAGGAACGGTGACATCCGACGGCGCTTGTTCAGACACCGGCCGTATCCACCGCCTCGGGATCAACCGCATCGGAGGCGGCGTCGGGCCCCAAGCCGTCGGATTCGGGGCCGTTGGTTGAGGAGCCGACAGTGGTCGCACCACTCGGCTTGCCCTCCGGCGTATCGTCGCCGTCAACGACGATCGGGGCAGACACCGCCTCAGTCCCCCGACGTCGGCGGCCGGGGAAGAGGGCCAGAACCGTTCCGACGGCCATCAGAATGCCGCCGGCCCAAATCCAGGTCACCATCGGCCGGATAATGACGCGAAGCCGAATCGAGTCGTCCTCGGTGTCAGGCGGTGACGCCAGCACCAGATAGATGTCCTCGGTGAAACCGGTCCGGACCGAAGGCGTGCCAAGAATCTGCCCCGAGCTACGGAAGTTGGTGCGTGCCGGGTGATACACCGAGTCACCGTCGATCTCGATGGCGGCAAACACCCGGATTCGCCGATCGTTCATGTCGGCACCAGGTTCGAGGTAGGTGAAGCTGTGACCCTCGACCGTGACCGTCTCGCCAACATCGAGGCGATGGGTACGATCGCTGCGGTACGACTCGCTGGCTGCGGCCCCAACGGCCAGAAGCACCACACCCAGGTGGACGATCATGCCGCCGTTGGTTCGCCCAACAAAGCCTCGCCAACCCTGACGCCGGGCGGCAAGAATCACCTGGCGGGCGGCCGAACCGGCGGCGAATCCACCAAGACCAAACGTGAGCACCGGATAGAAGCCTCGACCACCGAGGATCAGGGCGAGCGCCATCGACACCACACCGACGACCGCCGGCCAGAACAACCGCTGCGACAACACCTCCGGGGCGGCCTTACGCCACGGAAGCACGGGGGCGGCCGCCATCAGAAACAGCACCACCATGGCAATAGGTCTGGCCATGGAGTTGAAATACGGGCTACCGATAGTGAGACGGGTGCCGTCCCAAGCCTCAACAATCAACGGAAATACCGTGCCCAGCAGCACCACAAATGCCAGGGCGCCGAAGGCGACGTTGTTGGCCAGGAAAGAGCCCTCCCTGGACAGCGGGGCGTCAATGCCACCGGCCGAGCGAAGTTGGTCACCCCGCCAGCCGATGAGGCCGATGGCCAGAACGGAGACAACACCGAAGAACACCAGCAGAGCCGGGCCGACGGCACCGGCGCTGAAGGCGTGCACCGACTCCACCGCCCCCGACCGGGTCAGGAAAGTGCCGAGGATCGTCAACGAGAACGTGGCACAAACCAGCGAGAGATTCCAGACACGGAGCAGGCCGCGGCGCTCCTGAACCATGACCGAGTGGATGTAGGCGGTACCCGTGATCCATGGGAGCAGTGAGGCGTTCTCCACCGGATCCCAGGCCCAGTAGCCACCCCAGTCCAGCACTTCGTAGCTCCACCAGGCACCCAGGATGATGCCGAGCGTCAAGAACCCCCAGGCGGCAACCGACCAACGACGAGTTTCGGCCAGCCAACCCTCGCCAACCCGACCGGTGATCAGTGCAGCCATGGCGAAGGCGTAGGGAACAGTGAACCCGACATAGCCGAGGTAGAGAATCGGCGGATGGATGGCCATCAGGACATGATTCTGCAGCAGTGGATTGGGCCCCGGGCCTTCAAAGCCGGGCGGCACCTCAACGGCGACGAACGGGTTGGCCGGGCCGACGAGCAGTCCGAAGAAGAATGCGCTAACCGCCAACATCACGGTGAGAGCCCAACCGAGCAGCGGATCTTCGGCCCGATCTCGGAACTTGACGATGACGGCCACCAAATACCCGGCCAGAACCAGTGCCCACAGCAGCAACGATCCTTCAAGCGAAGACCACAGCGCAGCAAAGTTGAACAGCGGTGGCGTGGTCGCGCTACCGACTTCGGAGACGTACTTGACCGAGTAATCGCGCTGGAAGAGGGCGATTTCCATCACCACAAACGCTCCCAGAGCGGCGATGAACACCAGCCAGCACCACTGTCGAACAGTCTTCAGCAAACTGGTTCGGCCGTTCATCGAGGCATACAAGCCTCCGCTAAAGCCCAGTACCGAGGCCGCCAGCCCGAGTGATACGAACCCGAAGCCCAGAATCGAGTTCATGTCAGTACCCGGGGACCGGCGTGACGGGAGGGGCGCCGATGTCAGCTTCGGACCCGTCGAGCTCGTAGTCGACCCGGTTTGGGTTGTCCTCTACATATTCCTCGGAGTGCTTGACCAGTAGGCGGTCGGAGACGAACTCGTCGCCCTGCCATCGACCCTCGGCCACGACCTGCTCACCCAATTTGAACAGACCGCTCGGGGCGTTACCGACGTGTAGCACCTCGGCATCGGAGCCACCGAAGCTCATGGTGAAGGTGATGGTTCCGTCGGCGGCCGTGCTGGGCTCGGTGGTGACCGTGCCCTGGAGGTTGAACGTGTCGTCGGCCAGCTCGACCCTACGGTCGACCGCCTCGTCGACGTTGAGGAAGTAGACACGCGCTGTTGTCAGCGCCTGATAGATCAGCACGAGGGCCACCGCGATAAGAGCACCGCCTATCAACCAATTACGCCACGAACGGATTCCCGTTCGCTCCGATTCCGGCGGCAGTGGTGTCAGATCCAGCTCAGTCAAGAAAACGCCTTTTCTCCTCCGGGACGTCACGGCTCAGCGCCCGCCCCCTGGCAATAATCCAGGCGGCGTAGCCCGACAGCACTCCGATGACCAAAAGGTAACCGGCAGCGACAAATCCCCAATACACGACTACGTCCTTTCCTGTTCAGGAACCAGGATCACGGCAAATAGGGCAGCGTTCACTCCCCCGCCTCCCGGCGTCGTTCAGCCAACGCTCTCACCAGCTGGGATTCCTCCACCTGTCGCTCAAGCCACGCCACTCGGAAGCGATGAATCAGCAGCCAGCTACCAACCAGAGCCAACGCCACCGTTCCCAGGAACCATGCGAAATACTGCATGTCGCGAATTTGGGGATCGAGACCGAAGGTTTGCCCCTGGTGCAGGCCTCTCCACCACTGCACGGAGTAGTGGACGATGATGACGTTGAGAATGCTGATGATGCCGACCACGGCCGCCCGGCGCGATCTGACCTCGGGGGAAAAGTCCATTCGGCGAATGGCGAGGTAGCCGACGTACATGATGAACATGACAGCGGTTGACGTCAGCCTCGGGTCCCATTCCCAGTACGTCCCCCACGTCGGCTTGCCCCACAATGCGCCGGTGGCCAAGACCAGACCGAGGAAGACCACACCGACCTCGGCGGCCGAGGCCGCGGCCAGATCCCAGAATGCACTCTGTTTGCGGAGGTACATCACGCTGCCGACCAGCGTGATACCGAAGCAAACGTAGGCCATGAGCACCGAGGGCACATGAATGTACAACAGCCGAACCGAGTCCCGCATGTTCACCTCAGGCCCGGAGATCACCAAACCGAAAAGCAACGCCAGTCCGCTGACCGCCAACGCCGACCAACCGATAATTCGGGTGGCCTTGGATGCCGTGCTGAGGGTTGCAGTAGAGACGTTCCGGTTATCAATCATGTTTCTTCCATTACCGGGCCGAAGGCCAGCATTCCCACTCCGAGATAAATCACGGCGAAAACACCGAGCAGCATGACCCACGACCAGCCACCGGATCCTCCGAATATTGCCACCTCGGTAGAAAGCGTCGCCGCCAACAAGACCGGAGAAAGAATCGGCAGAACCAGCAGGGGCACCAACGTGTCGCGGGCCCGCAAACCCGAGGCTATCCCGGCGTACAACGTACCAGCGGCGGCCACCCCGACTGTGGCCAGAATCACAGCGCAAAACAGCATCACGACGTTGGCCAGCGGCGTTCCGTAAAGCACAAAGGCCCCGAACCCGAGCACCACCTCAATCGCCAGCAGCTGGACGGCCACAGCCATTGCTTTGCCTAGAAAGACGCCGGCCGGATCGAGACCGGCCATCTTCAAGGCGTCAATGTTTCCGTCGTTGGCTTCAATGGCGAACGAACGTCCGAGGGCAAGTAACGAAGCCAACAGCACGGTTATCCAAAAAAGGCCGGGCGCGATCTGGGCCAGAATTGACCGTCGTTCGGCTCCGACGATGACCAGGTCGGGGTTGAGGGCCAGGCCGAACAGGATGAGCACCAGCGCCCCGAAGGGCAGGACCTGTCCGGTGGCCACTCTGGTCACCCATTCGATCCGCAGATCCTTACGAGCCATGATCCAGGCGTCATGAAACATGGGAAGCCTCGCTTGGGCCGGAGACCTGACCACCGGCCAATTGCACCACCCTTGTCGCCAGGTCGATCGAACGATCCAGATCGTGCGAAGCCAACATCACCGTCGCCCCGAATCGCACAGCGTGCCGGACAATGTCGTCGACAAAGTCACGGCCGGCCTGATCGAGACCGGCGTGCGGTTCGTCCAACAACCACAGCTTTGGACGGCGGCAGACCATCACCGCCAAGGACGCCCGGCGACGCTGTCCGGTTGACAACGCCGAGATCGAAACGTTGCGAAGTCTGCCGGCTAGATCCAACCGGTCCAAAACCGGTTCGATGGTGTCGAGCTCGACCCGGTTGGCCTGTGCCCAGAACTTCAGATTTTCTTCAACCGTCAACTCTTCGTAGAGAAACGTCTGATGCGACAGCAGACCGCTCTCCCGGCGAAGGCGCCGCCGGTCGCGTCGCACCACCAGGTCGTAGTCGAGGACTCGACCGGATCCGTCACTAAGGGGCGCCAACCCGGCGCACAGCCGTAACAAGGTGGTCTTTCCTGCGCCGTTTGGTCCTCGGAGCAAGACAATCTCGCCATCGACAACGGTCAGGTCAAGACCGGACAGTGCCGGAAATCGGCCGAGGAGACTGATGGCACCGTCAAGATCAACCACCACGCGTCCAGCTGAATCAACCTCGTCGTCGTTCGCTGCCTCACTCACCGGCTTTAGGGTAACGGAGCAACACCCGAAGCCTTCGCCACAGCCTCTCCGGACATTGCCGGTTCAGGTCGAATGATCCAGTTCTTCATCAATCGGATCCACCATCATGCCGATAGGACTAGCGACGTGGCTAGAGCAGCTGATGTGGCGAACGCAGTAGGGCGACTACTGGTCGGAACGGGACTTTTGGTCCTGGCCTTTGCCGTCTTCCAGCTTTGGGGAACCAGCCTGGCCGAAGCCCAGGCCCAAGGCGACCTTGAGGGCCAGTTCGAAGCCATGCTTTCGAATCTCGATCAAGGCGGGTCTCCATCTGATCCCGACGCGGAGGCAGCTCCAAGCGCCGCTTCCGAGGTTGGAGCCGTCAACGAGACCCCCCATCTACCGTTTGTTCGCCAGGTCACCGCCGAGCAACTACCAAATCTCGGAGAGGCCGCCGGACGCTTGTACATCCCTACGCTCGGTGTGGAGAAGTCGTTGGTCCACGGCGTTTCCCGTGACGATCTCAGGCTCGGCCCGGGACACTACCCGGCAACGCCGTGGCCTGGACAGGAAGGCAACGCCGCCATAGCCGGTCACCGGACGACTCACGGTGCACCGTTTCTCAATCTGGATCGACTTCGTCCTGGCGATGACATCTTCGTGCACACCGTTCAAGGTGTCTTCCACTACAAGGTCCAATCCCACGAGGACCAGTGGGGTCATGATCAAGGCCATTTCATTGTCCAACCGCACGAAGTTGACGTTCTCGACGACTTCGGAGACAACCGTCTTACCTTGACCGCCTGCCATCCCAGGTATTCCGCCGCCCAACGACTCATCGTCACCGCCGAGCTTGTGTCCGATCCGGCCCCAACCCTTGCCGTCCCCGACCCCGGCTTCCCTACCGAGCTGGCCAGCGAACGAACTGGCACGTCCGACGA
>JAHDFR010000001.1:130319-153736 GCA_020628065.1 Acidimicrobiales bacterium
ACTGCGTACGATGCTGCCGACAACCCGGCTGAGAATCCGGCTGATGGTGACGTCACTCCCAACGAGGCTTCGGCCATGGCACGGGTGACTGACGACGGGTCAGACGGAAACCGAACAGCTGACGCTGATTCGCCATCGGAACTTCGCCGCACAATGCATGAAGCAGACCAACCGGTGACCGTGGCCGAGTCCCTCGGCTGGCAGCCTCAGCACTGGCCTTCGACCACTCTGTGGGCGGCGCTGACATCCCTTATCTCGCTGTTGGCTGCCATCGGCGGCCGTCGATGGGCTCGCTGGCCGGTCTACCTGGCGGCCACTCCACCGTTCTTATACTGCCTCTACTGGACCTTCACCTACCTGGACAAGATGCTCCCGGCGGTCTGAACAATTCGCCTCAGCGCGATGTCGGGCCAGGTCGTTGAGTGATGGCCGGCAAACCGAGCGCCGCCCATGTTTGCGGCGCAGCACCAAGACCACGTCCGCTGTCAGGATGCCAGTATTCGGACAGGCCTGAGACCATGGCTCCTCCGGTGAGAGCCTGAGCCAATCTGTCGGCAAGCTGATCTTGACCGGCCTGACCGGCCGCTTGCATCAGCAGATACGACATTTGAGGCCAAGCCGGACCGCGCCAGTACGTCTCGGGATCAAAGCCGGGCTCTGACCGGTGGACACCACACGGCCCGAATCGACCGCCAAAGTCATCTGTGCCGCCCAACTGGGAGAACGCATCGATCCTGGGGTCCACCAGCAACGCCAACAGGGCGTCCGAGGTGCGAGTTGATGCCGCCCGCTCCACCTGATCATCGTTGACTCCGGACACCACGACCGGCTCATCGAGCCACGTCACCAACCCCGGGCTCCATCGGTCGGCGACCACAGCCGCCAATTGGGAAGCTTCGGCGGCAAGAACCTCGGCGCCACGGTGAGATCCGGCCAGACACCGACCCACCTCGGCGGCGTTCCAGGCAACCAGGGCGCTGAACCCAACCGAACCAACCTCAAACCCGGACGACGCAACCGGAGTAGCACCTTCGAACGTCAGCTGCGAAACCATCTCGCTCTTGCGTCGACGCCAAGCGGCCTGACCCTCGGACCGCCAAACATCGGCTGCCATGTTGGCACCGGGCCAGCGAGGGCTGTCGTCGCAGCCGCTCTCCCACGGGTGAAAAACACAAACCAGGCCCGATGGGCTGCGGCGACGATCCTGCAGCAGATGCATCAGGCCCGAAGCCACACGATCGGCGAGCGCCGACGGGTCGATCCGTTGGTCGGCGCTCAGAGCGTCACGCCGAATCAGCTCCGCCAACGTGTGACCGAACATTGGGGGCTGGGTAATGGATGATGTGCCAGGGCGTCCCCAGAAGTCGGCTCCCGCAGTGGGATCGCCCCAGTAGGTCATGTGGGGAACGAAACCCGATTCGGCCTGGTTGGCCAAACACGACCACAGTTCGCGACCGGCCCGAGCGGGGTCCAGTTCGGCCCAGACGATGGCGTGAAAGCAGGAGTCCCAAAGCCATTGATGGGGGTACACCGAGCTGTTGGGCACACAGAAGCCTGGCTCTCGCCAGGCTTCGGCCATAGTCGATGCAATCCGGTTCTCCAGCTCTTCGGTGTCGGTGGACATACCTCTCTGGCTAGCAACAGTTGTCACACTTCCCACGCCCCGATGGCTCCGTTCCTATAGTCGGCTGGTGGGATTGTGTGCCTTCGTTTCCTTCAGATTGGGGCTTGGCGACGGGGTGTCGGCAGTGGCTCGGCTGTGGGAGCGTTCACTGCACGAGCTCGGCTGGGAGACGATTACCGTGGCCGGCGGCGGTCCGGTGGACCGGCTTGTGCCCGATCTCGGCATCGGCGCCGGAGTGGAGATAACAACCGGGCCGGATCCGGACAAGCTGAGAGCGGATCTGACCTCGGCATTGGCTGACGCCGATCTTGTAGTGGCCGAGAACATCCTCTCCATTCCGCTCAACCTGTCGGCCAGCCGGGCTCTGGCCGACGTCCTGCGTGGCAGACCGGCACTGCTACATCACCATGACCCTCCATGGCAGCGGGAGCGGTTCGCCCACATCACCGAACTACCTCCGGACGATGGCGCTTGGCGCCACGTGACCATCAATCGATTGACCGAGCGGGAGTTTAACGAGCGCGGCCTGACGGCGACCACCATCTACAACGGCTTCGATACCGAGATTCCCCTTGGCGATCGGTCCGGCACGCGAGCAGCACTCGGGTTGACCGAGGATGATCTGTTGTTCGTCCATCCGGTCCGGGCTATTGCCCGCAAAAACGTCCCCGAAGCCATCCGGCTGGCCGAGAAGTTCGGTGCCACATACTGGCTACCCGGACCGGCCGAAGAGGGCTACGAAGGCACCTTGGAGGTTCTGCTGGCCGACGCCTCCTGCCCGGTCGTGCGACGCCCGCTCAGCGATGAGCGTTCGGTCGCCAACCTGTACGCCGCTTCCGACATGGTGATGTTTCCCTCAACCTGGGAAGGATTCGGGAACCCCCCGATCGAGGCGGCAATCCACGGTCGACCGGTCGTTGTCGGCCGCTATCCGGTTGCCGACGAACTACGACAGCTCGGATTCCGCTGGCTCGACCCTGATGATGCGGCCTCAATCTCCAAAGCTTTGGACGAACACCGAGCGATCCAGAACGGTGAAACAACAGCCGCCCGCTCCGACGATGTCGCCCACAATCGAGCCGTGGTTGACCGTCACCTCACGTTGGCCACAACCACGGAGTCGATCCGCCGGCTACTGGAACAGGCGGGCTGGCATCGGTGACCGCCGTGTCATCGGCTATCAAGTTTGCAGGGTCGGTGGCTGACGGAACATTTCTACCTGAAGCGACAGTTGCACCAATGCAGGACCGATACAGGACCAATACAGTGGAAACTCCGGCATCTGAGGCGACTTGGCGACCTGATGCCTGCGCCGGTGCTCCGGCGGCCCAGGTGGGATCGTCCACCAGCTACGAGGCTCAGAACATGACCAACTCGGATCAGACAATCTTGAACGACCCGGTCCTCGTCCGACGGGCCAAGGTTCAGCGTGTCGTCACTCTTGGTATTCGACTAGGCTCAGGGTTGTTCGTTGTGGCGGTGGTGTTGTTTTTCTGGGCGATCGTGAGTGGCTTCACCGAGCGACTCACGCTCTGGGCGACAATTTGCCTGATAGGTGGCTCGCTGATTCTGGCCCCGGCCATGGTCTTTGCCTATGCCATCAAAGCGGCGAACAGGGCTGACAGAGAGGGAAGCTGGTGAGCACCCGACTACCGGGACCTGAACGAAAAAAGCAATTGCTGGAGGTCGCCCGCAAAGTGCTGGCCACCAAGGGCTATTACGAAACCACCATGACCGATATCGCCACGGCGGCCGGTGTCACCAAGCCCGTCCTCTATCAGCACTATCAGTCGAAGCGCGATCTGTACCGCAACGTCCTTGAGGACGTGGGTGACCGACTGCAACAGGCGGTCGTCGCCGCGGCGTCATCCACCGAGTCGCCCCGCCAGCGAGTGGAGAAAGGCATCGCTGCCTACGTCGATTTCGTGGCTACCGACGAAGCAGGGTTCCGTCTCCTGTTCAGTGGCGCCAACCGCCACGATCCGGAGTGGGCCAGCCTCACCGCCGCGGTTGAGGACTCGTTGGCCCGGACAATCGCCAAGTTCATTGATGTTCCCGGGTTGGAGACTTCACGCCGGCAGGCCTTGGCCCACGGGGTGATCGGTTTGGCCGAGACCATGACCCGATTCGCCCTTTCGGATGAAGGTCGGCCCTACCCCCGTGAAAAGCTGGCCACCGATGTCAGCACGTTGATCTGGGCCGGGCTGCGCGGCGCCCAGGCCGGCCAGCCGTAGCAGCGCCAACGCGACATTACGCCGAGAGCCCCGGCCACCGCTCAACGACGGTCGTGGATGCTACCCGACCGTGAGGTGGGCGATCGCCGCCTGATGAAGTTCGGCATTGGCGGCCGCCACCACGAATCCTCCGTTGGCGGCTGGGCCACCGTCAACGGTGGTGACGATTCCACCGGCTGCCTCTATGACCGGCACGAGCGGGGCGATGTCATACGGGGCCAGTCCGTTTTCCACCACAAGGTCAACAAGACCGTTTGCCAGAAGGCCGTAGCTGAGGCAGTCCCCGCCGAACCTTGTCATCCGAACTTCCGACCGCAAGGCGGCGTAGCCCCGTCGATGGCCTTCGTCGTCGAACATGTCCGGATGGGTTGAAGCCAGGATGGCCTGGCCCAAGTCGGTGGTGCTGCCAACGCCAAGCGGGCGGTCCTCATCACCGGCCGCCCCGTGGGCGACCGGTGCCCGACCGTGAAGTCGGTGAAGGGCAACGGTCTCCTCGGGGCCCAGGATTCCGACGTAGCTCTCGTCCAGGGTCGGTATGTGCATCCATCCACCGACCGGACGACCCTCGTCCAGTAGGCCAACCAGGGTTCCCCACATTGGCTGGCCCACGATAAACGCCCGAGTGCCGTCGATCGGATCGATGATCCACGAGTAGCGACTTGAGCCAGGTCGGACACCGTACTCCTCTCCGACAATGCCGTGATCCGGATACCGGGTTTCGATGTCGTTCCTCAGGTGGCGTTCAACCATACGGTCGGCCTCGGTGACCGGGTCGTAGGACGCTTCGCTGCCCGACGGTTTGTCGGTATCAAGCTTCTTGTTCTCGACTGCGTCCCGACGGTGGCGGTCCGACCGATACCAGTTGAGGGAGAGCCTGCTGGCGGTACGGACCATGAAGAGAACGTCATCGGCCCACTGGGTGGACAGCAGTGGTCCTCGGTGCTCGACGGTCATCGGCCGCTCCTTGTTCTGTTTGGGCTTCTTCGGAGTTCGTGTCGGGCAACAGATCAACTGTTGGCATCCGACGCCGACGATATCGGCATGGGTTTTGGAGGCTATCGGAGCCGACCATTGGAGGCCGTGGTGGCGCTCGAGTTCGCAGTGACACTCGAATTCGCCGAACACACTCTAGGGTGTCTCGGGTGAAGGATTCAGAGGCTCATCCAAAGGTCGCCGTTCGACGTGCCCACGGCCACCGTACGCGGGGCGGGCGTGTCCCCGGTCAAAGTGCTCCGATCAAAAACGCAGTTGGCCGTCTAGGTCGCTCGGGTGCAGGCGCAGCACTGCTAATGGCGGTTGCCGTCGTGCTGCTCTCTCCGGTGTCGGCCTGGGCCGTCGTCGGTCTTGGTGCTCAGACGACGGCCGGTTCGGACGAGTTGTCCATTGGCGCAGCCATCATCCTCGGCCTGGTCGAAGGTCTGACCGAGTATCTGCCGGTCAGCTCAACCGGCCACCTGCTGGTCACCAATGCCATCTTGGGAATCGGACAGAATCCCGAAACCGAGCGGGCGCTGGAGACCTACGCCATTTGTATTCAGGCCGGTGCAATTGCCGCCGTGTTTGTCTTGTATCGACAACGGGTGGCGCAAATGTTTGACGGTCTTCTAGGTCGCAGCGATGACGGACGCCGCGTACTCATTGGCGTGATCGCCGCCTTCGTTCCCACCGCCATTATCGGTCTCGCCCTGGTCGATGTCGTGAGAGACCGGTTGTTCGGGGTGCCTCCGGTGGCGGCCGCCTGGCTCATCGGTGGTGTTGCCATTCTGGCCCTGACCCGCAGCGGCCTGCTGGAGAAGGCCGGCACCGAGCTGGCCAACATAACCACACGCCAGGCCGTTCTCATCGGTGTGGCCCAGGCCATTGCGCTGTGGCCGGGTACCAGCAGAAGCCTCGTCACCATCGTGGCCGGTGTTTTGGTGGGACTTTCGTTGGGAGCAGCAGTCGAGTTCGCCTTCCTTCTCGGATTGGCCACGCTGGGAGCGGCAACGGTTGTTACCGCCGTCCAGGAAGGTCCGCAATTGATTGACCTGTTCGGGTGGACCGCTCCCCTGGTCGGCATGGTCGTTGCCTTCGTGTCGGCGCTGGCCTCCATCAGATGGATGGTTACCTGGCTTCAGGAACGGGGCCTGGATATCTTCGGCTGGTATCGAATAGCCATCGGCATTGCCGCCTTCGTGGCTATTGCCGCAGGCTGGCTCTAGCCGGAGAGCATTTTCTCCCGTTGAGCACTGGTCGATGGGGGTAGGCAAACCCACGACGGACGGGTGATTGTTCTTGCTCACCGCACGGTGCCGGTGGGCAGCTGTCCTGGTGGAGGCTTGAGGGGCCTGAGGCTCTACAGTTGTGCTGGCTTGTGCAATGACCAAACAGCACAACGCAAGAGCGACATATGCGAATCGGAGTTCCTAGACAAACGAATCGGCGAGAGCGGCGAGTGGCAATCAGCCCGTTCGCGGCGTCAAAGCTGGTGGCGGCCGGGCATCAGGTCTTTGTTGAAGTCGGTGCCGGTATACGGGCCGGCTTTACCGATGATCAATACCGGGAAGTGGGCGCCACCGTTGATCAGCGGGCGCCCGTCATCGGCTCCAGCGGTGCCATCATCCAAACGGCGGCCCCCCTACCGGAAGAGTTGGCCGAGCCGGGCTGGGAACAGCTCGGCAATGACCACGTCTTTGTCGGGATGCTCAATCCGTTGTGGAACTTTGCCCGGGCCGAGGCTTTGCTACAAACCAAAGCCGCCGTTATCTCACTTGAGCTGATTCCCCGAATCACCCGAGCGCAGTCGATGGACGTTCTCTCCTCCATGGCCACGGTTGCCGGTTACGAAGCGGTACTGCTTGGAGCTTCGAGGGCCAACAGACTGTTCCCCATGATGATGACGGCCGGTGGCACTATTCCTCCGGCCAAGGTCGTGGTGCTGGGCGCCGGCGTTGCCGGGCTTCAGGCAATCTCGACCGCCAAACGGCTCGGTGCCGTTGTCGAAGCCTACGACATCCGTCCGGCGGCCATGGAACAGATCACCTCGGTTGGAGCCAAGCCGATCGAGCTTGACATCACAGCTGCTTCGGCTGAAGACTCCGGCGGATACGCCACTGCTCAGGCCGATGACTTCACTGCACGACAACACGAGGCCCTGGCCCCGTACATCGCTGAGGCCGACATCGTAGTCTCCACCGCCGCCATCCCCGGGGCCACCAGCCCCGAACTGATCACCAGCGACATGGTGGACGCCATGAGAACCGGATCGGTCGTCGTCGATCTGGCGGCTGAACAGGGGGGCAACTGCCGGCTGACCGTTCCCGACGACGAGGTCATCCGTAACGGAGTGATCATCCTCGGACCCACCGATCTCGTGTCCCAAGCACCGGAGACGGCCAGCAACCTGTTCGCCAACAACGTGGTCAACTTGCTAAATCATCTAGCACCTGACGGCGACATCGAATGGGACCTTGACGACGAGATCACTGCTGGAACGCTGATTGGTTGGGACGGTGAGGTGCTACACCCCCGGCTGCGTCAGCTACTTGAGCTGCCGGCTCTGGAGCTCGATGAAGGCGAGAACTCGCCCTTGAACCACATCTCGGAGGCTGCGACCGAGACGACCAAGCTCGAAGACCTACTACCGGACTCTGACGACGGTCCACCCCCAACCATGGGTGACAACCAGGAGGCCCACCAATGACCTTCGTTATCGCTTTGACTCTGTTCGTCATCGCCGTATTTCTCGGCGTCGAGCTGATCAGTAAGGTTCCGCCCACTCTTCACACCCCGCTCATGTCGGGGTCAAATGCCATTTCCGGCATCACGTTGATCGGGGCCATTGCCGCCGCCGGGGCAGGCAACTCAGCTTTGACCACCGTCTTGGCCTTCGGTGCCATCGCCTTGGCCACCATCAACGTGGTCGGCGGATTCCTGGTCACTCACCGCATGCTCGGCATGTTCAAGCGCAAAGGCTAGGCGGCGTCGATGTCAACCACCGTTCAACTCGGCTACCTCATCTCGGCCTGTCTGTTTATCCTCGGCCTCAAGCGGCTTTCGAAACCGCGCACCGCGGTACAGGGAAACATGATGGGCTCTGCCGGGATGCTGGTCGCCGTCGTAGTTACCCTGCTCGGCTTCGATCTGGTCAACCTCCCGGTAATCGCAGCCGGCATCGCTGTCGGCGCTGCCGTTGGTGTTTTGCTGGCAACGCGAGTGGCTATGACCGGTATGCCCCAACTGGTGGCCTTGTTCAACGGGTTCGGTGGCCTGGCCTCGCTGCTGGTTGGTGCAGCCACCCTCCATTTGGAATTGGGCAACGACACGCTCGTCTCCACCGACCTGGCCACCGGTGGGCTGACGGTTGCCATCGGTGCCATCACCTTCACCGGAAGCGTCGTCGCATTCACCAAGCTGCAGGAGATCTTCAACGGGTCGGCGGCCAGTGCCGCCGTCCTCCGAGCAGGCAACGTCGTCCTGGTGGCCGGTGCTGTTGTACTCATGGTGCTGTTGGTCCTGTCGCCGTCGAGTATGTGGTTGTGGCTTCTGGCGCTCGTCGCTCTGGCCGCCGGCGTAACCCTGGTTTGGCCCATTGGTGGCGCCGACATGCCTGTCGTTATCGCCCTGCTGAACTCCATGTCCGGCCTGGCCGCGTCCACAACCGGCTTTGTGCTCGGCAACTCGCTTTTGATAATCGCCGGCGCCCTGGTGGGAGCCAGCGGCCTCATTCTCACCTTCATCATGTGTCGGGCCATGAACCGCACACTGGGCAACGTGCTGTTCGGTTCCATTGACGCCTCCGGGGTCACTGCCGACGCCGACTCCGTCTACGAAGGCAAGATCACCAGTTCGTCGGCTGATGAGGTGGCGTTGCTGCTGGACACGGCGGAGAAGGTCGCCATCATCCCCGGGTACGGCATGGCGGTGGCCCAGGCCCAGCATGCCGTTCGGGACCTGACCCGGGTGCTTGAGGATCGCGGCTCCGAGGTGGTGTTCGCCATTCATCCGGTGGCCGGACGTATGCCCGGTCATATGAACGTTCTGCTGGCTGAGGCTGAGATTCCGTACGATCAGCTCAAGGAAATGGATCACGTGAACCCGACGTTCTCTCAGGTAGACCTGGCCATCGTCCTCGGCGCCAATGACGTCGTCAACCCCGAAGCCCGCGAGAACCCCGACAGTCCGATTGCCGGAATGCCCATCATCGATGTGGACAAGGCCCGGACCGTGGTGGTCATCAAGCGTTCGCTAAGCCCCGGGTTCGCCGGGATCCCGAACCCGCTGTTCGCCTTGGACAACACGCTGATGTTGTTCGGTGATGGCCGGACCGCTGTGGAAGAAATCAGCTCGGCTATGGCCGAGCTGTAGCTCCGCCTACCGCCCGATCTTTAGTCAACTAGGCTGAGGCCATGAATGGCCGTCTTCTTGGTGTACTTGCCATCGTTGTCACCCTGGCGCTTGTCGTTGCCTGGCAGTTGGGGCTCCTCACTCCCGAGCCCGACGAGGTGAACCTGGCCGATGCCGTTGCCGCCGTCTCCGAAGACGAAGGTGCAGCTGACCAGGCCGATACCGACAGTGCAGTCGAAGGGTCGACGACCGTCCAGACAGCGCAGCAGACGGACTCCAGCACGGACGCTACCAGCAGTGAAGAAGACCAAGCCGATGGTGGCGACGTGTCCGACGACAGCGCCGAGTCCGAAGACGGCGACAAGTCTGACGACAGTGGCGTCGCTCCCTGCACCTATCAAGCACCAGATCCGGTGGCCGATGGTGCAGCCCAAGCGATCGACGACGTTGAGGCGCTGGAAGGCCGGTGGAGCGTACGAGAATCGGAGTCGACGTTCGCCGGCTATCGCATCGACGAGATACTTTCCGGTGCCGACTTCACCGCCGTCGGCCGCACCAGCGGGGTAAGCGGCGCTGTGATCGTCGAGAACGCCACCATCACCACTGCCGACATCGCGGTGGATCTTGTTGGTCTGACCAGCGACAGTCGCATTCGTGACGAGCAACTCAAACGGCAAGCGTTGCAAACCAGCCGATTCCCAACAGCATGCTTCTCGCTCACCGATCCAATCACTATCGATGCCCTGCCATCTGATGGCACACCGCTGTCAGTTGAGGCGACAGGCTCTCTCCACATCCACGGAGTCGACCAGACCATCACCATGAGTTTGGACAGCACGGTCAGCGATGGACTGCTTGTGGTCGTCGGCTCCACCGAGGTCGCTCTCGCCGACTTCGACATCGAGAAGCCTCAGGCACCGTCGGTGGCCGACGTGTCCGACACTGCGGTTATGGAATTCTCGTTGGTACTGTCCCGCTGAGGTCAGACACCGAGCGTCCTCATGGCCCAGCCTCGGTCGCCCCAATCCACTGCCACATGTCGTTCTGATATCGACTTCCGTCAGACCCCACGACCATGGCGGCCGCCCCTCTTCGGCTGAACAGGTCCGAGTGGGTCAAGCGCCGAGCGCCAGTCAGGGAACTGACGGCCAGAATGGTGGCCAGGACATCGGCAGTCGCCGCGTCGTCAGCCATTACCGAGGCGGCTGCCACTTCGTCGGCGGCGACACCGGTTCTGGGGTTAAGCAGATGGTTGAAGAGCCTGCCGTTGATCTCGATTGGACGACGCGATCGACCACTGGTGGCAAATCCGCCGCCGGTGAGCCGAACCGTGCCCAGTGGCGGCACATTGTCGTAGGGGCGGTGTGGGTCTTCGACTCGGATGTCCAGCCAGCCGACGCCTCGTCGAGCGATGTCACCGCCGGCATTGATAAACACCGACCGGGCACCCTTGCCGTCGCCGACAGCACGGTCCTCTGTGCTGCCGATCGCACTTTCGACGACACTTTCGAGGGCACGATCGACGATCCACCCCTTGGCCAGACTGTTCAGGTTGAGTCCGGTCAGGCGGTTGTAGGCCGTAACCATCCGGCCTTCCATCGAGAAAGGCATCGACGCAATCTCCTCGACTGCCTTCGCCAAGCGTCCTTTCTCGGGCACTGAATCACGCTGCCGACCTTGTTGCCACAGCGCTACGATCCTTCCGATAAGCGGATTGAACAACCCATCGGAACAGGTGTGCCAGTCCAGGGCTAGCGACAACACTTCGGCCAGCTCGGCAGAAACCTGGGTTACGAACGGACATGAACGACCATCGGCCAGGTAGTGGCGGTCGGCGTCTTTGACCAGCTTCGAGATCTCGCTGTCGGGATCGTAGACATTGAACACGGCCTCAAGCCGTCGTAGCTCGCCGGACACGCCCGTCTCAATCGAACGGGCGGAGCGGGGCGACCAGCCAAGCCGGGTGCCGGTCTCAACCTCCACGTCCACCGTGGTGCCCAGGAGCGGGGCGAGGCGAACGTGGCGACGTGCCATCTCAGCCCTTTAAGAACAGACGATAAGCGTCGTTGTCGGTCTCGTCCCAGAACTGATAACCGAGTTCGGCCAGGTGCCCGTCAAACTCCGGCTTCGTGTCGGGTGGCACTTCGACTGCAACCAGAACCCGCCCATAGTCCGAACCATGGTTCCGATAGTGAAACAGGGTGATGTTCCAGGTGACCCCGACCGACATGAGGAAACGAAGCAGCGCCCCTCGCCGTTCGGGGAACTCAAAGCGATACACCCGCTCGTGGCGGACATCGGACGCCACTCCCCCGGCCAGGTGCCGGACATGGAGCTTGGCCATCTCATTGTCGGTCAGATCGGTGACGTCGTATTCGGCGTCGAGCAGGTTGCCGATCAGCCCATGTCGATCCTCGACCCCGGCCAGCAACTCAACCCCGACGAAGACCTGGGCCCGATCAGGGCGATTTCTTCGATAGTTGAATTCGGTGACGTGTCGGTCACCGATGCGACGGCAGAAATCAAGGAAGCTGCCTTTGCGCTCCGGAATTTCAACCGCCAGCAGGGCCTCGCGACGGTCACCGACCGCCGTCCGTTCAGCCACGTGCCCAAGCCGATTGAAGTTCATATTGGCCCCGCAGTTGATGGCAACCAGGGTCTGAGCGCTCACGCCGGTCTCTTCGACATGTCGCCGTGCCCCGGCCACCGCCAACGCTCCGGCTGGCTCGACCACGGTGCGAGTGTCGTTGAAGATGTCGCGAATTGCGGCGCAGAGCTCATCGGTGGAGACGGTGATCAAGCCATCAAGGTGTTTGCGGCAGAATTCGTAGGTGAGTGAGCCAACACGGCGTACGGCGACGCCGTCGGCGAATGTTCCAATCTGATCAAGCTCAACCGGACCCCCGGCTTCCATGGCGGCGCGCATGCTGGCGGCATCGACCGGTTCGACACCGTACACGGCAACATCCGGTCGCTTCGATTTGATGTACGTTGCCACCCCGGCGGCGAGGCCGCCGCCACCAACCGGAACAAAGACGGCATCAAGTTCACCCGGGCACTGATCGAGAATCTCCCGACCAATGGTCCCCTGACCGGCGATGACGTCTATGTCATCGAACGGGTGAACGAAGCAAATGCCTTCGGCCTTGGCCCGCTCGTTGGCCAGGCCCTGGGCCTCGTGATAGTCGGCGCCGTGAAGGATCACTTTGCCGCCAAGAGCTTCAACGGCCCGAACCTTTATCTCCGGAGTGTTCTCCGGCATGACGATCCAGGCTGTGGCGTTCCGTTTCGAGGCGGCCAGGGCGACGCCCTGTGCATGGTTACCGGCCGAGCTGCAAATAACACCTCGATCGAGCGCCGACTCCGGCAGACCAAGGATCTTGTTGGCCGCCCCCCTGACCTTGAACGAAAAACACGGTTGCTGATCTTCACGCTTGAGCAAGATCTGATTGCCGAGTCGCTCGGACAAAATCGGAGCCAAGCTCAAAGAGCTGCGCACCGCAGCGCCATACACGTTGGCTTCCTCGATTCGGGCCGCCAAGTCAGCGGACTGGTAATCCATGGCATCAAGGCTACCGGTGAGCGGTTGGGTGTTTTGAGGAGCCGCCGTGTTGCCGGCGTGGGAGGGGGTGATACGAAGTGGGAGGGGGTGAGACGGAGTGTCGCTTCGGGTTCTCAGGCGGTCCGGGCAGCAGCCGCCTTGAGTTCACCATCTGAACCAAGCTGGATGTTGACCGCTGAACCGTTCAAGTCGGCCGCAGTTCGAACAAGGGAGTACGGGCCTCGTTCCCGGGCCGACTCAACACAAACGTAATACCGGCCTGGCGGCATCGGTTCACCGAACTCCGACGCCCCGCCCCAAGCAACCTGGTGTTGACCAGGCGCTCTGGTCGGGCCGGAGTCGGTCACCGAACCTCCGGTCGCGTTGTACCAACGTCGAAGGTCGGGGAGCCAATTCTCCCCTCGACCGAACTGTTGGTACCAAAGGGCCACGGTTTCCACCAGATCACCGCTGTCGTCCTCAATCCACACTGCGATGTAGGGCGGGACGTTTTTGCCGCCGGCCGCCTGTTCGTAGGTGAACGTAACCACAAGATCGCTTCCAGCCGGCACCGCCCTAGCCGGGCCGACAGGTTGTGTCGTACTGGTGGTGGAGCTCACGGTGGTGGTCGGGGCGGTGGTGGCAGTTGTTGCTGTGGTTGATGTAGTGGTTGATGCACTAGTTGATGTCGAGGTCGTTGGCGACGATGTCTCAGCGGCGGTGGAAGACGTGGTGTCACCGGCGGCCATGGTTGTGGTGGGATCGCCGGCCGATGCTTCGACTTGGCTGGTTGACGTCGAGCCATCAGACGTGTCGACAGAACCCTGTCCCACCCCGGCGTCGCCGGTGGAGGCGGCGGCCTGCCCGTCAAGTTGCACCTGAAGAGTTGCCTCCGATGAACCAGCCGAAGAGGGCGATGGTGCCGAGGTTGGCAAGTCGGCTAACTCGCCGGACGCCTCGGTCGGGGCGTTTCCGTTGGCGAAAACGTCATCGTCGGACGACCGACAACCGGCCAGCGCCGCCAGAGCGCCGAGGCCCATACCGAGGACCGATCGACGGGAGTAGCCCGCCACCTGGGCGTACCGGGACTGCGGTGGAAACCGCGGAGACTCGTCGGCCATTGCTTTCCGATTGTAACTATCGGTCATCTTAAGGAAAGGTCGGAGGGTGTAAGGGTTTCGTTAAGGCCGCCGAACACGAGGCCAACAGTGATCACTAAAGGAACTGTCCGTCACAAGGCCCAGCGTGACGCCCGACCGAGCACAAAAAGCCCAGATGTCTTAGGATCCGGCCATGAAGATTTCGACCACAATCTCGTTCGAAGGTGACCCGGAGAAACTGGCCGGACAGGCCCGCGATCTGGAGGCGGCCGGTGTTGACCGGGTGTGGGGCGGAGAGATTTACGGCTTCGACCTGGTCTCCACCTTGGCCTATCTGGCCGGGCAGACAACCACCCTTGAACTCATGACCGGCATCTTGCCGGTGTACTCCCGCAGCCCGGCGCTGATTGCTCAGACGGCGGCCACCATCGACGCGCTGTCCGGCGGGCGGTTTGTCCTCGGCCTCGGCACCTCCGGCCCACAGGTCATTGAGGGATGGCACGGCTACCCCTTCGAGAAGCCACTTGGCCGGACCAGAGACACCATCGAGATCTGTCGCAAGGTTTGGAGCGGGGACCGTGTCACCCACGAAGGCAAGGCCTTCAGCCTTCCGTTGCCGGAGGGTCAGGGTCGAGGCTTGGGTAAACCGTTGAAGTTCATGAATCGAATGCTGCGACCGGACATTCCAATCGTCATCGCCTCCATCGGACCAAAGAACGTCCAGCTGACAGCCGAACTGGCCGAAGGCTGGCAACCCATTCACTTCGTACCCGATCGTTTCGAGAACGTCTGGGGTGAGGCTCTGGCCGCCGGGCGAGCCAAACGGTCCAACGACCTGCCTCCGCTGGAAATCATCGCCGGCGGATTCGCCGCTCTCGGCGACGGACCGCACATCGAAGAAGCCAAGGAGGCGGCCCGAGGCCTGATTTCGTTCTACGTCGGAGGCATGGGAGCCAAGTCACAGAACTTCTACAACGACTTGTTCAAACGCTACGGCTGGGTTGACGAGGCCGAAGAGATTCAGGACTTGTTCCTCAGCGGCAAACGAGCCGAGGCGGCCGCCGCCGTTCCCGAGGAATATCTGGACCTGTCAATGCTGTACGGCGACGAGAAAACCATTAGAGAACGTCTAGCCGTATACCGCAGTGTTGGGGTGACTCACCTAAATCTGAACCCGATAGGGCCGGACCCGCTGGGCACATTTGAAGCGATTAAGGCAATGGCGGAGGAATCTGACTAGGATCGGCTTTGTCGGCGCTCCGCCAGCATCTCCGCCGCAGCAGGCGGAGCGCCGACATCACTTTCACCCGAGGCTCGCTGCCCGGGTTTCGGGCCAATCGTTCCGACTGATTGTTTCCGCTAGTCGTTCCGGGGAAAGCCGAGATCGACCGAGCTGGTGGCCGGATCGGGCCAGCGGGATGTGATGACCTTGGGTCGAGTGAAGAACCGGACACCTTCGGGGCCGTACATGGTGACGTCGCCGAAAAGCGAGTTGTTCCATCCTCCGAAGCTGTGATAGCCGACCGGCACCGGGATGGGCACGTTGATGCCGACCATGCCGGCTTCAACCTCGTTCTGGAACGCTCGGGCCGCTCCCCCGTCGCGGGTGAAGATAGCGGCTCCGTTACCCCACTCGTTCTCTTGAATCAGTTTGAGTGCGTCCGGGAAGGAGTCGGTTCGTACAACACTCAACACTGGACCGAAGATCTCATCGGTGTAGATCGACATGTCTGTGGTGACGTTGTCGATCAAGGTCGGCGCCAGGAAGAATCCGTCGCCGTCGAATGAGGCATCACGCCCGTCGACTACCACCGAGGCTCCGGCAGCGGCTCCCTGGGCAACGTAGTCGGCCACCCGATCACGGTGTTCGGATGTGATGAGCGGACCCATCTCCGAATCCGACTCGGTGCCGTCACCGACCTTCAGCTTGGCCATGCGGTCACGAATAGCGGCCAGCAGCGGTTCGGCCACATCTCCTACGGTGACCAGCACCGAAATGGCCATGCACCGCTCTCCGGCCGAACCGAAGGCGGCGGAGACAGCGGCGTCGGCGGCCACGCTGATGTCGGCGTCGGGCAAGACAATCATATGGTTCTTGGCGCCGGCCAGAGCCTGCACCCGCTTGCCGTTGGCTGTGCCGGTTTCGTACACGTACTTAGCGATAGGGGTTGAGCCGACAAACGACACCGCCTGAACGTCGGGGTGATCCAACAACCGGTCGACTGACACTTTGTCACCGTGGAGAACGTTCAGCACCCCGTCGGGGAACCCGGCCTCGTGGAACAGCTCGGCCAAAAACATCGGTGCTGAAGGGTCACGCTCCGACGGTTTCAAGATGTACGTGTTGCCGGTGGCGATGGCGTTGGGGATGGTCCACAGCGGAACCATCACCGGGAAATTGAACGGGGTGATACCAGCCACCACCCCGAGCGGCTGACGAATGGTGTACACGTCAACCCCGGTCGACGCGTTCTCCGAATAGGTGCCTTTCACCGCATCAGCGATACCGCAGGCAAACTCGATGTTCTCCAATCCTCGAGCGACCTCACCGGCGGCGTCACTCAACACCTTGCCGTGCTCGGCCGTCAGACGGCGCGCCAACTCATCGGTGTTGGCCTCAACCAGGTTCCGGAAGTTGTACATCAGCTTCGTGCGTCTGGCGATGCTGACCTGGCTCCACTCGACGAAGGCCGCCTGGGCAACGGCTACCGCATTGTCAACGTCGGCCACCGAGGCCAACCCGAGCTCGCCGGTCTGCTCGCCAGTCGCCGGGTTGAACACCGGCTTCGACTCGCCGGACGAGGCCTCAACCTCACGACCGTTAATGAAATGATTGATCTGCTTCATGGAAGAACCCTTTGATCAGGTGCCTGCTGCTCACATCAGATACTGGCTGAGACCGCGCTTCAGGTAGCGGCCGTCGCCCTTGCGGCCAAGGTACTTGCCTCCGCCGATGATGATGTTACCGCGGGCGAGTACGGTGTCGACCGACCCGTCAATCCGAATGCCTTCGAAGGCCGAGTAATCCATGTTCATATGATGATTGTCCACGCTGATCGTCCAGCTGGACGCCGGGTCGTAGACCACGATGTCGGCATCTGATCCGGGCTGAATGACGCCCTTGCGAGGGTAGAGACCGAACATTCTGGCCGGGGTGGTCGAGCACAACTCAACCCACCTGGGAAGCGTGATCTCCCCCTGCACAACACCCTGATAGATCAAGTCCATACGGTGCTCAACCCCGCCGATGCCGTTGGGGATGGCTCGGAAGTCGTCCAGCCCAAGCTCTTTCTGATCCTTCATGCAGAACGGGCAGTGGTCGGTGGCCACCACCGACAGGTCGTCGGTTCGCAGGCCTTTCCACAGATCGGCCTGGTGATGTTCATGTTTGCTTCTTAGCGGCGTGGAGCAGACGTACTTGGCGCCCTCGAAGCCGGGCACACCCAGGTGGTCTTCCAGGTTGAGATACAGGTATTGCGGGCAGGTCTCAGCGAAGACGTTGGCTCCGTCGTTGCGAGCTCTCGTGACCTCTTCGAGCGCCCCCGAAGCCGAAAGGTGGACGATGTACAGGGGTGCCGCGCCGACTTTGGCCAACTTGATGGCCCGGTGGGTGGCCTCGCTTTCCAACTCCTGTCGGCGAACCAATCCATGGGTGATCGGCGACGTCTCGCCGCGAGCCACTGCTTGTTCGGCCAAGACGTCGATGGCGATGCCGTTCTCGGCATGCATCATGATCATGGCCCCGGTCTCCGAGGCTGTTTGCATGGCCCGAAGAATCTCGCCGTCGTCCGAGTAGTAGACCCCGGGGTAGGCCATAAACAGTTTGAAGCTGGTAATCCCTTCGTCCACCAAGGCCGCCATGTCTTTGAGTGCGGTTTCGGTGACATCGCCAATAACCATGTGGAAGGCGTAGTCGATAGCGCAGTTCCCCTCGGCTTCAGCCATTCGCTCATCCAAGCCGTGTCGAACCTGCTGGCCTTTCATTTGGGCGGCAAAGTCGATGATGGTGGTAGTCCCACCCCATGCGGCCGCCGTGGTACCGGACTCGAAGGTGTCGGAGGAAGACGTCGGACCCATCGGCAGCTGCATATGGGTGTGGACGTCCACTCCACCAGGAATCACGTACTTTCCTGAGGCGTCCAGGACCCGTTCGGCCCCGGCCTCCGCCGTGGCCGCCAACTCCGAACCAGGTTGAAGCACAGCGGCGATGATGTCACCGTCAATCAACACGTCGGCGGCATCGGCTCCGGTGGCCGACACGACCGTCCCGCCTTTTAGGTAGATCGAAGTCATTGGCGCTGGGCCTCCGGTGCTAGTCGACGGCGGCTACAGCCTTTTCAATCGCAGCCAGGCCCTCGTCAATTTCCTCGGACGTCACATTGAGCATCGGCGCCATGCGGATCACGTTTCCGTACAAGCCGCCCTTGCCCACTAGGAGCGAGGCCGATCTCGCCTCCTCCAAAACAGCGGTGGCACGCGCCGGTGACGGTTCGATCGACCCTGGCTCCACCGTTTCGAAAGCCTGCATGAGGCCGGCTCCTCTGACCTCGGCGATCCACGGCGTCCGCTCGGCAATCTGATCCAGGCCTGCTCGGAAACGGTCACCCATTGCCTTGGCGTTGCCTTGAAGATCGTTGGCCACCACGAAGTCGATGGTGGCATTGCCGGCGGCGGCGGCCAGTGGTGTTCCACCAAAGGTGGAGAAGTTGACAACCTCAATTGCCTCCATGATGTCGGCCCGGGCCACGATGCCAGCCAATGCCAGCCCGTTTCCGACGCCTTTGGCGAAGGTCAACATGTCGGGAACGATGTCGTGGGCCTGGTAGCCCCAGAAGTGATCTCCGGTGCGGCCCCATCCGGTTTGCACTTCATCGGAGATGAACAGAATGCCCCGGTTGTCCAACTCTTTCTTCATGGATCCGAAGAAACCGGTGGGAGGGGTGGCGAATCCGCCGACGCCTTGGATGGGTTCGGCGATAAGGGCTGCCACGTCACCGGCGGATGTCATGGTTAGCAGCTGGTTCAGGTCTTCAACGCAGGCGTCGGTGTACTCGTCGCCGTCGAGGTCTTTGAAGGGGCTGCGCATCTGGTAGGGCCCTTGCACGAAGGTGACCTTCAGTCCGGCGAAACTGGTTGACAACCAGCTGCTGTGCGAAGTGATGGCCTGAGCCCCGAACGACCGGCCGTGGTAGCTGTTGCGCATGGCCAGAATCTGATTGGACTTGCGATAGGCGGTGGCCAGCAATAGCGCCGTCTCGTTGGCTTCGGTGCCGGACGGGGTCAGGAACACTCGAGCGTCGGGAATACCGGACAGCCGAGCGATCCTTTCGGCGCACTCGATCATGGTCTCGTTGAGGTACAACGTCGAGGTGTGCATGACCTTGGCCGCCTGCTGCTGTACCGCTTGGGTAACGGCCGGGTTGTTGTGGCCGACCATGGTGGTCAGCACGCCACCGAAGAAGTCAAGATACTTGTTGCCTTGGTCGTCGAAGACGTAGCTGCCCTCGCCGTGGTCGAGAACTATCGGCTCGGCATAGTACGGCGAGAGAAATGGAGGCAGCACATTGCGATAGCGCTCGTGCAACTCGTTGGCCAGGGTCATGTCCGCTCTCCTCTTGTCAGCGCTGACAGTCCCTGGGATGGTAGCTGACAGACCGGCGGGCGGGACCGAACTGAGGCCGGCCCCGCCCATCCGATGATCGGGACGGAGGTCTGGTTACGGAGCCAACACCGTCACGGAGTCGGTCACATTGGCTCCGGGGTCATAGACAATGCCTGCACCGCTCAGCGAGGTTATGGTGGCGGTTACCGAGGCGTCGTTGCGCCTTAGGTCCATGGCCGACGTGGTGCATGAGCCCGACGAGTCGGTGGTACAGCTCACGTCTCCCCCGGTGCTCAGCCTGGCGGTCACGGCTACGCCACCTACGGCGGACCCGCTGCTGTCCACCACGCTGACAACAAAGGTGGCGTCCCACTTTCCGCCTCGACCGGCCGGAGCCGACGACCCGGTAAAGGAGTCGACATGCACTGTGGTCAGCACTCCGTTGCTGACGTTGATGCTGACCGAATCCGACGCCGTCTGACCGGCGGTATCAGTGGCTACGGCTGTCACCTGATGGTTGCCGTCCGACGTGGTCGACGAGTCCCAGGAGATCGACCAGCCGTCGCTGCCGTCAGTGTCGGTCCCAACCGAGGTGCCGTCGATACGGAAGTCGACCTGCGTGACGCCGACATCGTCAGAAGCACTGGCCGCCAACGTGGTGGTTCCGGAAACAGTTGCTCCATCACCCGGGTCGGTGACCGAGACGGCAGGCGGGTTGTCGCCGCCGTTGCCGCCGCCGAGGTCCGGCCGGACCACGAATAGACCCTGTTCGATGCCGCTCATAATGACGATGCCACTGTCGAAGTAGGGGTAGTTACTCCAGTTGGCATTGAACTGCGCAGCGTCATCGGCCGGCCAGATGTCGAAGTAGGCGACTTCCGTCAGACTGGCCGTGGCCGCTCCGCTGATGTCCAGAATCCGCAGCCCGGCGCGGTAGTTGGACTGGTAGCTGTAGTTGCCCTTGATGTACTGGTTGTGGTCGATGGCCGGATTGGCGGCGTCGTAGAAACCAACAAGGCTCGGGTTGTCCAGATCGGAGACATCGAACACCCGGGTTCTGGTGTTGTGTCCAAGCCTGGACTCGTCCAACTCATCGTCGACCAGGAAGTAGCGCTGGTCTTCGGTCAACCATCCCTGGTGGGTGTACTCGGCTCCGGAGTAGCCGAGACGAGCGAGCTGGATCGGGTTGGACTTGTTGGAGACGTCGACGATGGTGAGGGTGTCTTCGTTGGAGTTCAGACAAATCTCACTGCCGGAGTGATCGGGGTCCGGTCCGCTGTAGATCACGCACTGGGCGTCGTGGGTGTAGCCATCGGAGTCAAAGCAGCCGGCCTGGCGGGGGTTGGTCGGATTGTTGATGTCAACGATGTGTAGTCCGCCGTTGCAGCTGTTCTTGCCGGCAGCACCCACGATGTAGGCGTAGCCGGAATCCTCGTTAATGACGATGTTGTGGGACGAGCTGACCTTGTTGTAGAACGCCGTCTCGGCGAAGGTCTGTGGCGAGCCACTGGCGTTTCGGAGCTGGGTGAGGTCGAACACCTGCATGCCGTGACCGCGGGCCTCGGAGACGATGAAGGCGTGATCGTTGAACACCTTGATGTCACGCCAAGACGAACCGAAGGCGCCGTGGGTCGGCAGCTCACCAAGATATACCGGGGCGCTGGGGTTGCTGACATCTACAAAGGCAGTACCGAAGGTCATACCCATAAGGGCGTATTCGCTCCCGGTGGCCGAGTCGGTCCATCCCCAAATGTCGTTGGCCTCCTCGTTGGAAGCGGCTCCCAGGTCCTCCAGTGGCATGAACGACTCGAGGTCGACGTTGTCGCAGGGGTAGGCCTCATCAGCCGTTTGCACTACCCCGTTGGTGCAGGCCAGCGAGGATGCGGCGGCCAAATGGACACTTCCGTGGTGGTCTCTGAACTGAGCCCGCATTACTTCGTTGGCGTGGGCCGGAAGGGGGCTGTGATGAGCCTCCCCTTCGGGGTGCGCCGCCACTGGCGACGAACTCGGGCCCACAAGGAAAGCCAAGACGGCTAGGACAACCGCCAAACGGCGGATCGTGGTGGTCATGTATTCCTCCAAGGATGGAAGCCGACCACGGTTGCTGCAGCCGACTGGTGGTTCCGCCCCACGCCTTACCTACCTGGAAGTAACAATAGGCCTGTTGCCTAACAGTGTTCAAGCTCGGATCTGAGGGATCACACCAAGCGAGGAATCACATGCCGGCCGACGGCCTCCAACACCTCGTAGCGGACATCATGAGGAGGAAGAATCATCACCTGGTTCAGGCCGACAGCGTCGAGAGTGTTCAACCGTTCCACCAGCTGGTCGGGCTCACCGATCAAGCAGGTGGACTGCATCAACTCGGGGGTAATGAAACGCTCCTCGTCCGGCAGGACCCAACAGTTATGCCCCTGATGGACCCGCTGATGGCGAACAGCTTCCGGAACCCGATCAAGCAGTGCCGTGTAATCGTCCCACACCTCCACCACCGCCGGGTTTGAAGGCTCCCGCCCGTAGTTACGCCACTGGTCATAGGCGTAGTGCAGGGACGCAACGGCAAATGCACCGCAGTGCTCCCGGACCCGGTCCGAGTCGGCGTGCTCTCCCGGTTCAAGAACGACAATGGTGGACAGCGTCGAGGTGTAGAACGATTCACGGTCGATGGTTCGGCCGACCTCGGCGGCTCCAGCTTCAATCCTGTTCCACACCCGTTTCATGACGTCCGCTTGGGGTGGGATGGACAGCACGATTCCGTCGCCGTGCTTCCCGGCCAAGCCGATTGACCGAGGCCCGAAGCCCGAGACATACAGGGGCATCGGGTCGGCGAAGTTGACAAAGCCCTCGTCAGCCATGATGTGCCGCACTGGTGACGTGACGCCCCGCCACGTCACCAATGCCTCCTCACCGTGCAGAAGCGGCTTCAGCTCATCGAGATAGCGGTCGAACTCGGCGATCGTCATCGGCTTCAGGCCCATGATGCGCACTGCGGTGTTGCCTGTCCCGATACCACAGAAGGTCCGTCCCGGCGCCAACTGATTGACCGTCGCCATCGACGCCGCCGTCACCACCGAAGGGCGGGTTGCGGCCACCGAAACCCCGGTACCGATCCTGATGGTTGACGTTCGGGTTGCGGCCAAAGCAGCAGTGGCGTAGGCGTCGCTCCACAACATTTGCACGTCGGCGAACCAGGCGTGACTGAATCCAAGCTGCTCAGCCCTTACCACGTAGTCGATGTCGTCGATACGACTGGCTACACAGATGCCCAGTTCCACTACCGGGCTGCTCCTGTTTCCACCGCCCCGTAAAGTCGGCGCAGCTCCCTTTTCAGGACCTTGCCGGTTGCATTGTGGGGAATCTCATCGATGAAGACCACCGATTGCGGCACCTTGAACCGGGCCAGGTTGGCTCGGCAATGGGCGGTAATAGACTGCTCGGTCAGCTCGGCCCCGTCCTTCAACACCACACAGGCCCGGCCGACCTCAACCCACTTGTCGTCAGGGACACCGATGACCGACACCTCGGCGATCTCGGGAAGCTGATAGAGCACCGACTCGATCTCCGCCGGGTACACGTTCTCACCGCCGGAGATGTACATGTCCTTCCACCGATCAATGATGTAGTAGTAGCCGTCGGCGTCGCGACGGGCGGCGTCGCCGGTATGCAACCAGCCGTCGGTGATGGCTTCAGCAGTAGCATCGGGACGGTTCCAGTAGCCCGGGGTCACATTCGGGCCTTTGACCCACAGCTCGCCGGTCACCCCCGGCTCATCAATATCGTTGCCGCCCTCATCCACCAGGCGAACCGATGTGTGCAGAGCAGGTAGGCCGGCCGCTCCGATCTTGCTCACCGCCTGCTCCGGAGGTAGTGCCAGCACCAGCGGCGACGTCTCCGTCATACCAAACGCCTGCTGTAGCGGTAGACCTTTGTCGGCCCACGTTTTGATCAGCGGCTCGGGGGTAGGTGAACCTCCAACACCGCAAATCTCAAC
>JAHDFR010000001.1:153836-156096 GCA_020628065.1 Acidimicrobiales bacterium
CAAGAATGAACTCCAATTCTGGTACGGCCAACCGCCAATTCAACGGCACGAAGATAGCGCCGAGCTTCCAGCAGGCGAACTGCACTTCGAAGGTGTTGGAATTGTTGTGCGCCAGAACAGCAACACGATCGCCTTTCTCTACGCCAAACGTCTCCGTTAGCGCCGAGGCCAGCCGAGCCGTTCGCTCATTCAACTCCGACCAGGTAAACCGACGGCCGGTCCCGAGGTCAACCACCGCCTCCCGTGTCGGACGGGTTGCGGCATGGTGGGCAAGCCAATCGAAGCTCTGTGGACTCATGCAGCCAGTTCACCGTGTTCGTGGCCGGCAGGTCAAACGGGCGAACCCGACATGAGCCTGATCTGAGCCGGGCTGCTATCGGTCCTAGGTGGACGTCGTGGCCTGGTTCTTGTCGTCCATCCAAGTTCCAATGCTCCCGGTGTAGGCCACCGGATCAGAGGAAAGATGGGCCTTGGCGTAGTAGGCGGCGGCATCGGCACAACGGATCAGTAAGTCGATCGGTGTTGACTGTGGGGCCGTGTGGTAGCCAACCGATGCCCCCACCGTGAAAGTACGGCCGTCGACGTGATAAGGAACTTCAATGACCGCCTTTAGGGATGACGCCAAACTACGCCCTGAACGATCAGCCCGATCAAACGTCACGATGAGGAACTCGTCGCCACCCATTCGGCCGACAACATCGGAGGATCGCACAGTCGTTCGTAGTCGATCGGCCACTTCCACCAAAAGGGCGTCACCGGCAGCGTGACCGAAAGAGTCGTTCACGGACTTGAACCGGTCCAGATCGAGGTACAGGGCGGTAATCATCTGGGATTCAGGGTCAGTCTCATCGGAGGTTCTGTCTGTGGCCTCGACCATGGCTTCATCGAGGCGTATACGGAAACCGCGTCGATTGGCCAAGCCGGTGAGAACATCGTGGAACGCAGCGTGCTCAAGCTGTTGTCGAAGTTCCTCTCGCTCCTGCATTACCGCCGATAACTCATCCAATGAGCGACGCATCGACGCGCCGATGGAACCGTCGGATTCACCGGGGCCAGGATGATCCAGCTCGGGAACCGAGCCGGTGGCCAGAGCCCTCGACCGCTGCTCCGCTTCGGCCAACGTGGTCGATGCCTCGTTGATGGTGACGGCTGCTTGTCTGATCTCCTTGGCTCCCAGCATCGGAATCTCGATGCCTGTCTCTCCGTCTCGCAAACGACGGATCTGCGACACCAGCCGGCGAAGCGGTGACACGACCTGCCTGGACATCAACAACACCGAGCCGGTCATGGCCGCCGCCAGCAGTGCAAGGGCGGCGTAGGAGAGAGCGATCTCGGCTCTGAGCCGGTTCTCGGCATCGTCAACGGTCGACTGGAACGCGACCGTCGAGGATTCTGTCACTTCGGAATAGACTTCGAATGCCGAGATGAACTGCTGGAAGAACCGCTGCAGCGGCAATAAGGCCTGCAGGAGATTTTCATCGAGTGGCAGCGCAACCGAAGGGGCACCGTCGTCAGCGACGGCGATGACAGTTTCTTCAAAGGTGGAGCGCAACGCTTCGACCGAAGCATCGTTCTGCAGCGTCTGCCGATGGGCGGTGTCAAGATCATCAAATGAGCGGGCGAAAGCGAACCAGGCGGTCTGGAACCGAACTGCCTCCTCCCCAGGATCCCAGCCTTCAAGTTGCAGACGCAACGCCAGGTAGGTGTCGGCCAGTCTGGCCGACGCCAACTGCACCTCTGATGTAACCTCCAGTTGTTCGGCCAGCTGGTGGAGTCCGTCGACTCCGCCAAGCTCAGCCATCGCCAGCCGAAGGAGACGACGCTCGTCGGCCTGTCGCTCCGCCAGAAGCTCGTCAGCCGCTTCCATCAACGGGTAGTAAACGAAGATACTGCCGTCAGCGTCACTGCGATCCTGCAGCGCCGCAGATGCGGCGAGCTCAGGATCGACCCGTTCGACCAGGGCGTCGACGGTGGTAGAACTTTCCTGCGCTATCGCCTCAATGTCCAGGCCGGTGACCTGCGAGGCCAGCTGCACGCTGATGTTGTAGGACTCGATGGCCAGAAGCGAGCTGGTTGACAGGCGCTCCCGAGCCAAGGCGGAGCGAGCCTGGGTCAAATCGGCGTAGTTCGAGCCACTCCGCCCGAGAGCCTCAAGATTGTCTTGTGCCCCTGTTGTCTCAGTGATTCGCTCCACCAGCAACATCGAGCACATTACGGCGGGAACAACAAGAGCGGCCAGTATCACGATGGCGATCGGAAG
>JAHDFR010000001.1:156196-157727 GCA_020628065.1 Acidimicrobiales bacterium
GAACGTTCGACGGGCCAGGGAACAACTCTGATCCCATCGGGCACCGTCGCCGCCGGGAGATCGGTCAGCGGACGAAGCAGCTCGGCGAAGTAGCGGATGGGCGTAAAACCCATCGCAGCGAACAGTCGCTCCTTGTCCAGCTGGAAGTCGTAGTGGTCGACCCGGATGTAGCGAGGTAGGTCACGCCCACTCGACTTCAGTTGCTCACGGGCCCGGGCGACGGCCCACTCCATAAGGCCCCGACCAACTCCTTGCCCTCGATGCTCCGGGTCGACCTGGCCGACCACGTAGCAGCGCTCCAGTCGTACATCGCTCGGCATATGAAAGGTGTAGGCGTATCCGAGAACGATCTCTTCGCCCGACTCGGATGTGGTGCAGGCCAGACGGCTGTCCGAAGCAGGGTCGACTATGCCGCCTTCAAGGTCTTCCTCCAGCTCCTCCATGACCAGGATCCGGGGAACCCCGTCATGGGTTTCACTGCGGACATGAACTTCGAGTACGGCCTGGTAATCGGCAGTTGTGATCGGCCGCAGAATAACGTCGTCCACTCCACGTACCGTAGTCGGCGCTGACTGGACGGGTTCGACAAATACGTTTGCTACGACTCGACGCTCCGCCCAGCCGAGGCGTAGGCCAAATCACAGAGCCGATGGGCCTCGAGAGCGACCCGGAAGTCGGGGTATGCCGGTTGACCGGCCCGAACGGCCTGGATGAAGGCAACGTCTCCGTTCTGACCCAGGCCGTCGATGCCGGCGGCTGCCGCTAACGCCTCACCTTCGAGACTTCCTTTGGATGCCATACCGGCAGCTTCGGCCGCACCGGCTGTGAGCTCCCAACTGACAGGCCCGCTCCAGTCTCCTTCAAGGGTCCAGACACCGTCCCGACAGAACACCTCTACCCGACGCTGGCTGGGCCTGCTCAAGACGTTGTGCCAGATCGAGGTCAAGCTGGCCGATGCACCGGAGTCGGCGATCAGCCAGGCCAACGCTTGATCTTCGATGCCTTCGAGTTGATGCACGTGGGCCGTGTGTGCCCCGACCCGTTGGATTGGACCGAGCATCCACGACAGAAGATCAAGGTCGTGAATTGAGTGTTCTATCAACGTGCCGGCGCCGGCCTTGGTCGGGTCGCCCCGCCAAGTCGAGTCATACATTCCCTGAGTGGGCAGATACTGATCGTCGCGAAACACCACATTCATGATCGGGCCGCTGAGCCCTTGGTGAACCTGCGATATCAGAAATCGAAAGGCCGGCGAGCGGCGAAGCACCAGGCCGACCTGGTTGGCGACACCGGCAGCCTCGACGCTCTCGGTCATGGAGAGAGCCGCCTCGTGAGTGGTAGCCAGTGGCTTTTCGCAGAACACCGCCCGACCCGCCGCCGCAGCGGCGGCGACAAACTCGGCGTGGGCCGACGTCCAGGTACAGACGTACACGGCATCAACCCGCTTGATGACCTCCGCCGCGTCGGATACCGCTACTCCCCCGAATTCGTCAGTGAAGGCTTGGGCTCTGCCGGGGTCAAGGTCGCAGCA
>JAHDFR010000001.1:157827-179979 GCA_020628065.1 Acidimicrobiales bacterium
ATGCCAGTCACTTTGATGTCAGCCGTCGCTGGTGTTTGCGATGGACGGATTGCCTGGTGACACCGAGCGCATCGGCGATTTGTTGCCAGGTCCAACCCAAGTCCCGCGCCCGATCGACGTGCAGCGTTTCGAGATCTTCGCTCAGCCGTTTAAGCGCAGCGATGGCCTTAAGGCCTTCTCCCGGGTCATCAGCACTACCGGCGGCTCGGGCCAGGACATCTACAGCAACCATGTTGTCAGCATAAGCTGACAACATGGCCCTGTCAACCAAAGCTGACAGCTCGGTTCGTGTCATCGACTTCTCCGGCCTTCATCGGGATCCGGAAACCCATGCGCGCACGATAGGTTCCGGCGCGGCCTACGTTGAAAACGTGTCTTCTCAATTCGCTCAATCAGGCTTTGAACTCTTGCTAGTCCGCCATGGACAATCCGGCAACAACGCAGCACCACCCGAACAGCGGGTACACGACACACCTCTCACCGACCTTGGGGAGGCGCAGGCAGAACGTCTTGGGCCCCAACTGGCAGCAACCACGCGGATAGACCGCCTGCTGACCAGTCCGTTTCTCCGAACACTGCAAACCACCAGGCCCATTGCTGAGGCCTTCGGATTGGCTCCAACCATTAGAACCGGACTACATGAGACCGGTGGCTGCTACGCCGGACTGTCGCCGGCCGACCAAATCGGCAAGCCGGGCATGACGGCAGCCGAGATCAACCAGAGCTTTCCCGGCTACGCCGTTCCCGACGACATCGACGAAAACGGCTGGTGGAAATCGAAGCCGCCCGAGACCGCCGACGAAGCAGCACTTAGGGCCGCTGTCCAACTGGAACAGCTGCGAACCGAATTCTCCGGCACCGACGAGGTCGTCGCCTGCATCGCCCATGCCGACTTCATCATGTGGTTCCTGACGGCCGCTCTGGACGGCTGGCCCGGGCATGACACCGCTCCCATTCCCAACACCAGTGTCACCCGACTCAAGGTCACCCCAACGTCGGCTGAGCTGGTCGTAGACCGCTCAACCACTCACCTGGTCGCAGATCAAATCTCCTACTAACCACCGGGATTTAAGAGAACACGGCCACCGGATCTCCCAGTGAGTCAACGTCGGCTTCGGTGCCCAGCCCGGGCTCATCGCTGACATACAGGCGACCCTCGGCAACCGACGGCCCGACAGTACCGGTTGACCTGGTGACGTAGTTGTGCAGATCGGTTGAGTTGGCCAGATAGTCAGCCGGTGTGGACGCAGCGAAATGGGCCACCGCTGAGCTGGTGACCTCCCCTCCCCAGGTGTCTTCGGCCACCACCGGAATGCGGTTGGCCACCAGAAAGTCGCGGACACGTCTGGCCTTGGACAAGCCACCGAGGTTTGAGATCTTCAGGCAAACCGTTTCCGCCGACCTGTCAGCCACAATCTGCTGGGCTGCCCGAATTCCAGTAACGCACTCATCAAGCTTCATCGGGTGACTGATGCGAGCCCGCACCTGCAGGCACTCGGCATAGGTTTGGCAGGGCTGCTCGAGGATGTAGTCGAGGTCTTCGGTGGCTCTGGCCACTCGGAGGGCGTCATCCACCCGCCAACCCTGGTTGGCATCGGCGAACGCCTTCTCCCCCGGCTTCAGCAAGGGCAGGACCGTTCGGATTCGATCAATATCCCACGCCCAGTCGGCGCCGACCTTTATCTGGAACTGTCGGTATCCGGCCGCTCGATGACGTTCAAGCTCAGCCTTGGTTTCGGCCACCGAACGCTGAGGAGCCACCCGATACATGGGAGCGCCATCGGTCAGCTTGCCTCCGAGCAGCATCCACACCGGCTGGCCTGTCGCCTTTCCGAGAATGTCCCAACAGGCGGCGTCAACCGGCGCCTTGGCGTACCCATGCCCCTGAACAGCAGCGTCCATGATTCGTTCAACCAGCCCGACCTGGCGAGCATCGACCCCGAGTAGCTGAGGCGCGACCAGCCGCAGGACTCCCTCGACTCCCTGCGAGTGGGCTTCCATGTAGTTCTCGCCGCAAGGAGTGAACTCGCCGCAGCCCACCAGGCCAAGGTCCGTTTCGATCACAACGACGTTGGCCGTGGCCTCGGTGATGACGTTGCCGGCACCCCAGCCGTACTCGCCGTCGACGTAAGGAAGTGCCGTCTGGTAGAGAGAGATTTGTGTGATTTTCATTGGATCCGCTGCCTCAGCCCGACCTGTTGGCCTCAGTCGATCGTCAGGACCATGGTGCCGACGTGCGCTTTGGCGGTGAAGGCCTCCTGAGCGGCGTGGATCTCCTCAAGAGGGAATGTCGGGCCCACGACCGGCTTGATCTCGCCGCTCGTGATGTACCCCAGCAGATCGGCGAAGACCTGTGGCTGGAAGACGGTCGCCCCGTACATTTCCAGATCGTTTAGGTAGAGGGTGCGAAGGTCGATCTCCACCATGGGTCCGGCGATGGCACCGGCGGTGACATACCGCCCGCCCCGCTTCAACGTGTCCAGCCATGCTCCCATGCCGTCTCCTCCAACGACGTCGGCTATGACGTTGAACGGCCCGCCGTTCGCTTCCTGAGCAGCGCCATGCACGTCGTCGGCCGACCGGTCGACAAAGGCGTCGACGCCGACTGCTTCGACCTGGTGTTGCTTCGATCCGCCGGCAATGGCCACCACCGAGGCTCCTCGCCGCTTGGCCAGCGCAATCAGCGCGGTGCCGACCCCTCCGGACGCCCCGGTTACAGCTATCGACTGGCCGGCCGACAGGTCGACCCGTTGAAGCATGTGTTCAGCCGTCGACCATGAGCAGGGGAAACTGGCCAGCTCGATATCGCTTAACTCGGAGTCGTGAACCAGCACATTGCGGGCCGGTGCTTTGCAATACTGGGCGAACCCACCATCGGTTTCCGAGCCGAAGTACCCGGCACGACTGCGATCGGTCGGATCGTCAGCCGGCCGGATCCACGGATCAACCATGGCCCGTCGGCCGAGTATGGAGGCGTCGACGTCGTCACCGACCGCCACTACCCGGCCCGATGGGTCAGCGCCCTGAATGCGCGGATAGGTCAGGCCGCTTCCGCCCCAGGTGGCGTCATCGGCTTGAGCCTCGTCGAAACCACCACTGGTGGTGGCTCCGGTAACGCTCTTGGAGTACCAGCCGACCCGAGTGTTGATGTCGGTGTTGTTCATGCCGCAGGCCGCAACTCTGATCAGCACCTCACCGTCTCCGACGGTCGGAACGGCAACGTCATGGCGAACCTGGAGGACCTCGGGTCCGCCTCGGCCGGCTAGAACGGCTGCCGTCATCGTTGATGGAAGTTCAACGCCTTGCAGAATCTTCACGTTCGCTCTCCGTGCAATCTTGTAGCCGATCTCGTGTACGAGATCGAGGGCGGCATCGGCCCCATTGATCCCGTTGATCCGACCATGGTAGGGATTCACCACGCTCCCCGTCGGGTCACCGTTGCGGCGCCTGGCCCGCACGTCCTACGGCGAGTGGCGGAGCCAGTCTCTCAAAGCCCCGACTTTCGCTGCGTGGTCGCTGTAGGCGTCGATTGGGCGATGCAGGATGGGAAAGGGTTGGCCGGTGTCGATCGGATCGGACAGCGCCTTGAGCCGTTCATCGTCCAGCAGCCGGGTGACAATATGAAGCCAGCCCAGCGCAACTCCCTGTCCGTCGAGGGCAGCCTGAAGGACCAACGAGTAGTCATTGCTGCGATAGCCCGGCAGCGAGCGAGGCGAGTCCACGCCGTTGTCGACGAACCACCGGTGCCATTGGTAGCGGGCTGCGTAACGCTCCTCGAGATGCAACAGCGGAGCATCAAGCAGCAGCCCAGGGCTCCACTCACGATCCGACGTGATGCTCTCGGCCAGGTCGGGCGAAGCCACCGGGACAATCCGCTCGGCCCGAAACAGAGTCGCTTGCAAAAACGAAGGGTGTTCCAGCCCAAGGGGGATCCACAGATCAGCGTCGTCCAGGCCAACCGACTCATCGGTGTCGGTCGTGATCACTCGCAACTCGATTTCGGGATGACGCCGCTTGAAGTCCGGGAGCCGAGGTAGCAGCCAGAAGTTGGCCAGCGACGTCGAAACCGACAGGGTGACCACGTCAGCGGCAACCTGAGTTGAGACGGCCCGAACCGCGCCGTCGAGATCGGCCAGGGCCGAAGACAGCCGTTCGTACAGGAACGCTCCCGCCGCGGTCAACGTCAAGCCCTGGGTTGAGCGCTCAATCAGAGTCACTCCCAGAGAGGTCTCCAATCGAGACACGGCGTGGCTTACCGCCGGCTGGCCGACCCCAAGCTTTCTCCCGGCCGCCGTGAAGCTACCGGTATCAGCCACGGCGACAAAGGTTCGCAGCCAACGGTCGGAAACGTCCATAGCGACACGGTAGATGGTGCAACCGCCCCTGTCATGAAAAAAATCAATGACTAGATGACCGAAACAGCCGATTGACGCCTCCGGCCGAGAGTCGTATCGTCCCCGATTAATGAGCACAACTGACGCAACACAGACCGCCGACAACGCCATCGGCTTTATCGGCCTGGGCAATATGGGTGGCCCGATGGCCAAGCGACTGGTCGAAGCCGGCTACTCGGTCACCGTGTTCGATCTGGTGCCGGAGGCAGTTGAACGGGTGGTGGCTGATGGAGCCAAACCGGCGGCGTCGGCTCGGGAGTGTGTGGAGGGCGCCGACGTGGTCCTGACGTCCCTGCCCCGCCCCGACCACGTGCAGGCCCTCATGTCGGGCAACGGGTCGGGAGACAGCGGACTGCTGTCCTCGCTGGAGCCCGGCACGGTGTGGGTCGACCTCACCACCAACCGCAAAGAACTGGTGGCCGAACTGGCCGCATCCGCACCCGAAGGCGTGACTGTTGTTGAGTCGCCGGTGACCGGAGCCGTCGACGGAGCCAGAACCGGCAATCTGACGTTGTTCATCGGAGGCGACGACGCAGACCTCGACCGGGTCACGCCCATCCTCGACCACCTGGGCAAGGTCATTCGTTGCGGCCCGTTGGGAACCGGCAACGTGGTCAAGCTTGTCACCAATCAGCTGTGGTTTGTGGCCGCAGCCGCCCTAGGTGAAGGCTTCGCCGTCGGAATGGCCAATGGCGTTGAGCTGCCGACATTGTGGGACGCCATCCTCAACAGTGTGGGCGACTCGTTCGTGGCCCGTCACGACGCACCCTCGATTTTCGCCGGCCACTACGACCCGTCGTTCTCTCTCGATCTATGCCTCAAAGACCTCGGCCTGCTGGCCGAACTGGGCGAGAACGTCTCAGCCGAACTGCCAATGACCACTGCCGCCCACGGTGCATTCGCCGCCGCCGCTGAACGATACGGCGCCGACGTGGGGGAACTGCACGTGGCCAAACGCATCGAAGACGACGCCGGGCTATCCATGCGCATGGACGGCGACTGGGTACCTCACTGGGAAAAGTAGCCGACCGACAACAGCTTGTTTCGAGGAGATCTGACATGACCGCATTGGATGCACCAACCGAGCACCCGCCCCGCTCCCATCGACTGGCCGACCTGATCGATCTGGACGTCTACCCCATCGATCGCCCCGAATCCGACGCCTATCACGCGGCCGTCGAGGCGGCTCGGGAGCAACTACGGGGCGACGGCTGCGCCATCATCAAGGACCTGGTCAAGCCCGAAGCGCTACGGCTTCTGTCCACCGAGATCGTCGATCGGAAACCGACGACGCACTTCTCCACCCAGACTATGAACCCGTACTTTCATACCGAGCACAACGCCGACTATCCGGACCACCATCCGGTGAACACCTTTCTGGAGCGCTCAAGCGGATTCATTCCCGGCGACTCGTGGGAGGCCGGGTGCGCCACCGACGTTCTGTTTCGAGCGCCGGAGCTGGCTCAGTTCCTGGCCGACTGTCTCGAGATACCCGAGTTGCACTGCTACGCCGACCCTCTGGCCGGGTTGACCGCCAACATCTTGGACCCCGGCCAACAGTTCACCTGGCACTTCGACACCAACGACTTCGCCGTCACCGTTCTGGTTGATGAAGCCGACAAAGGCGGTCTCTTTGAGTATGTTCCCAACATCCGCGACGCCGACGACGAAAGCTTTGAGCACATCCAGCATGTCCTCGAAGGCGGACGCGACGGAGTGGTGACACTCGATCTACGCCCAGGCGACCTGCAGATCTTCCGGGGCCGCTACTCACTCCATCAGGTCAGCCGGGTCTCAGCGGACTCGGCTCCCCGCCACGCCGCCATCTTCGCCTACACCGAAAAGCCCGGCGTAATTGGCCGTGTCGTCCGCACCCGACAACTCTTCGGCCGGATCCTGCCTGAACACGAAGCAGCCGAGCAGGAACGTGTACGGTCCGACGACCTGATCGACTAACGAAGTCGTCCGGCGTACAGGGGCGGACGCATCGGATTCATTGGTAGCCAGCGACCGGCGTACAGGGGCGGACGCATCGGATTCATTGGTAGCGAGCGACCGGCGTACCGAGAGCCGCCTCGTCCGGCTCGGCACCGATGCCCGGCTCCGTTGGGGCGGTGGCCCAGCCGTTGTCGTTGGTCACGCCGCCGTCAATCGGGTTTTCGGTCAGATGATCGAAGCACAACCAGGTTGCCCGGCGAAACGGTTCCGGGGTGGCCTGAGCCAGATGCACCACAGCCGACGCCTGCAGCGCCGTGCCACCGGTGTCTTCCACATTCACTCGAATGCCGGCCTGGAGTGCGACATCACGAATTTTGCGGGCGACGGTAAGACCGCCGACCCGTCCAACCTTGAGGCCGATCACCTCGCAGGCACCGGTTTCCACCAGGCGCAACATGTCGCCCAGGGACTGCAGCGACTCGTCGACGGCCAGCGGCTGACCGACATGGCGGCGAACCTGGAGGTGCTGTTCGATTGTCTCACAGGGTTGCTCGATCACCCGGTGCAAGTCACGGGTGGCATTCAGGGCGGCGATGGCTTCGGCCGGCAGCCAAGCTCGGTTGACGTCGAACGTCACTTCCTCCCCCGGCTCCATCTGGGAGTCCAGGAATCGCATGCGTTCGATATCTGCCTCCACGTCGGCTCCGACCTTGGCCGAGTGGAAGCGGTAACCTTCCTCCCGGGCAAGATCGATTTCGGCCATGAGTTCAGCCGGAGTGCCTGAGGGGATCGATGAGTGCAGACGCACCCGACCTTCGGTGCGGCCGCCCAACAGGTCACACAGGGGCAGCCCGGCGGCTTTGGCCGATATGTCCCAGCAGGCCATGTCGATAGGCGACTTCAGATACGGATGGCCGGGTAGGGCCACGTCCATGGCTCGATAAACCACCTCGGTACGCCGAGGGTCAAGACCGATGACCGCCGGAGCCAGTTCCTCGATGCCACTACGTATTCCTCTGGCGTAAGCCGGGAGGTAGGTCGACCCCCAGGGGCAGCCTTCGCCCCAACCGGTAATCCCCTCGTCGGTGTCGACACGGACGATGGTCGAGTCCAGGCGCTCGAAGTGCAACCGACCACCTGACAGCGAGTACGGCCTCTTCAGCGGCAGATCGACCGACCAAACGGTGATGGCGGCTATCTTCACCCGCCGCCTGCTTCCGGCACCGCCAAACGACTGGCGTACATGTGCTCGTAGTGAGGCAAAATCTCTGCCACCAGATCCTGCACCCGTTGCGGAGCTTCGGACAGGTCGGCCGATGTTCTCGGCTGAGCCTTCAGACCGTCGGAGTTTCGCAGATTGTCGTGAAACGAGCCACCGTCCCACCAGCTAACCTCATCTCGAGCACCGGGCTCCCACGACAACGCTTCGGGCAGAAATGGAATCCCGACGGCACCGCACCAAGCCGCGACCGCCCCGGATGGATTGGCCAGTAGATCATCGCTGTCGATCACCGGCGGAGGCGAGCCATACAGCTCGGCCAGACGGTCGAACAAGGCCCGCTGCTCGACCAGACCAACCTCGGCGTCGTGAAAGTCAGGCCAGTGTTTGAACATCGACATGACGGTCTTGGCCGGGTGGCGAATGAGGAACGAGTGGTTGAACTGTCGCAGAAACTCATCGCCGCCAAAGTTGGCGATGGGATACACCAGATAGTGAGGGAAGTCCTTGGTGAACACCGGGCCTTCATCTGCAGCCAACCTGAGCCTGTCCCACACCGATTCGTAGGTCAACCCGGGTGTGCGAATACTGTCGTCGGTAAACCGCGGCCAGTCGGGGGCTTCGCCCTGATACCAGACCTCACCGAACGGCTCGTGAAAACAGTTGAAGTCACCGCGAACGCGCATCATCCATTCAAACGCAGTTGATGTGGATCGGGGCACAGCCCATAACGCAACGATACTCACCGGCTAGTTCCGGTCGTTGGAGAAACAAACATGGACGGAATGTTTACCGCGTACTGCCAATCGAAGGCAAGGCGGCCGCCCGGTTGCCGGTCTCAGGTGCGTGCTAGCCCTGGCTAACTCGACCTCTGAGTGCCGACAGCGCCAATGTCTGGCTGATCACAGCAACGATGCCGATAGCCAGGAACGCCTTGCCCAAGGTGGCCCAATCCCAGGAGTCCATGAGCAGCGATCGCATGCCCTCCAACACGTAGGTGATCGGGTTGTACCGGGCGATGGTACGCATCCAGCCGGTGAGGGCGTCGAGGGGAACCGTGGACGAGGTCAGGAAGGCGAACGGGAAGAACAACAGAAAGCTTGAAGCCACCGCCCCAGGGTTGGCCGTCTTCAAGGCAATGGCATAGGGAAATCCGGTGAATGCCAATCCCCAGCTGGCGCCAACGAGGATGAACATCAGGACCCCGAGCACCCCAGTCCCGAACGAAACGCCGAGAACCAGGCCGAGCAGGATGACCGGAACGCACAGAGCCACCACCAGGCTGAAGTCGGCAACCATAAGGCCCAATAGCAGCGGTAGCCGCCGGGCCGGGCTCAACAGCAGACGGTCGAAGTACCCCGACTGGATATCTGTGACCAGGGCTGTGGCCCGGGAAATACCGGTCACGGCGAAGATGATGCCGGTAGCCAGTTGGAACTCCCGATAATCGAAACCCGGGGTGCCTGGAAACGACTCGGTGAGATCCTCCAGTGCCCCGATGTTGACGATGTAGAAGAACGTGGGGATGAACAGCGCCGGCAGGATTGCCTCCGGCTCGCGGGGTATAGCTCTCAATGCCCGCTTGGCCACGGTCATCATGTCCCGGAAGAATCCCGATGGTTTGGCCTGCAGCGTCGAGTGAGCGACTGCGCTCGATTGGACTGCCGATGTTGTCACTGGCCAACCTCCATTCGATCACCGGTGAGTTCCAGGAATACATCGTCGAGAGTGGGCGTGCGCAGCGTCAGTTCGCGAACACTGGCCCCAACTCCGTCAAGGGCCACCGCAACCGGCGAGACGGCGGCCGCACCGTTTGACACCGACACCAACAGCCCGTTGGGCCCCCGCTCGACGTGTTCGACACCGGCCACCCGACCCACCTCTTCCATGATCGGCGGCACTGAATCGCCGGTGTCGCCCAGGCGGACCTGAATCACATCAGCACCAACGGAACGCTTGAGATCGTCGGGACTTCCTTCGCCAACGATGACCCCTTTGTTGATGATCCCCACCCGGTCGGCCAGCTCGTCAGCCTCCTCCAAGTACTGGGTTGTGAGGAAGATCGTGGTGCCCAGCTCGGAATTGAGTGCCCGCACCTCCTCCCACACCCGGGCCCGACTGGTGGGGTCAAGACCGGTGGTCGGTTCATCCAGAAACAGCAGGTCCGGGTTGTGCATTAACGACGCCGCCAAATCAAGGCGACGTTTCATACCGCCGGAGTACTCCCGAATCCAGCGGTCGACGGCGTCAAACTCGATGAGGGTCGACAGCTCGTCGATCCTCTGCGCAATTTCGGCCTTGGTGAGCCCGTACAGCTCGCCCTGCATAGTGAGGATTTCACGACCGGACTGTTTGTCGTCCAACGACGCGTCCTGCAGCGCAGCTCCGATTCGCAACCTGATGCGATCGGCTTCGTCTACGACGTCCATCCCGAAAATTCGCGCCGAACCCGAGGTTGGCGACAAAAGCGTGGTCAACATCTTCACCACGGTCGACTTTCCGGCCCCGTTCGGACCCAAAAATCCGTAGATCTCCCCGGACTCGATGGTCAGGTCAAGGCCGCGAACAGCCTCAACGTCACCAAACGAGCGTTTGAGTCCCTCAGCCTCAATTACGTTTGCCATTCCTCGAACTCTACTCCACACCGGCCCAGGCAGGAGCCGGATCTGGTCCGGCTGAAGAGCCGGTCAGGAACGAAGTTTAGACGAATCGGGATCGTAGATTGGTTGGCTCAACACTCTGGCCGGTTTCAAATCGCCGACGACCCGGACCTTCAGCTCCGTGCCTGGTTGGCAGTATTCGGGAGCCAGATAGGCGAAGGCCAGGCCCTGTTCCACATAATGCCCATAGTCACCGGTGGTGATAAGACCGATGCAACGGCCATCGGTGTACACCCCGTCGGATCCGTGCACATCACTCACGTCGGTGTCGACGGCCAGATAGGCCAGGTTCCAGCGATAGGGTTCTTCGCCTGACTCGGCTCGAGCTCTTCGGGCCAACAAGGCCTCTCGGCCGACGAAGTCCCCCTTGTCCACTTTGACGAAGCGGTGGAGCCCGGCCTCGTCCGGGCCGACATCATGGGTCAGATCCCGACTGATCATGTACTGCTTTTCCATTCGCAGTGAATCCAGAGCATGGTTGCCCACATTGGCCACGCCCAGATCCTGACCGGCCTCCCACAGTGCGTCGTAGACGGTTCCAAGGTCGGACGTCGGAATGTGCAGCTCCCAACCGAGCTCGCCAACGAAACCCACTCGTAGCGCTCGGACCTCAACTCCGGCCACCGTGATCATCCGGGCTGACAGCCATCGGAACGACTCATTGGAGAGATCGGTTCCGTCGGCCACGCATCGAGACAGCAGGTCTCGACTGTTCGGTCCGGCGACGGCCAGCACACCGAAGTCCTGGGACACGACCTTGAGCTCAGCGTCCAAGGGCTGACCATCGTCACCGACAGGCCAGTGGGTGTCGAAGTACTCGCGGTCCTTCTGCTCACCGACAGCGGCCGAAACGAGGTAGAAGTGATTTGGACCGAGCCGGGTGATCGTCATCTCCCCCTCGATCCGGCCCGTGGGGGTCAGGATGTAGGACAGACCGATTCGCCCATCCTTGGGCAAGGTGTTGGTGGTAAGTCGGTCAAGTACCTCGGCCGCGTCGGGGCCGGCGAGGTCGAACTTGGCGAACGCGGTCGAGTCGAGAATGCCGACCCGTTCACGGACAGCTCGACACTCTTCGGCCGCTGCCGGGAACCAGTCGGTGTGGCGAAACGCCACCACGTCTTCCTGCGGTAGTCCGGCCACCGTGGGGTACCACTTGGGGCGCTCCCAGCCGTATACCTGGGTGAACACCGCACCCTTGTCCTTGAACCGCTCGTACATCGGAGTCTCCCGGTACGGCCGCAACTTGGGGTGTTCCAGACCGGGGACAGGGGTCTGGTGACGGTACTCGTAGTCCTCGGTGCCTTTGATTCGGCCGTAGCGCATGGCGTCATCGTGAGGAATGAAGCCGAAACGACGGGCATCGTAGCCGCGGACCGAAACCTGGGTTTCGCCGTGCACCATCCATCGGGCAAGTTCGCGTCCCAGGCCCGGGCCGTCGGCCACGCCGACCTGAACACCGGCCATCATCCAGAAGTTCTTCAACCCTGACGGGCCCAGCATCGGCTCGCCATCGGGGGTGTGGGCAATGGCGCCGCGGATGACCTGCTTGATGCCTTTGGGTTCCAGAATGGGTACTCGTTCAAAAGCCCGGGCCAACCAGAACCCGATGCGGTCGTAGTCGGCGGGGAACAACGGGTTCTCCAGCGACCACGCCGGCCCGTCATGCCACGCCGCTTCGGCGTTGGACTGCTCGTAGATTCCGATCAATCCGGATTCCTGCTCCTGGCGCACATAGCCGGACAGGTAGTCGTCCCGTACCACAGGCAGCTCGGCATCGAGGTCGGCGAACTCGGGAACGGCGTCGGTGATGAGATAGCTGTGAAGTGCGTTTGCCATGGGAACCGATAGGCCGACCATCTCGGCCACCTGATGGGCGTAGCAGCCGGCGGCGTTGACCACATGCTCGGCGTGAATGGTGCCCTTCTCGGTGACAACGTCAAAGGATCCGTCGGCCCGTCGGTTGATGTCGATGACGCGATTGCGTCGGCTGACGTTGGCTCCCGCTTCTCGGGCTGACGCCACCATGGCGTTGGTGGCACCGGTCGGATCCACGTGGCCGTCGTCGGGGGTGTACACCGCGCCGATGATCTCATCCACCTCGTAGAACGGGTGCTTCTCGGCCATGAACGCGTTGTCCACCCACTCCATGGCGTTGCCCACATATTCGGCCACGCCCAGTTGGCTACGCAACCAGTCGACTTCGACCGGCTCGTAGGCCACCCGGAAGCTGCCCGATTTGTGCCAAGTGGTGGCCACCCCGGTTTCGTTCTCCAGGGCGGCGTAGAGTTCACAGGCGTACTTGCGGAAGTAGGCCAACGTATAGCTCGAGACCGAGTGCGTGACCTGACCGGCGGCATGCCAGGTGGAGCCAGATGTGAGTTCGGCCTTCTCCACCAGGACGGTGTCGGTCCAGCCTTCTTTGGCCAAGTGGTACAGCAAACTGGCACCGCAGATGCCACCTCCGACAATTACCACTCGTGCGGTGTCGGGGAGCGGCGGAGACACAGTGGACACCGTGGACACTGTGGACGGGGACGACGGAGTAGACGACGGAGTTTCTGCCATAGCGCCCGACCGTACCGGACGTTTGTACCAAATGTATAGCAATTCGGTACAAACGTGTGGTATAGCTGTGTCGGTGACTCCGACACCGGTTCTCCAGCGGCTCTCCGAAGCTCTAGATTCCATGTCGCCTCAGGTGAGGCAGGCGGCGGCTTACGTACTGGACAATCCGTCCGAGGTTGCGGTCACGTCGCTGCGAGCCATGGCCGACGCCGCCGAGGTGAAGCCCAACACCATGGTCCGCATGGCCAGAGCAGCAGGCTTCGACGGCTACGACGACTTCCGGGAGCCGTTCCGATCGGTGGTGGTCGACACCCAACTGTCCTTCCCCGACCGGGCCAGGTTCCTGCAGTCGATCAACGAGGGCGGGCGCCACGGTGCACTGTTGTCCAACATGGTGGCTTCGGCGTTGGGCAACGTTGAAACCCTGTTCGCCTCCATAGACGCCGACAAGCTCAAAGCGGCCGCCGACCTTCTCGTGTCGGCCCGTCGGGCCAACATCTTGGGTGTGGGCACGGCCAAACCACTGGCCGAGAACTTCGCCTATGTGGCTTCCATGTCATCAGGGCCCGACGCCGGGCAGGTGGCGGCCATCCCGGTACTCGGTCTGGCCATCGACGACGTGGCCCGGATGCGACCGTCCGACGTTCTGGTGGCCATGACGTTCAGCCCATACCGAACCGAGATCATCGAGGCGGTGAACTTGGCGGCGGAACAGCGAGTTCCCGTCGTGACCATTACCGACAGCTGGGCCTCGCCCATCGTCGCCCCATCGAGCTACGCCTTCGTCGTCCCCAACGAATCGCCGCTGCCGTTCTCCTCCAACGTGGCCACCGTGGCCCTGTTGGAGGTGTTGCTGTCGTTCATGGTGGCCGACTCCGATGACGACGTGGCGTCAACCATCGACGCTTTTCACGCCAACCGACGAGCCGCCGGCATCTATACCGAATAGTCAGCCGTGCAGCGAGATCAACCAACCGAACCGCACCAACTTGCGAGGACCGCTATGCAATACGCACATCCCGGACTGGCCAACCCCGAGTACTACGTACCGGGCCTCCCAACCGACTACGTGGCGCAACGCTACGGAATCGACCCGAACGAGATCGCCAAATTGGGTTCGGCCGAGAATCCGTACGGAGCTTCACCCATGGCCCGCCAGGCGGTGGCTGACGCCCTGGACCGTCTACACCTGTACCCGTCATGGACGGCTGAGCCGCTGCGGGAAAAGATCGCCGAGGTCTATGGCTACGAACCCAATCAGGTCATCTGCGGAGCAGGCGAAACCGAAATCATCTCGCTGATCATCCGTGCCTTCTGTGAGCCCGGCGGGCGGATCCTGATGCCCGGACCCTGCTTCCCCATCTACCACCTGTTCGCCGAGGCCGAGGGGCGAGTGCCGGTACTGGCCTACGAAGCCACCGACCGTCAAACTATGGCCCTCGACGTCGACACCTACATCGAGGCCATCACCAACGACACCCGCATTGTGTTCATCACCAACCCTCACAGCCCGTCGGGAACATGGACCAGCGAAGCCGACGTCCGACGCATCATCGAGGCCGCCCCAAATGCTCTGGTGGTGCTGGACGAGGCCTACGTTCACTACTCCGAGACCGAGGGCTACATCCACTTGGCCAACGAGTACGAACACGTCGCCGTCCTGCGCACGTTCTCCAAGGTGTACGGCCTGGCCGGTCTTCGCATCGGCTTCGGTGTGGCACCGGCCAACGTGGTCGACGCCTTGTTGGCCATCAAGACCACGTGGAACATGGGCCAGTTGCAGATCGCCGGGGCCATCGCCGCCCTCGACGACCACGCCCACCTGGATCGGACAATCGAAACCATCGTGACCGGTCGAGCATACGCCCAGGAACGCTTCGCCGAGCTGGATCGGTTCCGCATGGTGCCCGACAGCCGCTCAAACTTCTTCCTGATTGAAATTCTCGACCCCGAAACCGACTCGACCAAGGTGTTCAACGGCTTGCTGGAGCGAGGCGTCATCGTGAAGGACGGGTCGGTTTCCTTCCGAGGACTTGAGAAACGGTTCCTTCGCTCCGACGCCAACTTCAAGGAAAAAATGGACCGCCTTGTCGACGGCTTAGCCGACCTGCCGGCTGGCCAGGACTCGCCATGACGGTGACAAGCGAGAGCAATACCGTGTTCCCGAGAGGACTGGAGGGTTCGTCGTATACCGACCCGGCGGTCTATGCCCACGAGCTTGAGCACATTTTCGCCAAGACATGGCAAATGGTCGGGCACCAATCACAGGTCGCCGAACCCGGTCAGATTCTGACGGCCAAGGTCGGAAGCGAAGGCGTGATCGTGGCCAACGACAATGGCACGGTCAACGGCTTCTACAACGTTTGTCAGCATCGGGGGCACGAGCTCATCCCCACCGACTCCTCCGGCTCCGAACCCCTTGAGGCTTTGACCACATCGGGGCTGGCCGGTACTTCCCACTCTTCCATCACCTGCCCGTACCACGCCTGGAGCTACAACCTTGGGGGCAACCTGATTCACGCCCGCGGCGAAAAGGTAGGTGACATCTGTGTACCCCCGGTCAGGGTCGAGACCATGGCCGGCTTCCTGTTCGTCAACCTTGATCCCGATGCGCCGTCACTGGCCGACACCATTCCCGGTGTGGAGGACAAGCTGTTGGCCATCGCCCCCGACGCCTCGGAGCGGGTCTTTTCCTACCGGCGAACCCACGAGATCAACGCCAACTGGAAGATCGCCGTGGAGAACTACAACGAGTGCTACCACTGCCCCAACGTGCACAAGGCCTTCTCGGCCGGAGTGGTGACCCCGGCCAGCTACCGCATCCACCCCTATGGCAACACCATTCATCACACCGCTGAAGCCCCGTCAGCCGACAAGGTGGCCTACGAACGGTCAGGAGCCGAAGACGCCAACGACTACGGGTCGTTCTTCACCTGGCCGGTGTCGTCCATCCAGTGTTATCCCGGACGGGTACTCAATACGTTCCGCTGGGTGCCGTTGTCGGTCGACCGGACACTGCTGCTGCGGGAATGGTGGTTCGCCAACTCCGAGCCCACAGCCGAGCAGATGGAGATCATCGAGTTGGACTGGGACACAACCGTGTCGGAGGATTTCGAACTGATGGACTCGGTGCAACGAGGCGTATCCAGCCGGGGCTACCGACCGGGCCCGATCATCAACGACCCGTCCGGCGTCGCCACGGTGCACTCGGAGAACTCGGTTTCCCACCTGCACGGACTGTGGCGAGAAGCGATGGCCGGCAACACATCCGGTGGCTGACAATCGAGGCAGCCAGACGGCGACCCGACAACTGGCTGACTTCTTGGCCGACCTCGCTGGGGGCAACAACCCGACGGCACCCCGGCTTCGTGAACTGGCAACCTCCGCCGTTCTAGACACGCTTGGCTGCATTGTCTACGGCTCGGCCCAGCCTTGGACTCAATCGGCCCACGCCTATGCCCGAACGGCCGGAGGCCCCGGCTCAAGCGTCGTCATCGGCGGTGCTAATGACGGCGGCTCACTCACCGCCCCGATGGCCGCCTTCGCCAACGGTTGCGCCGCCCATGCTTTCGAACTGGACGACGTTCACGAAGAGGCCATCAGCCATCCGGGTGCCGTGGTTGTGCCGGCCGCGCTGGCGGTCGGTCAGGCCGAGGGCGTCTCAGGCCAACGGTTTCTCGATGCGGTGGTGGCCGGCTATGAGGCCATGGGCCGGGCCGGGATTGCGGTTGGTCCGGCCAGCCACATGCTGGGTGGGTTTCATCCAACCTCGATGTCGGGAGTGTTCGGGGCGGCGGCGGCAACCGGCGCTGTTCTCGGTTTCGGCGGCGATCGAATGAATCAGGCGCTCGGTGTGGCCGCCACCTTGGCCTCGGGCACGATGGAATTCGCCTCGTCCGGCGGGATGAACAAAAGGATCCACGCCGGACGGGCGGCCGAAGGGGGTGTCCTGGCCGCCATGTTGGTGGCCGACGGATTTGAGGGCCCGGCCGACGGCCTGGCCGGCCGTTACGGATTCTGCAACATCTTCACCGGCGCCCCCCAGGTCGATCTGCTGACCGAGAGACTGGGCGACCGGTGGATGCTGGATGAGATTACGGTCAAGCCGTATGCCGCCTGCAGCGACATTCACCCTATGATTCAGGCCGCCCAGGAGTTGCGGGCCGAACACGACCTGCAGTCCGGAGACATCGTCGACATCAAGGCCGAAGGGCCTACCAAGGCCGCCACCCAGAACAACATGGACGGCACCACGTCAGTCATGGCCGCCCAATACTCGGGACAATTCAACATCGCCGCCGCCATTTTGGCCGATCCCACGGATCCCTCGACCTACTCCCCTGCTGCCATCGCCCGGCCCGAGCTGGCCGCCATGCAGGCCAAGGTGTCATCCATCACCTCGGCCGACGAGTTTGACGCCACCTACGCCTGGAAAATGGGAGGTCGGGTAACGATCACCTTGGCCGACGGTCGGAGCCTGACCCGCACCGTACACGGCCAAAAAGGTTCTATGCATGACCCGTTGTCGTCCGAAGAACTGTCGACGAAATTCACCAAGATGTGCACCGCCGTCACCAGCCAGTCCTCGGCTGAGACAGTCCGCCAAGCAGTAGCCAACATCGGCCGGGAGCAAGATTTGGCCCGTCTAACCGAGGCCCTCGACGACCTGTGAGGTGAGCCGCTCGGCCGGGCCTTGGCACAGCAGGCATCAGCTCGGATGATAACAGCCCCCCGCCGGTCATGGAAGAATGGGGCATGACCGGACTACCGCAGATGCCGATTGTGGCCCGACTTGACTTGGCCACACTCACGTTGCCCGAGAGTCACCCGGCATCCCAAGCGGGCACCACAACACCGGTGTACGGATACTGCATCTTGCACCCCGATGGGCCGATACTGGTTGACACCGGCGTCGGCTTCGGCAACGACGTCATCGATGAGCTCTACAAGCCTCAACGAACGCCCTTGGACGAAGCTCTACGCCGACACGGGGTGGAGCTGACCGACGTGGTAGCCGTCATCAACAGCCACCTCCACTTCGACCACTGCGGCCAGAACACGCTGCTATACGGTAGACCGATACCTGTTCTTGCTCAGGCGGCCGAATACGAAGCGATCGAACGAGACGAGTACTACACCGTGGCCGAGTGGGCGCTCCCGCCTGTCCGGCAGCGAAGGACAATTCAGGGCGACGAGCGAGTGGCCGAAGGTGTCACGATCCTGGCCACGCCGGGCCACACACCCGGCCATCAATCGGTACTGGTGCAAGGTGGCGACAGACGGGTGATTATCGGCGCCCAGGCAGTATGGGCTCTCGATGAACTGCTGGGGGAACAAGCCAGTGTCGAGAATGTCGAAGCGAACCCCGACCGTCAGATGGCAGCCGTCGATTCAATTCGACGGATAAAGGCGTTCAAGCCCCATACGGTCTACTTCAGCCACTGCCCACCGTTTGAATCGACCGAGCACGGCTGAGCGCCCAGATCGGGTAGCCGAGAGCTACTGCTCTTCCTCATCCGTTTCGGGTTGCGTGAACGCACACGTGGGACCCTGCGTGCGGTAGAACCCGTTGTAGGAATCCTCGAACAAGATCTCGTCATCCATGTTGTATACGGTCCGGGAGTGGGTCCAGTCGATGCATGAACCACGCGACCAACGGCTCGTTCCCTCGTACACGCCGAACCGGTCCCGCTCAAGCGACCACAGACTCACCCCAACCTGTCGACCAGTGTCGAACGTCCACACCAGAATCGGGTACGGCGTGGTGTTGATGAAACCGGCCTCCCGGTTCGGCCAATTCACCGTCTGCTCTACGCCAAACCCAAGCCGACCGGTATCCATCTGCCCGTCGAGCCCCCAGCCCTCGGCGTAGTAGTTGTTGTACCGACCGAACGACTCCGAGTGACCGAACGTCTGGTGACCGCCACCAATCCCCCCACCCTCTCGCTCCGGGAACGTCAACCCGGCCATATAGGCCGCCTGATGGAACATCGTCGCCGCCTGAGACACCCCGCCACCAAACGACTCGACATGCTCGCCGTTGGCGATGGCTCCCGCCACCCGGTATCCCTTGTCCGCCGTCCGTTTACCGATGGTCTGATTCATACCAAACACCCCGCCAGGTTCGACAATGATCCCTCGGGTGGTTTCGAGAACATTGCGAATATTGGTCATCCGGCTCCCGCCGGTGTTTGGCGTTCTTGACTCGGACAATTTGACCGCCAGATCCGCAGGCTCAATTCCCCCATAGGGCTCATTCGGCTCGACCATTGGAACGGCCACCGCACGCCTGAACGACTGCACCGCTCCCACCAGGTTGGCCCATGCGGCATCCAAATCGGCGATCTCGCCGGGGAGGGGCTTGGCCAACTCGTCGAGCACTTCGAGCTTGCCGGCCCTGATAACCGGTGTAACCCCGTCCTCGGATGCTGCAAACTCAAAGCGCCCTCGTTCTGCTCCTCGGACGAAACTCCTGGTTCTTTCATCCAACAGTGTCCGGAGGCCGGGCTCGTCAATGATGCGAACTGAAGCCGACTCTCGATCGAACTCGACATGGGACAAGACCTCTTCGGGGGAAAGGGACGCTCCATGTTCTCCGTCGTCCTTGTAGAGCTTGATTTCCCATCCGTCGATGTCGCGGTTGCGCTCCTCGACGAACCGCTGAAGGGAAGCACTTGAATCAGGGGCAACCTCGACTGGGGAGACGACGATCCGGGCTAGTGGTGACGTTCCTTCAATCGAGACATCGGACGTGACACCCGGCGTGCCCTCGACCACCTTCCAGGTCGCATCTATCAACGGGGCCGTGGGGTCGAGATGCAACTCGTCGCGATAGCCGTCGAGAACCGGGCTGGCGATGACGCCGCCGGGGGGCTCCACCGGGTCGTGAACACCCATCCGGGCGAAGAGCCGGCCGGTCACCCTTTCGGTAGGCGTGGTCTCCCAGCCAAGGGCTCTGAGGGTGTGTTCGTTGTCGACGCCGTCAACTTCAACCGGAACGACTTGGGCCAGGTAGTCGTCCGGGCTGAGCAACGTCCCTTCGACCTGTTGGCCTTTGATCTCAAATGCCTCGACGATGCCCCAAGTCGCCCCCACCAATGCCACGACGCCCAACACACCAGCCAGAACTCGTCGCCTTGTGCGGTTCGACCCGTGACCGGCCGATGCCCCGGCAACGTCCAAATCGGCGGTAACGACAGGATCAAAGCTCCGTTCCGCCTCGATCTCGGCTTCGGGTGCTGCCTCGGCGTCAAGAGTCGCTGAGTCTTTCTCGTCCGGCGACTCATCGGAGGCTTCATCGTCTGACGAACCACCTTTCGCGTCGGCCTGGACCTCCGCCTCGGCCTCCATCTCGGGCGTGGTCCCAAGCTTGGCCGTCTCCTCAGGCTCGGGATCGATTGATGGTTCTGTCTCGAGATCAGGGTCGGTTGCGGACTTGGTCGCGTTCGCTTGTTCGCCGTCGGCAGGTGTTGCTGTGGAAGGCACAAGTTTGGTATCGGCAGTTGATCCGTTCTCGTCAGGCCTTACGTCCTCGCCATCGACCAAACGACCTTCGGTCGTTGCATCGTCGTCATTGATGTCCCCGCTCACAGTCATATGGTTTCGTCCCGTACGGCCAACGACTTGTGCCATTTCGTTATCGCTTCAGCCCGCAGCTTAGTCCAGATTCTTATCGGGCCAAGGTGCGCGGCGTCGGCCCAGCAGGCAGACAAACTGACTGGCCTACACCAGCAGCGGCAGCATCGGCTCAGTCGTCCACCGTCAGCGGGTTGATCCAGTTGAGTTCACTGAAGCGGGCAAAGTCGGCGTCGGTCGAGATCAACGGAACCCCATGGTCGACGGCAAGCGCAGCCAGTTGAGCATCGGTCATCAGTCCGGCCGTCACGTTGTAACGTCGAACCAGCTTGAGGAAGACATCGTCGAAGGCCGCCGAAGGCTGCGCCGCCCAAGCCCGAGGCGCTTCGAGCCACTCCTCAACCTGTCGGGCCGCCTCATCAGCTGAAAGCGGGCGATCAAAAGCCCGAGGATTGGTGGCGATTCGGAGTGCCCATTCAATCGAAGGCGGTTGAAGCGGCGCGTGACGCGGCCACCAAGGTCGGCGGAGATGCCGACCTGAGGCCCTTGACCGAGGCCATCTCGAATCTGAACGCATGACTCGATTCCCCGGTTGAGCTGGAGATGGGTGGCTAACCGAACGGTGAGTCTTCGTAGCAGCTCAACGCCACCTCTAACTCGCCGACCCGCCCGTCTACGGTTACTCCGTCACCGATCGGACCGATCAGAAGCGGATCCACCATGGCCAGTGCGACGATACGACCCGCCGCCGGGCTGAGGATGGTACTGGTCAGCCGACCGACTTCGGTGCCGCCGATCGTGATCGGATCGCCGTTGGTCGGCAGCCGCTCAAGATCCAACTCACCTGCCGGCCCCAACACCCAGTGGAGATGGGGCTGGACCGGTCTGCCAATGTCGGGCCAACCGGCAACCATCGGGGCGACCGAAGGCTTCACGAACCGACCGAGACCAATCTCATACGGCAGGTTGGAACCGGGGGTGAATTCATGGCCGTTGCAGATCATCCCACCTTCCACTCTCAGGTATTCGATGGTTGAGATTCCGAACGGCTCGACCCCACGGGCCACGAGCCCGTCCCATGCCGCTTGAATGACTGACGCAGGTCCGATGAGTTCAACGCTGTCGGTCCCGGTGAATCCGCATCGCCCCACGAAAAGATCATCCTCGGGGGCTGAGCGACAGCCGAAGAATGGCGGAACCCAAGCTGCATCGACATCGAGGACGGCGGCGGTCGATTGCACCGCTTCCGGACCTTGTATCTGGAGAATCGCCCGACCAGCGGAGATGTTTCGATAGTCGACTTCTGGGGCTGACCAACTGGCTTCAACCGACTCTGGAAGCTCGTCCTGGTCGATATTCAGCACTATCAGCAGCTGGTCTTCGGTCTGTTTGTAGACAATGGCATCGTCAACTACCCGTCCGCCGTCATCGACCACGGCGCCGTAGCGCAGGCGCCCGGCAGCCAGGTTCAGTACGTCATTGGTGAAGTGTCGTTGCAGTTGTTGAGCCGCCTGTGAGCCGGTGAACGATAGTTGGGTCATCAGCGAGACGTCGATCACGCCAACCCCGGTGGTGGCGGCCCGGTATTCGTGAGCGACGCCACCCGGGTAACGGTCTACCCAAAGGCATCCGCCAAATTCGACAATGGAAGCTCCGGCCCGAACGTGGGCATCATGCAGTGGACTGCGCCGGGGATTGGGCACGACGACATCGTCGACGCCGAGAAGGTCATCTCCGTTCACCGCATCGAGAACAGAAAGAGCTCGTGGTGTTTCGGGCATAGGGGTGCTCGGTGGTGGTG
>JAHDFR010000001.1:180079-201124 GCA_020628065.1 Acidimicrobiales bacterium
GGCTGCAAGCCTCGCCCGCCAGCCTGCGGTTCTTACCTTACTGAGCGAGAAAAGCGCAAGCCCAAACGACGACGAGATCTAGAGCTAGCCTGACGGGCATGAGTACACCTCCGGTCGCCATCATCATGGGCAGTCAATCGGATTGGCCTACGATGCGTCACTCCGCTGAGACACTCGACGAACTGAAGATTGGGCACGAGGCCCGGATCGTGTCGGCCCACAGAACTCCGACACGATTGTACGACTTTGCCGGTAACGCCAAAGCAGCCGGTTTCAAGGTGGTCATTGCCGGTGCCGGCGGCGCGGCCCACCTGCCGGGCATGACGGCATCACTCACTCCCCTGCCGGTATTCGGCGTGCCGATTCAATCGAAGGCCCTTTCCGGGCAAGACAGCTTGCTGTCCATCGTCCAGATGCCGGCCGGTATTCCGGTTGGGACCTTGGCCATCGGCCGAGCCGGGGCCGTCAATGCCGCACTGCTGGCCGCTGCAGTTCTGGCTCTAAACGACGCAGAGCTGGCCGACCGTCTAGACCGGTTCCGCCAGGACCGGGCGGAAGCGGTAGCCGAGTTCCCCATCGACAGCGAGTAGTTGATCAGTGACCGAGACGCTTGGCATTGTTGGCGGCGGTCAGTTGGGTCGAATGCTGGCCTTGGCCGCCGCCCGTCTGGACGTTCGCGTTGTCGTGTTGGACCCGACCCCGAATGCGCCCGCCGCTCAGGTGTCAAATGAGCAGATTGTCGCCGCCTACGACGACGTTTCCGCATTGGCCGATCTGGCCTCCCGGTGCGATGCCATCACCTACGAGTTCGAAAATGTCCCGGCGGCAGGACTCGAGGCGCTGGAGTCAGGTGGCAAACTACGACCGGGACGAGCAGCGTTGGCCGTGTCGCAAGATCGGTTGACCGAAAAGAACTTTTTTGTCTCCGTTGGTTTGGATCCGGCGCCTTTTCGTCAGGCCGACTCTCACGCCGATATTGTCGCTGCCGCCAGCGAGCTGCACCAAGGTCGTTCCGATGGTGAAGTGATCGTGAAGACCCGCCGATTGGGCTACGACGGTAAGGGTCAGGCCCGGGTTACCGTGGATCAGCTTGAGAGTCCGACCGCACAAGACACAGAAGACCTACACGAGTATCTGGGTGGCGTCCCGCTGGTGGTCGAGAAGCTCGTGCCGTTCGATTACGAAATCTCGGTCATCGGTGCCCGCGGACTCGACGGTTCCGTAGCGCTGTACGACCCGGCCCGAAACACCCATGAAGACGGGATTCTTGCCACCTCCACCGCCCCCAGCGGGGCTGATGGCGATGTGGTGGTTCAAGCTCGCCAGGCCACAACCGACCTGCTTCACGGCCTCGACTACGTCGGAGTGATGGGGGTGGAATTCTTCGTCAATCCCGACGGCTCGCTGGTGGTGAATGAATTCGCCCCCAGAGTTCACAACAGCGGCCATTGGACCGAAGCCGCCTGTCTGTGTTCTCAGTTTGAACAACATGTCCGCGCCGTCACCGGGCGTCCGCTCGGCAACCCGAGGCGACACAGCAATGCCGAGATGCGAAACCTACTCGGCGATCCTTTGCCCACGGCCACCGACATGACCTCCCAAGGCGATTGGATGGTCCATCTCTACGGCAAGGGCGAAGCCCGACCCGGTCGAAAGATGGGTCACGCCACCCGGCTCACCGGACCGGCCTGACCAGCTCGGGCTTACGCCCGACGTCGGGCTAGCGCTTAAGTTCGAACACTTCCAAGGTCAGCTTGTTCTTCTCCTGGGTACCGACGGCAACAGCGACAGCCGTATTGAGGTCGGCGAACTTTTCACTGGCGGTCTGAAAAGTGAAGGCCTCAAGAATGCCTTCAGGTCCCATGCGACCGGACGCGGCGTAGGACACGACGTCTTCGCCCTCGCCCATTCGAGCCCGGATGTCGAGGTTGGCGATGCCGCCCTTGCCGACGGTGACATAGTCGACGCCGTCGACCGGCAGCTCACCTTCCCAGCGGTCCGATGTTGCCGTGCCGGTAAAGGGCACATCCAATCTGGTCCCCGCCGGGGTGTTACCCAGCGGAATCATCTGGAGTGTGACGTTGACGGTCATAAGCGGTTCAAGCGAAGCCATAGCTGGCACCGTAGCTCACCACGTTGACAAATGGCGGATTCGTTCAACACCCAACCGTCGGCACCCAACTGTCGAAAGACCGGGATCTACAGGCCGCCTAGTTTCACCACTCGGTCGTAGTGTTTCTTATCCACCGGCTGGATTGACAGCCGGGCACCGCGCTGACGCAACATCATGCCGTCAAACTTCGGATCGTCCTTGATTTGCGGCAACGTCACCGGCTCGGCCAGATGAGCGACGTATCGCATGTCAACCAGGATCCAGCGAGGGTTAGCAGGGTCGCTCTTCGGGTCGTAATACTTCTCGTTCGGGTCGAAGGCCGTCGGGTCGGGATACGGCTCACTGGCCACCTCGGCCAGGCCGACCACGGCCGGAGGTTTGACTTGGGAGTGGTAGAACAGGACCTTGTCCCCCACCCGCATGGTGTCTCGCATGAAGTTGCGGGCCTGGTAGTTACGGATGCCGTCCCACGGCTCAACCTTGTCTGACGCCAGATCGTCGATGGAGTAGGCGTCGGGCTCGCTCTTAATCAACCAGTACTGCATGACCACCAACGTAAACACAAGACCGACCGGTCTGTCATCTACGTCCGAATATCGCCAGCGATCGGGGTTGTGCTCTGGCACACTACAGCGGTGCCGGTTGACCAAACAGTTGCGATCCAACCCAGTGAGGAGTCAGAGGCTGCTTTCAGCGGCACCGACTGGGCATTGTTTGTCGGCGTGTCACTTATATGGGGTTCGAGTTTCCTACTGATCGCAATGGCTCTCGAAGGCCTGACCCCCGGGGCCATCACTTTTCTCCGGGTCGGCCTGGGAGCACTGGCGCTATGGGTGACTCGACTCCTGCCGGCATTCCGTCACAGCGGCGGCATCGACCCGGGCGACCGTTCAACGGTGTTTGTGCTCTCGGTGGTCTGGGTCGCCATACCGTTCACGCTCTTTCCGCTCGCCCAGCAGTACATCAACTCGGCTCTGACCGGGCTGCTAAACGGATCCACTCCGGTCTTCGCCGCTGCCGTGTCGATTCTGCTGACCCGGCGACTCCCCGGCCGCGCCCAAATCGCCGGGATGGCTATTGGACTTCTTGGTCTCCTTCTGCTCAGCTGGCCGTCGTTGTCGGAGGGCAGCTCCGAGGCCCGGGGCGTCGTCATGGTGGTGGCCGCCACAGTCTGTTACGGCGTGTCGCTCAATCTGGCCGCACCGCTCCAGCGCCGGTACGGGGCGATCACCTTGATGAGCCGAGTCCTGACGCTGGCAACGGTCTGGCTCATTCCGATTGGGCTTCGTGACCTGTCGGCCAATGTCTGGTCGGCCGATGTGGTCATTCCTGTAGTGCTGTTGGGCGTCGTCGGCACCGGTTTCGCCTACTGGCTCATGGCCACTCTCGTGGGGCGAGTCGGCTCGGTTCGAGCCTCATTCATCACCTATCTCATACCGGTTGTGTCACTGGTCCTCGGCGTTGCAATTCTTGCCGACCGGGTGGCCGGCCTCGCCTTGATCGGCGCCGCTCTCATCACCGCCGGGGCGTTCATGGCGTCACGTCGAACCAGTTGACGTCGTCGGCCATTCTGGCTGCGCTCAGTGGCCGGTCATGCTCTACCATCGGCCCATGACCAACAATGGCAGCGTCGCTTCAGGCGACCGCTATGACTTCATCATCGTGGGCGGAGGTTCAGCCGGTTGTGCGCTGGCCAACCGACTGAGCGCCGACCCGGGCAATCGGGTGCTGGTGTTGGAGGCAGGACGCAAAGACTGGAAATTCGACGTCTTCATCCACATGCCGGCCGCTCTGGCCTACCCCATCGGCAGCCGCTTCTACGACTGGAAATACGAGAGCGAACCCGAGCCCCACATGGGCGGGCGCCGGGTGTATCACGCCCGAGGTAAGGTCCTGGGCGGCAGCTCAAGTATCAACGGCATGATCTTCCAGCGAGGCAACCCGGCCGACTACCAGAAGTGGGCCGAGATGGACGGCATGGCCGACTGGAGCTACGCCCACTGTCTGCCGTATTTCAAGCGGATGGAGAACTGCCTGTCCGGAGGCGACGAGTGGCGAGGCGACGACGGCCCGCTGACGTTGGAGCGGGGCCCTGCATCCAACCCGCTGTTTCAGGCCTGGCTTGAAGCCGGCGAGCAGGCCGGGTTTCGCCGAACCGACGACGTCAACGGCTACCGACAGGAAGGCTTCGCCGCCTTTGACAAGAACGTGCACCGGGGCCGTCGGCTCAGCGCCGCCCGGGCCTACCTACACCCGGTCCTCGATCGACCGAACCTGGATTTGGTGACGGGGGCCAGGGTCAACCGAGTCCTGTTTGAAGGCAACCGATGTGTCGGCGTTGAGTATCGTCACCGTCGTTCAAACCATGTGGTCAAGGCGGCGGAGACCATCAGCTGCGGCGGGGCGTTCAACACACCCCAGCTGTTGCAGCTGTCCGGGGTCGGCGACCCCGAGCATCTCGGTGGTCTGGGCATCGACGTCGTCAGCGCTCTGCCCGGTGTTGGCGAGAACATGCAGGACCACTTGGAGGTTTACATCCAGTACGCCTGCAAAGAGCCGGTTTCCATGCAGCCTCACCTGGCCAAATGGCGGGCCCCCTGGATCGGGTTCCAGTGGTTGTTCCGGAAAGGCCCGGCGGCCACCAACCACTTCGAGGCCGGCGCGTTCGTCAAGTCCAACCCTGATGAGCTGTACCCCAACCTGATGTTCCATTTCCTGCCGATTGCCATCCGCTACGACGGGTCGGCCCCCACCGAAGGCCACGGCTATCAGGTGCACGTGGGACCGATGTACTCGGAGTCGAAGGGCACGGTGAAGATCACCTCCACCGACCCTGGCCGCAAGCCCGCTGTTCAGTTCAACTATCTGTCGACCGAGAAGGACCGACGCGAGTGGATTGAGGCGGTCAACACCGCTAGGCACATTCTCAACCAACCGGCTTTTAAGCCGTTCAACGGTGGAGAGATCTCCCCCGGTCCTGTGGTCTCAACCGATCAGGAGATCATGGATTGGGTGGCCAGAGACTCAGAGACCGCCTTGCACCCGTCGTGCACGGCCAAGATGGGTACCGACGACATGGCGGTGGTCGACCCCCGCACGATGTCGGTGTACGGCACGGAGGGTCTGCGAGTGGTTGACGCCTCGGTCCTGCCGGTCATCACCAACGGGAATCTGTACGCCCCCACCATGATGATTGCCGAGCGGGCGGCCGACATGATCCTGGGCAACGAGATGCTGGCGCCGGACTACGTCGACGTGTGGTTGCCCACCGCCGACGACTTCGAGCCTGGCGGATCGGCTTCAGAGCAGACCGTGCATTCCCCTTGATCGGGTGACAGTGTGACCCAGAACGGGTGATCAGCATCGCGTGAACGACAACCGAGAAGCCGCCACCAACTCCATCGATAGCGGCCTGGCAGCGGCAGTCTTGGCCTACCTGTTCTGGGGTTTTGTTCCCCTGTACTGGCGACTGATCGAAACCCCTGCGGTCCAGGTCATCCCCTGGCGTTTTGTGCAAGTCTCGATCCTCACCGGTGGCTTCATCTGGTTGAGAGCGCGAAGGACCGGCCACCCTATACGCCTTCCGGTGGTGCACCTGGCAACCGGTCTCGTGCTGGGAACCAATTGGTTCGTGTTCATCTATGCCATCGAGACCGAACGGGTGGTTGACGCCAGCCTCGGCTACTTCATCAATCCGCTTGTTTCGGTTGCGCTTGGAACGGTCGTTCTGGGGGAACGACTACGTCGAGCCCAACGGCTGGCGGTCGGACTGGCGGCGCTTGGGGTGGTGGCGTTGACTGTTGACGCCGGCCAGTTTCCGTGGATCGCCACGGTGTTGTCATTGGCTTTCGGGGTCTACGGCTTGTTGCGTAAACAGTCACCGCTTGAGGCGGTTGAGGGTTTGGCGGCTGACACGATATGGCTGGCCGCCCCGGCGCTTGGGTTCATCACTTTCCTCGGCGTCGACGGACGCCTGGTCGTCGGTACCGGCATTTCGTTGGCCGCCTTCTTCTTGATCGGAGCGGTGACCGCCCTACCGCTGGTGCTCTTTGCCTACGCTGCTCGACGAATGACGTTGTCCATGGTCGGACTACTGCAGTATTTGACTCCGGCGTTTCAGTTTTTGCTCGGCTGGCTGGCGTTCGGTGAGCAGATCTCAAGCGGCCGCTGGGTGGGCGTCGGCTTTATCTGGGCGGCGTTGGCCGTCCTCGGCTTCGACGCCGGAAGTCGGCATCCTTCGATCGCCCCAGGCTCAATGGACGGAGAGCTAGTGGACGGTGAGCCAGCGGACGGTCAGGGGTTTGGCCGAAGGTTGGCCAGCAGGAAGGCGTAAATGTCGGCCGCTTCCTCGATCAGCTTGGACGTCGGTTTGCCCAATCCGTGGCCGGCTCGAGTCTCCACTCGCTCCAGCAATGGCCGCTCGGACGAGCCACCTGCCCGGTGTTGGAGTTCGGCCGCCAGCTTGTGCGAGTGCATTGGCACCACCCGGTCGTCGGATTCGGCGGTGGTTATAAGCATCGCCGGGTAGTCGGCGGGGGCGCCGTCGGCGACGTTGTGTAGCGGCGAGTACTCCATCAAATATTCGAATGCCTCCGGGTCGGCGGAATCTCCGTACTCGACGGTCCAGTACCGTCCGGCGGTGAACATCTGATAGCGCAACATGTCGGTTACCGGGACCTGGGATACCACCGCTCCGAACAGATCAGGTCGCTGAACGACGGTGGCTGCGGTGAGAAGCCCGCCGTTGGAACCTCCTCGGATTCCCAGCTGACCGGCCGTGGTCACACCGGTGTCGATCAGATGTTGGCCGCAGGCGATGAGGTCATCGAACACTTGCTGCTTGTTGGCCAGCATGCCTTGACGGTGCCAGTCCTCCCCCTGTTCGGTGCCACCGCGAAGGTTGGCAACCACCACGACACCGCCGGTCTCCAGGAACGCCAGCCGGGCCGGGCTGTAGGTCGGCGTCAAATTGATGGAGAATCCGCCGTAGCCGTACAGCTCCACCGGGGCGGGCAGCGTGGTTTCGGTCAGCCTGATGACAAACATGCCGACGGAAGCACCGTCGGTGGAGGTGGCGTGACGGCGTTCGACCACAAACCGGGATGGGTCGATGGGCGGTTCGGTCCGGGCGAAAACCGACACTTGACCCTCGCCGTTTTCGGTCTGGCAACGCAGGGCCGTTGGCGGTTCGGCGAATGACTGATAGTCGAGGTAGAAGTCGGGGTCGACGAACCGACCGGAGGCCCCAACCACGGTTCCCAGGCCGGGAAGCTCCAGCGACCCGATCGGCGTACCGTCGTTTTGATAGCGGTGCAGGTCGTTGGACGCCTCGACCAGGCGACACACGACGAGCGAACCGGCGAGCCCGGCCACCCACTCGATCGGCTCGGTGGTCTCGCTGATGATGTCTATGCGTTCGTCAGGGCGATTCAGAGGGATACCGATGACGGTGCCGTTTGGGGCGTGGTGGTCGGTGTGAACGATGAACATGGGACCGTCGGAGGCCGCCAACAGTTGACCGGCATCGTGGATGACGACGTTGTGGGTGGCAACACCTTGATCAACAAGGCGGACCCAGCCATCCACCGCCGCCTCATCCCAGCCAGCCTCATCCTGGTCGGCCAGATCCAGACCGGTCAGATCGAGATACAACACGCCGTTGTGGCGTGACGTGCCGAGATACTCGTGCAGAACCAGGTAGCGGTCGTCGTGGGTGACAAATGCGCCGTACACCGGGTCGGGGTTGTCCACGTTGCGATAGATCAGCTGATCGTCATCCTGTGGCCGGCCAATGCGGTGGTAGTAGACCTGCTGGTCCCGTACCGGTTCGGTCGATGCCGGGTCCGACTCGGGAAACCGGGTGTAGAAGAATCCGTCACCGAACCAGGCCACCGATGTGAATCGGAGATGGCGCAGTTCATCGTCCAGATCCGCCCCTGTCTCAGTGGCTCGAATGCGCAACACCTGTCGGTCGCTACCAGCCTCGGACACCGTGTATGCGAACAGCCGACCGTCAGGGGACAACGAGGTCACAACAACTGCCACCGCGCCGTCGTCACTCATGGTGTTGGGGTCAAGCAGCACTGAGGCGTTGGACCGGTCGCCGGTCGGCGGGTTCGTTCGCTCGACCCCCGGGGAACCGGAGCGGTAGTAGATCGACTGGTCTTGCAGCCCGTCGTTGTAGGTCCAGATCGCCACACCGTTTCGAACGGTGGGAATGCCGGTCCGGGGGGTGTCCCACAGTTCGGTCATCCGCTTCTGCAGTCGTTCCCGATCGGGCAGCGCCTCCAGGTACGGCATGGTGATGGCATTTTGGGCTTCGACGAACGCCTTGGTCTCATCCGATTCCGGGTCTTCCAACCATCGGTACGGGTCGGTCACAACCCGGCCGTGATAGTCGTCGCTAACGTCGTCCCGCCGTGCATCCGGGTAGTTGAACACCATGGATCCGAACTCTAGTAGTTCGACGGCAGGTCAGGCTGACGGGTTCAACCGCCACAAACTGAAACCCAGTGCCGTGGCTACCGACATCCACACGATGGTCGGTGCCAGGAGTACACCGGCAACCGTTGACACCCGCCAGGCGGCCACGGTGGCTGCCACCACCAGAAGCAGGACCACCACCAGCCAGATGGCCGACAGAGCAAGTCGGCCGGGGCCGAAGACCACGCTCTGCCACGCCAGGGCGGTGACGAACTGTGCAGCAACCAGCGCCAGGGCTATGTTACGCCCGGCTCTATCGGAGCCGATCAACAGGCCGACGGCGATGACCTGCAACGTCCACAGTGTGAACCATGCCGTCGGGAACACCCAGTCAGGTGGCATCCATGACGGCTTCACCAGCGATTCAAAGAACGAGGAGGTCACCGTCTCATGATGCCGTTTCAACCGGCTATGACCCTCATATGACCGCAGCGCTACGGTTGAGATCGTGAGCAACACCCCAGACAGCGCATCTGAACGACCGGACCCCATTGGCAACCGCCTCACCGACATGCTCGGCGTTGACTACCCCATCGTGCAAGCGCCGATGGGCTGGATTGCCAGATCGCAGCTGGCATCGGCGGTGTCCAATGCCGGCGGCCTGGGCATCATCGAGACGTCGTCCGGTGAGCTCGATGCCATAAAAGGTGAGATCGCCGCCATGCGGGACCTGACCGACAAACCGTTCGGCGTGAACATCGCCCAGGCGTTCGTGAGAGATCCGGGCATCGTCGACTTTGTCATCGAACAGGGCGTTCGGTTCGTAACCACGTCGGCCGGTAACCCCCAGAAGTACACCGCTCTGTTGAAAGATGCCGGGCTCACCGTGTTCCACGTTGTTCCCACTCTCAAAGGGGCGCTCAAAGCGATCGAGGCTGGAGTTGACGGCCTGGTAGTGGAAGGAGGGGAAGGTGGCGGTTTCAAGAATCCCGACCCGGTGTCGCTCATGGTTCTGCTGCCGCTTATTCGGTCCAGGACCGACGTGCCCATCATCGCTGCCGGGGGAATAACCGACGGGCCGACGATGGCCGCCGCCTTTGCGCTCGGGGCTGAAGGGGTGCAGATGGGCACCCGCATGGTGTCGGCCGCTGAGAGTCCGGTGCACGAGAACTGGAAACAAGCCATCGTCGACGCCGACGAAACCGGCACCGTGTTTCTCAACCAGCGTCACTCCCCAGCGCTGCGGGCGCTCAAGACCGGCCGCACCCTTGGCCTTCAGTTCGCTGAAGACAATGTGTTCGGGCAGTTCGGCGACGCCCAGGCCCTTTACTTCGGTGGAGACATGGAGGCCGCTATTCCCCTTGGTGGGCAGGTGGCCGGACGGATCGACGCCGTCACTCCCGTTTCCGAAATCATCACCGGCACCATGGCCGACTTTCACCGCACGGTGGAGCGGCTGAACTCGTGAGCCAACATTGAACCGACGGGAACGCCTAACACCGGCGACGAAACCACCGCTCGGCCTCGGTGAGAGCTCCAAAACGGACTCTCGCCGGGTTTCATAGGGTTCAAATCGAAACGATTCCCCTTTGCTGGACAAATTGCCCAGCGGTTGAAACTTGTACTTGATTGTCGATCCGCCCTAGAGTCGCTGCCGTCCAACACGGCTACCTGCAGCGACAACCTGCGGTAGCAGTCCGCAATGAAAGGTAGAGGGCGACAATGCGCAAGATTCTTGCCGGTCTTTTGGTGATGTTCGGGACGCTCGCAGCAGTAGCTGGGGCAACGGAGGCGCAGACGGTCAATCCGTCATGCACCGTGCAGAGCATCGATGGCTTGACGGTCACAGTGGAGATTGCCGACATGAGGCCCAACTCCGAGGGCGAAGTCATGTTCTTCAACGGCCTCCGCTATTACGACGAAAACGGAAATCTGCTTCCCAACCCGTTCACCTACCAGAATCTCGACAACGGGATTCACGAGTTCACTCTCATCCCGGGAGACTGGACGGTGTCGTTCTCCGAATTCACCTACGCCGACGACGGGACGCCGGGCTTCATAATCGGTTGGGGATGCGATCTCACCCAATTCACCCTTGAAGACGTCGACCCAACACCAACGCTCGAGGATTTCCTCGGAGACCTGCTGAACGACGGAAGTCTGTCTGATCAGCAGTACAACCAGCTGATCACCCAGTTCAACGAGGCCGAGGCCGCAATCGCCGCCGCCGACACCACTGCCGCCATCGCTCATTTGAACAACCTGACCCGACGAGCCGATCACAAGATGTTCGACCTCGAAGCGGATGAGGTCGCCCAGATCGAGACGTACGTGGCGGAGATCATCTCAGGTCTGCAGTAGCTCCAGCAACCTGGTGTCGCCGGCCGGTGGAACTCATAGACGAATCACCGGCCGGCAACACCCAGGCGAATCAGCGACCCCCGATGGTGCCGTCCCGTCGGAGGTCGGCACCTCCAATCAGACTGCCATCGGCGATTTGAATCACCGACAAACCGCTGGTCAAACCTCGCACGCTGACCGGATGCCCTCTAGCCTCGAGCGCGGCCGCCAACGCGTCCACGTCGTAGCTTGAGGTCACTCCCGGAATCGGAATTTCGAGGTTGGTCGACCCGTTGCGGTTCTGATGGTGGGGCAAGTTGACGGCCTCTTGAGCGTCGAGTCCGAAGTCAAGCACGTTGACGATCGACTGGGCGGTGTAGCCGATGATGGATGAACCGCCCGGCGAGCCGGTCACCAGTACTGGCGTGCCGTCAGCGCCAAGCACGATGGTTGGAGACATGGAGCTACGTGGACGCTTACCCGGCTGCACTCGATTGGCGATCGGCGTTCCCTCAGCCGACGTTGGAGCAAAGGAAAAGTCGGTCAGCTCATTGTTCAGCAAGAAGCCTCCGCCGGGAACCATGACGCCGTTGCCGAACGAGCTCTCAATCGTCGTCGTCAGCGACAGCGCGTTGCCGTAGCGATCCACGATGGAAACATGGCTCGTGCCGTTCTCGGTGTCGTTCTCCTGAGGGGCGGTTGGGTCAAACACACCCGGCGGGATACCCGGCGTAGCTGTTCCCATGTCCATGTCGGAGATGAGGGCCGCTCGGGACGCCAAATAGTCTTTGTCCAACATGCCTGTGACCGGAACGGTTACGAAGTCGGTGTCTCCGACGTACAGATTCCGGTCGGCGAACGCCAAACGACCTGCTTGGGCGAACAGGTGCACGAAGTCCTCACCCAGCGGGTCGTCTCCGAGATCAAAGTTCTCAAGCACCCCAAGAATTTGGCCGACAGCCAGTGCCCCGGACGATGGCGGACCCATGCCACAGACTTCGTAACCTCGGTAGTCGGTGCAAACCGGCGCCCGCTCGATGACCTCGTAGTCGGCCAGGTCGGCCAGGGTCATGTCGCCGCTGATGGCGAGGTCACCTTGCACCGCATCGACGATGGCCTGGGCGAGCTCTCCCGAGTAGAACCCGGCAGCCCCGTCGGAGCGTAGGGTCCGCAGCGTGTCGGCGTAGTCGGGATTCCGGACTCTGGTGCCGGCCGGAATGGCGGCACAGTCCGTCTCGCTGCCGTTGGTGAAGTACTCAAACGCCGTCGGATCCCGGAACAACAAACGATTGGCGCAGTCCGGATTGAAGCCAAGCAGACGGTTGACCTGATCGGCGGTTCGATCAGTGACCTCGTAGCCACCTTGAGCCAGTCCGATGGCCGAAGTGAACAGCGTGGGCCATGGACGGTTCCCGTGTTCTCCGTGAACCACCTCCATCAACATCGGCGTGCCGGGCACGCCGACCGACAAGCCCGACTGCCAGGCCTGGAAGAACCCGAGATCGCTAAACCGGTCCTCAGTAGCGGCCGACGGAGCCTTCTCTCGAGCGTCGTAGGTGGTCACCTCACCGGTGGCGGCGTCGTACCAGACCAGGAACGCTCCGCCGCCAAGCCCACTCGACTGGGGCTCAACCAGCCCGAGCACGGCTTGAACGGCCACCATGGCATCGGCCGCGGTACCTCCCTGCCTGAGAACCTTTACTCCGGCCGCAGTGGCCTCAGGGTTAGCCGTCACCACCATTTCCTGGTGTGTCACGACCGCTTCCGGCGGTGACACCTCCTGGGCGACGGCCGGACTTGTCGCCGCCAGCAGCACGGCAACGACGACGAAAACTAGACGCTTCACAGGGAACTCCCTCAGTTTTCCGCCCCCGTCCGACTACGACGGTAGCCAGCTTGATGGACAAGGTTCAAGCTGACGGCGCAGTCATCCCCAGCTGGCCACAGGCGTACCCAACACTTCGGGGTCAACGTCAATGCCAAGACCGGGAGTCTCGGGAGCGGTTACTCCCCCGTCGACAACGTCGGCGGCAAAGGAGGCAGTGGACGTGGTAACCATCTGACGAACGTCGAGAACGCACCGCAGCAACCTCGGGTCGACGGTTTGACCGAGATGGACGATGGCGGCGAAGGACACATCGGAACCGACGGTGTCCTGCACGCTCATGGTCAAACCGGCAGCGGTGGCAATGTCTCGTTGGCGACGGCATCGAGTCAAACCGCCGTTCTTGGAGACTTTCAACCCGATCCCTTCGCCTACGCCGTCGGATACCAGTCGAAGCACGGATGCTTCGTCGGTAACCAACTCGTCGACAACGATCGGCACCGCAACTCGATGGGCCAGCGACACAGTTTCGGCCCAAGTGGCACACGGAGCCTCAAGGACAAAGTCAAGTTCGTCACCGACCAAGCGGAGCAGCCGGAGGGCGTGCTCTACGCTCAGGCCCCCGTTGGCGTCGACAATGAAGTATTCCCCGGCTTTGGCGTCGGCCAGGCTGGCCTCGATCCGTTCGGCGTCGAGCCGAGGACCTCCGTCGGCTTCGGAAGCACCGATCTTGATCGAGTGGCCCAGATACCCCAGGGCTCTAAAGTCGGCAACCCGGCTTCGCATGTCGTCGGGATCGCCACTATGTATTGACGAGATCAGCGGAAGTCGTTCGTTGGTGCGACCGCCCAGCAGGTCGCACACGGCCATATCGGTACTCTTACCGAACAGATCCCAACAAGCCACGTCGACGGCGGTTTTGGCGTGCAGATGCCCGGTCAGCAACTCGTCCATGGCCTGGTTGACGCGATCAACCCGTCGGGGGTCCAGGCCCAACAGACCTGGGGCCATTTCGGCGATACCGGCCCGCACCCCGGCAGCATGGGCGGCGATGTAGTTGGCCCCGAACGGTGTCGATTCGCCCCACCCATCCAAGCCGCTATCAGCGGTCAACCGGACGAGCGTGGCGTCGAAGCTGTCATAGGTCCGCCCGCCCGACAGCAGATAGCTCCCTCCGGCATAGGGAAGATCGACCTGAAAGACGTCAATGCCGACAATTCTCATGGGGCAAGGGTACGCGGTCGATGTTGGTCGTCAAGACCGCCGGCGTTGGGGTCATCTACACTGCGGCGATGACCGACAACCCAACGGCAGCCGAAGCTCTACATCACACAGCCAAGCCCGTGTTGGAGTTCGGACGAGGCTGGATGCTGGCCGAAGCCACCGTTGCCCGATCGAACGAGCTCGGCCTGGACGGCCCGCTCGGTTTCTGGGCCAACGGTAGGGCCGGTGTTCTCGGTGAAGTCGATGCTGACCTGGCGGCGGCAGCCATCGGGTTTATGTCACCCACTATGGTTCGCAAACATTGGGAGACGCCGTGCGCGCTGTCTCATGGCGAGCTGGCTGACGAGTACGCCGGGTCGGCCGCCTCCTGGGGGCGTGCCATGTTGGCCGATATGGACGACCCTGACCTGGAGCGCCTCGGCGATCTGGCCAACAAGATCGCCGCCGCAGCAGACTCTTCAACCGGCATGTTGTTTGCCGGCTGGCGAGCGCTGGCCCAACCCGACGACCCGGCTGGACGAGCCACCGTGGCCCTCAACGTTGTTCGAGAGATGCGGGGAGGAGCTCATTTGAGCGCCGCCCACGCTGTTGGGCTTGGGCCTCACGCATGCATCATGTCAACCGACGACCCGGTGCGCGGGGGCGCGTCGTGGGCTGAGACCTTCGGATGGCCCGCCCCCCATCCAACCCCCGATGCCGAACGCCGGCTGCAGGCCGAAGCGATGACCGACGTGATCTGTCTGTCGGCATTCGAGGCTCTGGACGACGACGAACGACACGACTGGGTTCGCCTGGTTACCCGGGCCCGAGCGGCTATGGACAACCAGTAGACAGCCCGGCCGACGGACTATTTTCCCATCGAGGACGGTTGCAAACGACATGTGTGGATTCCACAGCTCAGACGGGACGCCGATAGGCCACGTTCACAACCATCCTCCGAGGACCATGCCGGTCGGGCCCCAACCGTTGTCGGGTGCCCGTAGTCGACGGCAGTTTCTGGGTGAGTTCGGAAAGGGCTCGCTGGCACTGGCAGTACTGACGCCTGCCGTGCTGGCTGCCTGCAGCTCAGGTGAGTCCGATGAGCTCGCGGGCGGCCAGTCAACGGCTGACGGATCGACGGTCAACGAGTCAACCAACTCGGAGTCGACCGAGGATGCGCCCGCCACCAACACCCTTCGCTGGGCTCAGGCCGAGTTGGGATTCGTTTCGGCCTATGTGCTGGCCCGCGGGAACAAGGCAGCGATTGTAGACACCGGTGTCTCCGGCAGTGCTGACGCCATCGGCCGATCGCTTACCGACCTGGGTCTGACCTACAACGACGTCGAGCACGTAGTGCTGACGCATCATCATGGTGATCATGCCGGGTCGATCGCCGAGGTGATGGACCGGTCGGTCAACGCCACCGTTTACGCCGGAGAGGCCGACCTCGACTCCATAACGACCGAGGCCATCACCGGCCTCGTCGGCGGTGAAGACATTTTCGGCTTTGAGGCGCTGCACACGCCGGGTCATACAGCCGGGCACATTGCCGTGATCGATCACGACGCCGGTCTGCTGGTGGCCGGCGATGCCATCTTCACTGACGGTGGGTCGGCGCTCGAAGGGCCGGACCGGTTCTTCGACGACGTTCCGCTTTCCCGTCAGTCCATTCGGGAAATGGCGGCACTCAGCTTCAACACGCTGTTGGTGGGCCATGGCCCTCCTATCGAGGGCGGCGCTGACGCCGCAGTGGCGCAGCTGGCGGCTGCGCTGCCCTGATCACCCGCTCGAGCTATGAGTCCACTTGTGTGCCCAAGGTTCGCTTCGAAGCCGGACCCCACAATGAACATCTGACAGCTGTGACCGAGGGTGCAGTGCCAGCACGGTTCAATAAACGGAAAGTGGGCGTCGTAGTCGCATGGCCGCAGGCCGTCGTTTCGACCGAACCGGTCGACTCGCTCAACGACGCGTTGTCGTGAACGAGAATGCTCCGTCAAGCGTCGTCCGACGATTGTTTCTGATCAAAGCCCTAACGCCCGTTGTCGGATTCTCTCTCGGGGTCGACGGCGGCGAAGTGTTTCAGATCATTGCCGTTGACACGCTGCTCATAGGGCCAGGCGCAATCGGTACCGCACTTGGGCTGGGGACACTGTCGGTGCCACTGCAGGTTTGGGCCGCCCGCATTCCTCTCCATCGAGCTCGCCACAACATCCGCCTGTTTATCTGGTCCATGGGCGTCATGGCGCTGGTGGCAGCCATGGTGGTGTGGCTGGCCGAGCCTGGTTCGGTGGTCGCCCAGATCGTACTGCCCATGACGATCCTGGCTGAGCTATCCGTCTCGATTTTGTACGCCACATCCATGCAGCCGTTGATCGGCTACACGATGTCCAGCGCACAACGGCAGAATGTTCTGAGCCGTACCGGGGCCATGAGCAGCGTGGCCGTCTTCCTCTTGGTATTGGTGGTGGGCCAGGTCGGCTCATCGGTACAGGCTGCGCTACTGGCCGCCATGGGCCTCACCTCACTCGCTCTGGGTTGGTCGCTGCGGGTCCTGCCGGCGCCGCCCGATGACGTCGAAGAGTCGGCTCAATCCGGTGGTCCGTCCCGGTCGCTGCTATTGATCTACCTACTCTTTGTTGGCTCCGGTCTTGCCGGGTTGCCTCTCGTCCTGACCTATGTCGCCCTGGTGATGTGGCCTACCGGCAACCTCGGTGTTGTCGGTGCCGCCCTAGCGGCCGGTTCTATCATCGCCCCTTTGCTATGGCGCGACGTCGGCAGCCAACTCAACACGGTGTTGGTGGGTGCGGCTCTGGCGGCAGCAGCGTCGGTTGTAGCTTTTGTGTTGCTCCCAAACCCCGTCGGGTCCGACGGCTGGCCGGTGGCGTTGCTGGTGGTGGCCGTTCTGGCGGTGGCCTCAGTCTCGGTCTTTCGGATCGCGTCGATGGAGTTCGTGCACCGCCAGGTGGATACCTCCAGCCTGGTTCGGGTTATGACGTTGCTTGACGTCGTCGGCTCAACGACGTCGCAACTCGGCCTGTTCGCCGCCGGCATGCTTATCGAGGCCTCCTGGTCAGGAAGATTTGATATCGGGCCTGAGCAGCTCGACCCTTACCGGCTCTGGTTGCTTTTGGCTTCGGCCGTCATGGTCGTATGCACATTGGTTCTGGTCGGCTCCGACCGCTCAAACTCGGCGCAACACCACGCCCATAGCTCCAGCTAGTGCCCTGTCCCCCAACGTCTGCATTCTTCTTGGCGGGTTAACGACGTGCGCGTCCGCAGACGTGCACGGTTGCTTTAGTGCGCTTCCATGGTTCAACCTTGTAGCGACATTTCACGCCTCGACTCTCTTACGTCAAACGCACTCGTCAAGAGCTTCCTCGACGGAGATAGCCTCCGTGCCATCCCAAGCCGGAGCGAAGCCGTCCACGTTGCTACCAGCGGTAACCAAGAACTCTCGACCGTCTTCGCTGAGCTGCGCTTCGATGCCGTAGTCCTCCAAGCAGTCGGCAATTCGCCGACTTTGCCACTGCTCGGTACCCGGCACGAACGCAGCAGCTCCTCCACACCCCACCAGCAGCGGACAAGTGACGAGGAGAATCAGCCAACCTTTCGACAGTCGCCGATGGATACTGGCGTCAGCCGCCACCCAGGACCTCCCAGGGCGTACAGCGAAGATCGATTCCGGTTCCTTCGGCAACCAGAGCAAGCTCAACACCATCGGCCTCGAAATAGGCCCATCCGGTGAAGCGCAGATGCCGGACATGACCGGCAACCGGCGACCGACCTCGCCACTCGGGCGGGGCCGAATCGTTGAGTACCCAGTGTCGCCCGAAAGAAGCCGTATAACCATCGTTGCGACATTTCTGGTTCGGCAACGTCAGTGTTGTCGGCTCCGAAGCCCAGAGCGCCAAGAACATCAACGCAGCGACTGCCACGATAAATGAGCTGACAACCAGCGGTCTCCGGAAAACTCGGAGAGCGATCGGCTGCATCCTGCCGAGGCTTAGAAGTGTTCGCCCGGGCCATGGAACATTTGCTCGTTTGGGGTGTCGGCCCCAAGCCCGAAAGCCGCTTGAGCCACGTCGGACGCGCTCTCCAACAGCTCGTCCAGCGCGACTGTCATGTCGTGGTCCGAGATAGCGGTTTCGGCGTGCGGCGAACGTTCTATCGCAGCCAAATTCGCCCGGCGAACCAGCTCCTTGGTGAACGAAGCTGTCACCCCGTGTGTTCGCTCGACGACGTGGCCGATGTTGCTTAGCCCGGTGGCCGATGACCCGAGGTAGTGCAAGAGGAGTTGACGACGCTCGGTGTCACCAGGCAACGGGATCTCTACGGCGTGATCGATGCGACCAGGTCGGGCCTTAAGGGCTGGCTCCAGAATCTGCGGATGATTGGTAGTCAGAACGAACAGGACATCGTCGGTGGGGTTGAGGCCATCCATCTCATTCAAGAGATTAAACAACAGTGGATGTCCCGGCTCACCGTAGTGTCCGCGTTCAGTGGCAATAATGTCGATGTCCTCGATGACCAACATGGCCGGGCTGAGACTGCGCACGATGGCTGCGGCATAGCCAAGCGCGCCGACACTTGAGCCTTGGAGAACGACAGCGGTTCGATCCTGCATCGCATTCAACAGATAGTTGACCGTGTGTGTCTTGCCAGTCCCCGGTGGACCATAGAGCAGCAAACCTCGCTTGAGATGTTGACCGGCCGCCAGCAACCGATCCGCTTGCTGGCCGATGCCGATGGCATGACGACTAATCGACTCAAGAACCCCTGGCGGCAGAATCACATCGTCGGCTGTCGTCGAGGGCCGCTCCCAGAAGGTAAGGCCAGAACCTCCGTACTCATCAAAAGCGAAGGCCAATACCTGCCCTCTGTACACATTGAGATCGTGTCGCAGTTGGCCAATGCGTTCCAGGACCGCCGCGCTGACCTCTTCCGAGATGGAAAACACTTCGATGGCGATTCCCTGACCATTTCCGAACGGGTGGCCGTGCTCTCGACCGGCCATGCAGACCACGACAGGATGGTCCTCGAAGTGCAACAGCCAGATACCGTTGACCAGACAACGAAGAGTTTGGTTGGGAGCAACAGGGTGAGCACGGTACACCGGGGGTTGCGGCCGACCCGGGCCGTAAAACCGGCCTGCCAACAGGGCCGAAAACGAGAACTCGCTGAAGTGCGATACCTCGGGAGACAGTCCAATTATTGTTGAATCCGGGTCGTCACCCACAAGACGATCCATAGCCAACTGGAAGTTTGGCTTATCAACCGACGGCACGTCCTCGCCGACGGGGATCAGATCTGCCGGTTCACTTCCGACATGCTCGGCCACCAGGTCCCGAACTTCGGATTCCTCCGGCGCCTGAAGACGGCGAAGGTTGTCAGCGATGTACTGAAAGTTCCTTGCGAACGCCAAGAAAACTTCCTCGTCGACGTTGCCTGGACCTGATGCATCCTGATCGCTCACAGCGCTGACGCTAGCACGACACCGCCAACCTGATCGTTCGGTCGACTCCAGTTCCAGGCGTGACGACGAAGACGGCGGTGGCTTAGGTCCCGTAGCCGAAGGAGGCGAAGGGGTTGAGCACCTGGTTCCCCCAGAGTTCCCGTCGTTCAGGACCGGTTAGACCCACATCATCCGCGACCTCATCCCAACACTCCGTGACGACTTGGATCTGTTGGTCGATTATCAGGCGCGCCTCTGATTCAGATAAGTCGTAGTTGTTGGCAGCATCTAGGCACGTCGTGAACTGCGACAGGCGATTGCCGTCGGGCGCAATTGCCATCGCTTGAACCTGCTCCCCACCGGCTCGGGCTTGTGGGCAGATGTCGTACGCTGGCGTCAACTCCAAGCGATCGCCATCCCAAAACGCAGCGTGATTCCTCGCATGGTCGTCGGTGTTGCCGACGATGATGTTGAAGACGATGCGAGCAAACAACTCACGAAGCGTTTCCCGCCGCCTAACGAATCGCCGGCGGACGACGTCGGCCAGGTCGTGATAGGTAGCGTGTCGGCCAGCCATCTCATGCAGCCCAAGAATCGTAAGCGCGGAGACGAAGGCCCGCCTTCCGCCGCCCCCAACGCGGTCGAACCGATCGACGAGAAGCACATCGCGACCAGCCACCTCAACCAGCTCGGTATCGGCCACGTCCAGTCCAACCAGCCGTGCTAGCTGCATGGCTGCTGCCTCCGCTTTGATGACGGGGTAGGTGTCGGTCGGCGCCGAGAACTTCGCAATGACGTTTCGGGATCCGGCCACGAGAGTGGCCTTTGGCCGGGCGCCACCTGCGGAGGAGCCAGCGGTCAAAGCCTCGGCGACGCTGGCGTCGAGTTCATCGCCAGCCTGGATCGCATCGGCGGCCATGAGGAGATCCTCGATCGGCGCATCATGCAGGCGGGGAACGTAGTCGGTTGGTGAGTCTTGAAAGTCAAGCGCACCCGGCCGGTTTGAACCCGATCGGAGCAAGTATGCAAGGAGCGGGACCTCACCGGGATCGTGCACTCGCGCGTCGAGCGCGAACTGCCTCATGATGACGCGCTGACCCCACGCATCGGGCGCCCCGTCGCGGATGACACCTGCAACATCGAGGCCGGGTCCCGGTTCGATACGGCCGCGACCAAGTGGCAGTTCTGGAAGATAGAGCGGAATAGCAGCTTCGTTCGCGAGATACGAGCGACCATAGGCAAAGGTGATTACGAAGCCAGCCGGTGCTGGCAGCGCCTCCAGAACGCCCGTTGGTACCGGCTCTCCTGCACCCGGCAACCACGACCAAACGAATGCCCGCTCGGGGTTTTCAGAAGTCATCGTCAAGTCCCACATCGGAAATCGGCACAACTCGCTCCCCGAGCAGGGCGGCACGGTCGACCAAGCTGTCAGCGAGCACGGCGAGCTCAGATTGGCTTGAACTGAACAGCGGCACGCCTACGAGTACCGCTACGTCAAGCGCAGTACCCAGCGCTACCGACGGGTCACCGCGCTCGACCTTTCGAAGAGTCCGTTCGTTGATACCTGCTTGCTCGGCTAGCCGCGAAGCGCTCCATCGCCTCTGCCTTCGGGCTGCGACAACTTGTGCCCCCAGGGCACGGGCCGCATCGCTAGCCTGCCGCGTGATCGATCGTGCCACTCGTCTCTCC
>JAHDFR010000133.1:0-9369 GCA_020628065.1 Acidimicrobiales bacterium
ATCAACCCAACAGCTGAGAGATGTCGAGCACGGCACCGTTCTCCAACATCACTGAACCGACAGTGTCACCAACATCGGCGTCGGCCAACGTCAACAACGCGGCGGCCACCTCGTCCGGTGAACGGAGCGCCCCATCGGTCTTGAACGAACGGAACCGTTCCACATCAGGAAAAGCTTCGGTGTCCTGCGAGCGAATGACCCCCTGCATGGCCGTGTCCACGATCCCCGGGCCAACCGAAAACACACCGACCTTGCTCCCACGCTCGGCCCGCTCCAAGCCAACAGTTCGAACCCACATGTCGCAGGCGGCCTTAGCCGCGCAGTAGCTGGACCAGCCGACAAACGGGTTCTTGCCGGCACCGGAACTGATCAACTGAAGTTGCGCCGGCACACCGGCAGCCTCAGCGGCGGCTATGAACCGCTCACCCAACACTTGCTGCGACGCCGAGTTGACCAACACGTTCCGTTGATACAACCCAGGATCGACCTCACCGGCAAACCCGATGGGCTCAATAGTTGCCGCGTTGTGAACGAACACCACCCGATCCCAACCCGGACGGGCAACCAACGAGGCAATCCATTCGGCCACCGCCGCCCAACCGGCCGGATCAGCCAAGTCAGCCGCCAAGTGTTCACCCGGGCCCGGCCGACGGCTGACCGTGGCCACCGCATCTCCCCGTTCGACGGCCTGAGCGGCCATAGCCGCACCGATACCGCTCGAAGCGCCGGTAATGATGGTCAAACGATTCGCAGCCAGCTCAGTCATACTCATCGAGTCAATCAGATGATGACTCCGGAGCCTCCCAAGCCCGGGCATCAGCCGACCCAACCGCCAAGCACAGATCTGACAACCAACCGACTTCGGCTCGGGCACAGCTCAGTGGGATACTGGACCGGTGCGACACGACGTGCAGGTGGAATTGATCAAGAAGCTCATTGAACGACTTGATGAAGGAACAAACGTTGACGCCGGTGGACTGATGCTGCAGTCGACCGCCACCTACGTTGACCTGGCCCAAGCCGAGACCGAGATGGCCGAGTGGTTCGGCGACATGCCGCACTGCATCGGCTTAAGCGGCGATCTACCCGGTCCGGGATCGTTCCTAACCTCCGATGACCTCGGCCTGCCGATCCTGGCCACCCGCGACGACAACGGAATGTTCCGAGCGTTCGTCAACAGTTGCCGCCACCGAGGCGCACTGGTGGAGACCGAACCAAGAGGAACCCGCAAGCGATTCACCTGCCCGTTCCACAGCTGGTCCTACGACGCCGGCGGCACGCTGGTCGGATTACCGAAAGAAGACCACTTCGGCCACGTCGACCGGGAGTGCGCCTCGCTGCGAGAGCTCACAGCAGAAGAACGGCACGGCATGCTGTTCGTGCAGCCCAACCCCGATGGCGGCCTCGACCTGGACGATCACCTGGGCGACTGGCTCAACGACGAGTTCGCCACCTGGAAGTTCGACCAGCTGGTGCCGTTCAACCACGACGTCTACGACACGGCATGCAATTGGAAGCTGGCCATGGACACGTTCGGCGAGACCTACCACTTCGGTTCGCTGCACAAAGACACACTGTTCAACACCTTCCACGGCAACGTGCAGTGCTACGACGACGACGGCGGCCACAACCACCGCATGATCCTGTGCCGTCGAGACATCAACTACCTGCGCCACCAGCCGGAAGACGAATGGGACATCACCGTGGCCGGCCTGCCGGTGTATTGGATCTTTCCCAATGTCATCCTCATGCCGTTCCGGGCCGGAGTGTTCCTGGTCCGGGCCTACCCCACGCCCGGTGATCCCGGACGCCACGTCAGCAAAGTCGACTTCTACATGAAGCGCCACCTGCTTGACGCCACCGGGCAGCAAGCCGAAGAAGTGAAAGACATGGTCGCCACCATCGCCCAAGGCTTTGCCAACATCATCCGCGACGAAGACTATGTGATGAGCGCATCCCAACAGAAAGCGGCCAACGCCCGCTCACTAAACCAAGTGGTCTTCGGTCGAAACGAACCGGCTCTCCACCACTACCACCGAACCTACGCCGCCAAGCTCGGTCGGGCGCTGCCCGAAGTCGTCGATCAGGTCACGTCCCTCTAGCGCCGTGGTTGAACAGAGCGAAATCGAACAGTTCCGCCGCAACGGAGTGGTCAAGCTGTCTGGCGTGTTCGACCCCGTCTGGATAGATCTTCTAACCAAGGGCCTGGACCGCCACCTCAAGGCACCCACTGAGCGGGCCCGAATCTGGGATCGAGACGATCACGACCGCACCATGTTCTGGGACTCCATGGCCTGGCACAACGTTGTCGAGTACCAGCAGTTCGTGTTCGAATCACCGGCGGCTGAGCTGGCCGGTCGGCTACTCGGCAGCAGTGCCATCAACTTCTTCTTCGACGCCGTGTTCATCCGATCCGCCGGATCGCAATTCGAAACACCCTGGCACCAGGACGAGCCGTACTGGTCGGTGCGAGGCCATGACACCTGCACGGTCTGGATGCCGTTGGTGCCAGTAGCGGCTGAGAACGCCTTGGCCTTCGTTCCCGGCTCACACCTGAGCAACAAAGTGTTCGACCAGTACGACTTCGGCTCTCTCAACCCCGACGACAAAACCGACGTTGACCGAAGTGACTTCTCGGCCATCGCCGAGGCCGACGTGCCCGACATCTCGGCTGACCCTGAACGGTTCGGCGTGGTCAGCTGGGACATGGAACCGGGTGACTGCGTGGTCTTCAACAGCCGGATCCTGCATGGTGGTTCGGGAAAGCTACCACCTGAACGCGGTCTCAAAGTCTTCACCTCTAAATGGTTGGGCGACGACGTGGACATCAAGTTTCGAGACGAGGGCATGGATCCCGACTTCAGTCAGATCATGGCCAACCACGGTCTGGCTTCCGGCGATCGCCCGGGCACCGACCTGTTGCCTCGAGTGTGGTCGGCCGACTAGTTCGAGGACTCAGCGGTAGCGGCGGCGGTCTCTGATGCTGCCATGGCCTTCGCCCCTGTCGTTGCCGGTGTCGCCAGTGCTGCCGTTGCTTCCGACGGCGCCGGGGGTGGGAAGGCCACCAGACTCAACATGTAGCCGACCAGCATGGCCAACACGATCTGCCCGGCCCACAGCTCCGGAGGCCACAGAATTCCCCACGCCACCTGATGGGCGATGGTGGAAACCGTCCACATCACCAACGGCACAGCCAAGCTGGCCGCCGCCGCTCGCCAACGGCGACTTCGACCCGCCGCCCTCAACAACACCACATCGGCCGTCAGTCCACCGGCTACCGGGGCCAGCACCTGCCAGGGGTTGGTGAACCCGTCGAGCCCGGCCATGAAGAAACCAATGACACCGTAGATGATGAGGAAGGCCCCAAACGGCGGATTCCATCGTCGAAGAAGTAGCAGAACCGAGCCAACGAGAATCACTGTGGACGCTTGGGTGGCCAGAACCCCGTAGGCGGCCAGAACCTCACTCTCGAACGGGATGTATTCATACTGCATCGGCCAGTTGTTGAATCCGTTGGCGTACAGGAAGAAGAAGGCAAAGGCGCTGGCCACGGCGGCGGTCGATGCGGTCGGGGCCAGAAAACGTCCGAGAGTCGGCGAGTCCGACTCCGATGGGTCCCGCCACGCCGCTCGGGCGGGAGCCGAGGCGGCCATCGTTCCGCCAACCAGCATGAGAAGGTGTGTGGGCGACAGCAGGGCGTCGATGCTGGACTCGACCCCGAAGATCGTATGCCAGATGGCGTCGCCGACGCCGCCCACAGCAAACAACCCCAGCCCGACCACCGACAGCTCGTAGCCCGGAGGGATGGCGTCAGTCAGCGAACCGACCAAGGGCGCTCGCCGGTATATCCGTCTGTAAATAAGAAACACCAGCCATCCGGCCGCCGCCGTGAACCCGGCGTAGAACACTGCATGCCACGGTGTCCAGAACGACTCCAGTTCAGGGCGAGTGCGATGAGCCCACCCGTCGAGGCCGAGCCCAACGATCAACCAAAGTGTGCACGCAACGAAGGTCAGATCTTCGCTTCGGGTTGTTCGCAATGCGTAGTTTCCAGCCATCACCACTCCTCACACCTGACCACCAGCGTAGTCGTGCCGTTTAGAGCGCGATGAGCGGGCGAACTATACTCACGGCGGGGACCGGTCGATTTGGCCTGTTCGGCAACTGACAATACAAGACACAACACAAGACACAACACAAGACGATGAAGGGGGACACGTGAGAACACGTGCCGCAGTACTCCGGGAAGTAAACCAGCCGTGGAGCGTCGAAGAGATTGAACTTGATCCACCGGGTCGAGGTGAAGTCTTGGTCAAGATGGCCGCCTCCGGTATGTGCCACTCCGATGAACACGCCATGGACGGCCACATTGCCGGACTGGTTCCGCCGGCGCCCATGATCGGCGGCCACGAAGGCGCCGGCGTAGTGCAAGAAGTGGGTGAGGGAGTCGACTGGCTGGAGCCGGGCGACCACGTCGTCTTCGGCTTCATCCCGGCCTGTGGTCGCTGCAACAGCTGCTCTTCGGGCCACTCGAACCTTTGTGACACCGGCTTGGTCACCTTCCCTCAGGGCACCCAGATGGCGGACGACACCTATCGCCACCACACTCTGGACGGTGAGGATCTGGGCCTGATGTGTCTTCTTGGCACCTTTGCCGAGCACACCGTGGTGAACGAGGCGTCGGTTATCAAGATCGACAAGGATTGGCCTCTCGACAAGGCCTGCCTGCTGGGCTGCGGCGTGGTGACCGGCTGGGGGTCGGCCGTCTACACCGCCGATGTGCAACCCGGCGAGTATGTGGCTGTTGTCGGTATCGGTGGTCTCGGCTCTGCCGCTGTGCAGGGGGCCAAGATGGCTGGCGCCCGGGTGGTGGCCGCCATCGATCCTGTTGAGTTCAAGCGGGAAAAGGCCATGGAGTTTGGAGCCACCCACGCCTTTGCCTCCATCGAGGAAGCTCAGGCCGCCCTCGGCGACGTCACCTGGGACCGTGGCTACGACAAGGTCATCATGACCATGGGAACCGGCGACGGTGCGACCTTGGGCCAGGCGTTCAATCTTGGTGGCAAGCGAGCCAAGATCGTGGTCACCAACCTGCACTCGACGGCGGAAGGCACCATCGAGATTCCGGCCATCATGTTGACCATGTTCGAAAAGCAGGTTGTCGGCTCGCTGTTCGGTTCGGCCAACATCCGCAAGGACATCCCCCGTCTGTTCGAGCTGTATCTGGCCGGTCAGTTGAACCTCGACGACATGATCACCAAGACCTATTCGCTTGACGAGATCAACGAGGGCTATCAGGCGATGCGTGACGGCGAGAATATTCGCGGCGTCATCATCTACGACTGATCTTGAACGAGATCCTCAGTGATGGATAGACGACGAACGGTCACCCGGTGCAGCTAGCACCGAACGACCTCGTCAAGAAACTTACAGGCCATGTGGTCGGCCGGCGACGCGAGATAGAACTCGTCGTCGCCGCGCTGGCCTCTGGCCGCCATGTCTTGCTGGAAGGCCCGCCGGGCACGGGTAAGACCACACTGTTACGATCCTTGGCCGACGAGTTGGGGATGGGCTTCGAGCTGGTCGAAGGCAACGCCGAACTGACCCCGGCCCGCCTGGTCGGCCACTTCGATCCGGCCCGGGTGCTGGCCGAAGGCTACGCGCCGGAGGTGTTCGTCAACGGCCCGTTGGCCAACGCGCTGCAGAACGGATCGCTTCTCTACATCGAGGAGCTCAACCGGGTTCCGGAAGAGACGTTAAACGTTCTGGTTTCGGTCATGAGCGAGCGGGAGATCGCCGTACCTCGCCTTGGCACCGTCAAGGCTGCACCTGAGTTCCGGCTGGTGGCGGCCATGAATCCCTTTGATTCCGTCGGCACCGCTCGCATCTCGGCCGCCATCTACGACCGCTTGTGTCGGTTGTCGGTCGACTATCAAAGCGACGCCGAAGAGCGGGAGATCACCGCCCGCTACGGCGGCACTGAGAGCGGTATTGAGAGCGGTGCTGAAGGCGGTATAGAAGACGCCGACTTCGTGGCTAAAGCCGTCGAGCTGGTGCGGCTTACCCGCACCCATCCCGACATCAGAATCGGGTCGTCGGTTCGAGGCGCCATCGACTTCTGCTCGCTGGTGTCCTCCCTGGCCGACGTTCGTGGAAGTGTCACCGGCCCAGCGGACGCTGATGTAACACTGGACGCCGCGTTGTTTGCCCTGTCGGGACGGATTCGGGTTCGTGAAGGCAGCGACCGGTCAGCCGAATCGATCATCACCGAGTTGTGGTCCGAGGTGTTCGAACCCAAGCCGGAACTGAACACCGACTCATCACCTGAATCGGGAAAAGAGACGACCCCTCCGGGGGTTCCGACGAGCTAGACCCGCCTCCGGCGGCCACCGGCGACGATGCCGATGCCGCCATCGACGAAGCTCAACGACGCTCCACTCCGCGGCGGACGCTGTCTTCGATGGAAGGCTTCGCCGAGGTCTCACCCGAGGTGGGAATCCTCGATGAGGAGGCACTGCTCGATCAACTGGATGAAGATCCGGATGAGGCGCTCGGCATGCTGGCCGAACTTACCGGGGCTACCGACCCCGAACTGCGACGGCTGGCTCGAAGGATGGCGGCGAGGCTGTTCCTCGACTTGGCCAACCACGAAAAGCCTGACGGCAAAGGCATTGGTCGTCTTATAACCACCCGTTACGTGGACGGGATGGGTGATGTCGACCTTGACGCCAGTCTGAGCGCCATCGTCGAATCCCGGGCTTCGGGCGAGCTGGTCGACCCGGAGAACCTGTGGGTGCGGTCGTGGGCCAGGCCGTCGGTGGCGTGGTGCTTGCTGGTCGACCGCAGCGGCTCGATGCACGGCCAGCCCTTGGCCACCGCCGGGTTGGCCGCCGCTGCTGTGGCTGCTAGGCAACCGAAAGAGTACGCAGTGCTGTCGTTCGGCAAGACGGTTATCGCACCCAAGGCGATCTGGGAGACCAGGTCTGCCGACAGTGTCATCGAGCGGACGCTGTCGCTTCGAGGGCACGGCACCACCGATGTGGCGGCCGCCTTGCGGGCCGCCGCCTGGCAGCTGCAGTACGCGTCCGCTCAACGACGGGTGGCCGTGATGCTGTCCGATTGCCGGGCTACTGAACCGGGCGACATCGCCGGGGCGGTACGCATGCTCGACGAGCTGGTAATTATCGCCCCTGAAGGCGACGACGCCGAGGCGGCGGCGCTGGCTCAACTGGCGAACGCAAGGTGGACGACCTTTGCCGGGCCGTCCTCGATCATCGCTGCGTTTGAACGAGTCGTCGGCCACTAGCAACGTCGAAGTCCCGCCTCTCCGGTACCAGCGGTACCCGCTACGCCCCGCCCGAGGATTGGGACGCCATGCCCCCCCATCAGATCAATGGAGACGGGTCGATGTATCGGACCAGCGTCGTTGCCTCTGAAGAACGGTACCGAGCTGATCGAGGTGGCGTGTTCCGGCCAACCCGGCTGGGAGCTCGGTCAACCCATCAACACCTTGACCAAGCAAAAAGCCCCGGAGAAGCAGATACGGCTGTGGGGTACTTCGTACTGCATCGGTGTCAAGTCCGGCGCCTACGACTACGCCCACCTGTGGCAGTGCGAAAACTGGAGGAGTGAGGTCAACACCTCTCAGATGTGGGAGAAGAACAATCAGGATACCGGTGGGTTCACCTTGAAGAACAAGAGCCACCAGGAGTGCTTGTACAGCTACAAAGACTGGACGGGAGTCGTCCCTCAGTACACGCTGACTTCCTGCACCCCGTACTCGGTGCGCAAAATCTTCTCGAATGGTCGAGACTGATCCACTGTTGACTGAGCCGCCAGCCGGGGCACCCAAGGCTGGGTGACAAGCTAGCGACAGCCTTAATCCTCGCCGCCAGGTCGTGCGCCTGGCGGCGAGGGTCACCCGATCTCAGGATCTGTTCCACACGGCTGTCGGCTATGGCCGGACTGGTGTTGTCATTCGCTGATCACGGGCTGGCTGGGAATGTTACTCCTGGCGTTGTTTCACCAGGTCGAGAGCGACATCGACGATCATGTCTTCTTGACCACCAACCATACGTCGCTCACCAAGCTCCATCAGAGTGTCTCGGGTATCCAACTCGTATTGCTCGGCTGCCGCCTCGGCGTGGCGGAGGAAGCTGGAGTACACCCCGGCGTAGCCCAGGCTCAACGTCTCCCGGTCGACCCGGACCGGGCGGTCCTGCAACGGTCGCACCAGATCCTCGGCGGCATCCATCAGGGCGGCGACATCGGTGCCGTGCTTCCAACCTTCCAGGTTTGCCACCGCATCGGTGATTGCGTCCATCAACGCCTTCTTCTGTTCGGGGCTTCGGCCCTCGGCCATATGGACATTAACGAGTGGCATGGGTTGATCCTTGCTCTGTACGGCGTTCTGTCTTGTCGTCGGACTGTTGGCTACCCTGAGAGCTACGTGATGCGTCGTCAAAGGAGGAGCCAGCCGTCATGACCGATACCGATGTGCTTGACTCCGGTGAGGGCGGTGGTATGGCTGCCGCTGGTTGGTACCCGGTCGAAGACGGCAAGGCGCGGTACTGGGACGGCGCTGCCTGGACCGACGAGTCGGTTGATTGCCCGAAACGTGGGCTGCTGTCATTCAGTGACCATGAAGTGGCGGCGTTGGCCCACATCGGGCAGGTCCTACTTGGCATGATGACGCTGTTCGGCGGCTGTCTTGTTCCGCTGGTGGTTCTGGTCACCCGCGGTCGTCGGTCGGCCTTCGTTCGCCGAGCGGCTCTGGCGTCGCTCATTATTTGGGCGACTGGGATTGTGATCTTGATTGGCGTGGTCTGGCTACTGGCCAGAGACTTCCTGCACTCCAGCTTTTGGTTCATTGTTGTGCCCTACATCGCTTGGGTGTTGACTGCTGTGGTCGGGGCGGTAAAGGCCGGCGGCGGCAACGACTTTCTCGTTCGTCAGACACCCTGAACGGACACCGAACCCAGGTGGCTGTAGTGAGCGGTGGCCGCCGTCCCGGCGTTTAGGGGACGGGCATCGGTTGGGGCTCCAGCCATCACCAGCCAGCCTGCCTGCAGCTTCAGGCCGTGTTTGCCCAAGTGGTTGGCCAACATGGCCACACACCCTGCCGGGTCACCCAGCAGGGCATCGCCGGTGGCCGAACCGGTGATCTCGCCGTCCACCTCGAAGTCACAGGCGATGGTTTTGGCATCGACCTCCCGAGGGCCGACACCGTCTGAGCCGATGTCAAACCTGGCGGCCGACGTGTTGTCGGCGATGACGTCGGTGAGAGTGAACGAGAAGGCCTCGTATCGGGAGTCGATCACTTCGATACCACCCACCACCTTCTCGGTGGCGTCCAGCACATCTTCGGCA
>JAHDFR010000133.1:9469-12107 GCA_020628065.1 Acidimicrobiales bacterium
GTGAGCTCCAGCCCGTTCAGCCACTGTCGGTCAAGTTCGTTGCTCAGAATCACTGTTGACAATCCGCCGGCCCGGGCCGCCCGCATGGCGGCCACCGCTTCGGGCCGGACAATGTCGGCCAAGCCGGGAGACGAGTGGCTGCCGGCTTTTTTGCTCTGGCGGTTCTGTTCGGCCGGCGACCTGGTGCAAACCCCTTCGAAGTCCAGGATCAGAGTGGCCGTCATCCGATCACTTTGTCACCGGTTGAGCCGAACTGCCAACCGGGATGGCGCCTGCGGCCCATTTCTCCGAGGTCCGGTAGTACCGTCAGCCCAACGCTGCGGGGGGATTCTCTCTCGGCCGGTTGCGCCGGTATCGGTACGTTCGGGTGGATGGCCAACATGTCACCCGTTGTGAGACGCCTTGGGTTTCAACCGACCCGCAGGCAACGTATACGCAACACGCTTTGGCTTTTTGCCGCCGCTGTGGCGTTGGCATCCGTGCTGGTTGGCCTAACGGGGGCACCCACCAGTGACGCCGCTCAGCAGAAGACACCGGGTCCATCGTGGTACACAAACGGGACCGTTTGGGATCTGGTGCGAGTGGGCGACGTGATCTACGCCGGTGGAGACTTCACCGAGGTACGCAACGATGCCGGTCAGACGATGGCTCGATCCAATGTGGCGGCATTTCACGTTTCGACCGGTGAAGTTCGGCCTTGGAACCCGACGGTGGATGGACCGGTTTTGGCGCTCGAGGCATCGCCTGATGGCAGCCACATCTACCTCGGTGGCGACTTTCGCAACGTCAACGGCACCTATCGCCAGCGCCTGGCGGCTGTTGACATCCTGGGGCAGTTGAAGACCGGCTTCCGGGCCGACACCGGAGGCAGGGTGCTTGATCTGACTCACCACGGCGACCAGCTGCTGGTAGCCGGTGAGGTGGTTTCGATCGCTGGCCGTTCACGAACCTTGGTGGGGCGGGTGGATCAGTACTCCGGGGCTCTCGATCAGGATTGGGTTCCGTCCATTGACGGTGGCTCGGTGCGGGGAATCAATCTGAGCCCGGATGGTCAGCATCTGTATATCGGCGGCAACTTCTTCTCGGTTGACGGACGATCCAACACGGCCTACGCGGCGCGGCTATCCATGAGTTCCGGTCGAGTGGATGGGAACTGGCGCCCCGGTCTAGATATGCCCATCTTTGACATCGAACCGGTGAACGACGTTGTCTATTTGGCCGTTGCCGGTCCGGGATATGAAAACAATCGTCTACAGAAACACGCCGCTTCCGACGGTGCCGAGCTTCTCCGCTATCTGGCCGACGGCGACCTTCAGGACTTGGAGGTTCATGGCGACACCATGTTCGTCGGCGGTCACTTCACTCGCTCGTTTGGTGGGCTCCCAAGAAGCCAACTTGCTGCAATCAACTTGGCCGACGACCACATCACTTCCTTCGACCCGACGGTGGTCACCATCTACGGCGTTTGGAAGGCCCTGGCCGGCTCGGAAGGCATATGGCTGGCCGGAGAGTTCACCGAGGTCGAGGGGGTCACCCGTCAAGGCTTGGCCCTACTACCCAATGATGGTGGCCCCGAGCCGGGTGAAGATGTGCTGTTGCCTCGCTCCGCCAACTGGCGGTACCACGACAATGGCTCGGCCCCGTCGTCCGGTTCCCAGTGGGCTCAGTCCTCATTCGATGACCGGACGTGGCCAACCGGTGGGGGCGAGTTCGGCTTCGGTGACGACGACGAACAGACCGTGATTCGAGAGACCGACTCGTTCTATGCCCGGACGATCGTGGCCGTGCAAGATCCGATGTTGTACCGCAACGTGACCGTACGCCTCCTGGCCGATGCTGGGGCCGCCGTGTACGTCAACGGCCACGAGGCGACCCGCCACAATCTTCCCGAGGGCACGCTGAGCAACAGCACCAGGGCCGTAGCCGGGAAGTGGGGAACAAGCGAGAAGATCTGGATCGAGACGACCGTTCCGGCCAACGTCTTTCAGGCCGGCGACAATACCGTCGCTGTCCAGGTGCACGGTTATCGCAACGAGTCCTCCGACATGAGCTTCCAGCTTGAGCTCATCGGCAACGGTGGCGACGGTGTCGTCGACCCCAACCCGGAACCCGATCCTGATCCGGAACCCGATCCCGGACCCGGGCCGGTTCGGGTGATCGCCGCCGGAGACCGATGGTCGTATTTGGATGACGGATCGCTCACCGGCACTCAATGGCGGAACCAGGACTACGACGACGGCGGCTGGCTCAGCGGCCTCGGTCAATTCGGCTTCGGGGACGGCGATGAAGTCACCGTGCTGGAATCGGGTCACCCGGTCTACTGGTTCCGCAAGAACGTTGAATTGGCCTCGGCTCCTGCGCAGGCGACATTGCGCCTGGTGGTTGACGATGGCACCGCCGTGTACATCAACGGCACCGAGGTTGCTCGAGTCAACCTCCCGGATGGGGTACTCGATAGTCAAGCCAAGGCTCTCGGCTCCCGCTGGGGTACTGACGAACGTGACTGGCTTGAGCTCGCGATTGACCCGGCTCTGCTCAGGGCGGGTGGCAATACCGTTGCCGTCAGTGTGCACAACGTCTGGTCGGGCAACAGCGATCTGTCGTTTGACATGGAGTTGACGGTGGCCGGCTCGGTCGA
>JAHDFR010000134.1:0-8640 GCA_020628065.1 Acidimicrobiales bacterium
TACTCGAACCCATGGTTTGGTTCCTCCGGTGGATGCTGCTGCGGGGCGAACAGCACGTGGGGGAAAGCTCGGACCTACGATCCGCCAAAGTACTCAAGCCTGAACTTCGTCTCCGGCGATGCGCCTGAGACAGTCGACGGTCTAGCGCCAGCGGAGTACCCGAACTTGGAATCGCTTCCGGGAGCGTACACACCGGCGGCAGGCAAGATTCCGGTCGTCATTATCGACACATACGACTGGGTGAAGCCTCAGTATGCGAGCCACTTGACTCCCCTACTCGACGCTTTGCAGCAGGAGTTTCCCCGATTCCAGGGTTTCGACACCGATTCTTTCTATGCGTCCGATCTGAACGCCGATGGCTTCTTCGATCCGGTCTATGGGCATCACGTGTTTATCGCCGAGATCGTTCACCGGATATGTGGAGATGCAGCCGAGATCATTCAAATGCCGGCGATGACCAACTTCGGTATCAGTTTGGATACCACGGTCGGCGAACGTTTGACGGCAGTCGAGGAGATGTTCCGCGACCGCGCTGATCTTGGTGCTGACGGTGTCATCGGTGTTGTGAATCTCTCGTTGAGTGGGCACACCTATGACAACGAGCCTCCGTTGGCCATGAGTAGGCCCATCGAGCGTCTCCGCAAGAAGGGCTGGGTGGTTGTGGCCTCGGCCGGGAATGAGGCTAGCTGTCGGCCAGCCTGGCCTGCAGCCCAACGGGAAGCCTTGAGCGTCGGTGCAGTTGGCCCTCAAGGGATTGCTCCATTTACCAACCACGGTGGATGGGTTGACTCATGCGCGCCCGGTGTCGGCATCGTCGCGCCGATCAGGCCGACTAATGAGGAGCGAACGGGCACAAGTGCATTGCGGCCGCTTCCGCCCGAACACGTGCCCGGTGTCCCAGGCCGGGACAAGCCATCTCTGGTTGAGTGGAGCGGGACGTCGTTCTCCGCCCCAGCGGTAGCGGGTGCAATTGCCAAGCTGGCGCACCGCAAGGAGCAAACCGGGATCGACAGGAGACAGGCGCTGAGCGACGCATTCTACGAGCTGATCGATGATCCTGTCCTTGGCCGCATTCCCAGGTTAGGAACCGTAGTCAATCAGACGTAGACGGCTAGCGGACAGGCATTACTTGTGCCGAATACTCACTAGAGCGAACGTGACTTGTTCAATAAAGTTTGTATATGCCGAGTGAGTCCCAAGAGCGATGCATGAGTGACGCTCAGGTACTTGATGAGGCTCGCAATCTCTTCGAACAGGCGAAGGCCGATCCGTGTGGCGTCCTTCCCGATGCGATTCGGTTGAGCCGGTCGGCTGACCCCAAGGATAGAACGGCTGGTTTGTGGGCAGCTGGCGCCGCCTACTTCGAACTGGGCGATAGTGCGCGAGCAGTCGATGTCTTGGTCGAGGCCACGCACGGCTGCTCCGACGTGATGACCAACTGGATCGAAATCAGCCTGGCATCGGCCGAGGCTTCGGCAGGCCGCATCGACATGGCCAATACCCGACTGGATCGGATTATCTCTTCGGCAGAGAACCAAGTCCTGGCAGGTCATGACCACCAGCGCAACATCCTCGGCGCTGCCCTGCTTACGGGAGGCCTTCTCCGCCTAAACATAGGTCGAGTGCAGGAGGCACTCGACCTGTCGCAGAGAGCATGCCGCGTGTTGTCAGAGTCGGACGGCGAGCGTACGGTGCTGGCCCGCGCAGCAGGAAACGCAGGTGTATGCCACATGCTCCTTGGGCAGATGGATGCCGCTGAACGAGAACTAACGAGATCGTCTGAGCTGGCGGAGATTACTGGGCAGGCCCTTGTTCTCGCCGGCAACAACCAAAATCTGGCCTACACCCGAATGTGTCTTGGTGATTTGCCGGGTGCCATCGAGCGGGGTCGGCGAGCGCTAGCTCTGTATCAGGAGCTGGGGGAGGCCGGACGGAACCTGTCGACGCTGTATGACGACCTGGCCGAGATCCATCGGTTCGCCGGCCTTACCAAGGACGCTCTTCGGTACGCCCGGTTGTCTTCATGGGTGGCTCGGCAAGGATCCAACTTGGAGAAACAGAGTGACGCCGAGTACCGACGAGCTCGGTGCCTGCTCGATCACGGCAATGTCGAGGCCGCAGGCAGCAGTGCACATAAGGCGGCTGAGATGTTCGCCCAGGCCGGCCGCAGTGTTTGGGTCCAGCGGGCTCGGCTTCTGGCCCTGGAGGCCGTCGTCAGCGGCACGCAAGCCGGATTAGGGGATCCCAGAAGCGCCGAAGATCGGATCGCCGCCATCGTCGCCGACATCAAGGAGATCACCGCTGAGCTGACGCAGGCCGGGTGGTCGGGTGAGTCGATTGCCGCCCGAAACCTGGCCGCCACGGTGGTTGCCGACCTGGGAGACCCGGAAACGGCCAGAGGCTTTCTCGCCGACAATCCGCCATGGATGGAGATGGAGTCCGAAAACATCTCCGACCATCTCGAGGGACTCTATGGAGCAGCACTCGCTCAGCAGCTGGTAGGCGAGGACAACAGTCGTCTGCTTGAAGCGGCGAGGGCAGTGGTCGACGGGTCGAGCGCCGGGCTGGTGGACCCGGAGCTTAGAGCCGGGGTGGCCCGCCAGCTGTCCCGCTTTCGAAGTCTCGACTTGGACCGTGTCGTAAGCGCTGGAGCCGATCCGTTCGCTCTGGTCGAAGCGGAAGAGCGATGGCGGGACGTTTCAAGCGCGTCGGCGATGTCGTTCGCTGACATCGAGGCCGACAGCGATCTGCTGTCGAAGCTGCGGCTACTCCACCAGGAACGTTCGGCACTGACCGAGCACAACGCGGAACTCGATGCCGGCATCATTGAATTGGAACGGGAGATTCGCCAACGGTCCATGGCCCGGGCGGTACCCGAAACCGTAGCTGTATCGGCTGGGGCGTTCGGGGTGAGCGGTAGCTCGGACCGCTGCTGCAGTCGGGAGCTGCTGGCCGAACGAATCGACAGCCTGAAAGACGGTGCCTTCGGAGCCCCGTCGGTCGTGGCGTTTGTCGAGCATCGAGGCGAGCTGATCGGTGTCGGTTTCAACTTGGGCGACGAGGGAGAAGCCGTCTGGTCGGCCGGGCCGATCGACGACCTCAAAACCGACCTTGAGCGAGCATCGGTTGACTTCGGCCGAATCCTCACTAGCCCATCGAACTCGCGAACGGTCGGCCCTCGGTGGGCGGCCTTACAGGATGACTACCGACGTATCGGGGCCCGCCTGTTTGGCGATGTCGCCGTGGACGGTCGCCCGCTAGTGGTCGCCCCGCCGTTTCAGCTTGGCGCCGTCCCGTGGAGTCTGATTGCCGACCAGGCATCGATGGTTTCGGTGGTGGGAGGTGTAGGGCAGTGGTGTCGTGAAGCTGCCGGCGAGCCTCCGATGACGGCCGGCGTTATCTCCGCTCCCGATCTTCCTGCCGCATCGGTCGACACCGAGGCCCTCTTGGCCCGTTTCGACCACGAAGCCGTTGCCCAGGTTGAGGGTGATGAGGCCACCTCCGAACGTCTGCTGGCCATGTTGGCCTCACACGACCTGGTGCATGTTTCGGCCCACTGTTCGTTCCGCGACGACAGTGTCATGTTCTCCTCGGTTGAGATGGCGGACGGGCCGGTTCCGATTTACGAGTTGGGCCGCCTACCGGACACGCCGTCGCTGGTTGTGTTGGCCGCCTGCGGTGCCGGGCGCTGGCAGGACGTTGGTGCAGCCCAGTGGCTGGGGATCGCGCCGGAGCTGTTGCGATCCGGCACTGACTGCTTGGTCGCACCCATTCAGGTGGTGGCCGACACCGATGCCGGTCAGGTGATGACGGCTTTCTATCGCAGTCTCGCCGAGCTCGGCGCAGCCGGAGCGTTGGCTCAAGCTCAGGCCGAGTTGGCTGAATCGGCCCCTCGTCTGCAGGCGGCCGCTCACGCCTTCCTGGTATTTGGGGCTGCCCTCATGGGGCGACATGTTGCCGCTGCCGCCAGCCACGTTCGGGGCGAGGCCAACAGCAGTTTCCCCGTCGGCTAACACTATTTGCGAAATGTGTATCACAGCCTCAACGTCAAGCCTCGGGAGTGTATGAGGTTGTTGGCCGATGACAAGCGTAAGTGCTATGGTTCCGGCCGTATGCCTGCCAAGATCGCCGACCCGTGGCGGCTGACTGAGGCTCTGCAGGGCAACGAAGATGCCTGGCGGACTTTGGTTGGCGAGTTCTCCGGATCCATCTGGCATTGGGCGCGCAGTCACGGCCTCACCCGCGAAGAAGCCGAGGATGTCGCCCAGACGGTTTGGTACAAGTTGAAAGACAAAGGCCACACCATCGACGACCCGACTCGGCTTCCCGGCTGGCTGGCCACGACCACGAAACGAGAAGCCATCTCGGTTCTGCGTCGACGCTCACGCCAGCTGGACGAGTCAATCGACGATCTTCAGGATCAGGTAATCGATCTGCGGACACCTTCGGCGGAGCAGTGGGCTACCGCCGACGAGGCCGGCAGGTCGTTGGTCGAGGCGTACCACAGCCTGTCGGAGGCGTGCCGGGAACTCCTGGCGCTCTGCTGGACCGAATCTCTGAGCTACGAGGACATTGCTCTCACACTGGGCAAGTCGATCGGCTACATCGGGCCGACGCGAAGGCGTTGCCTCGACACCCTCCGAGCCAGAGCAGGTCTGACATGAAACCCCCTCCATCCCAACCCGAAGAGAACGATCCTCCGAAAGCGGCCGAAGGTTCAGACCCAGAGCAGGATCACATCGATGATCAGCTGCTGCGTCGCCTTTCTGCGGTCATGGACGAAGCCGATCCGCCACCGGAAGGTCTGGGCGATGTGGCCATGCGAGCCCTCACCTGGGATGTCGAACTGGCCCGGCTTGCCGCCCGCGTTGACGAAGAACCGGTGTTGGTCCGCGACAGCGGGGACTCCACTCGGACCGGTCAGCCGGTGGAAGAGTCGTTCGAGGTGGATGACTACGCCATCGATCTCACCGTGGAGCCTGGTGAACCTGGCACAGTGCTGCTTCGGGGCATCATCACCCCCAGAGTCGATGAAGTTACGCTCACCGGACCGACAGCCGATTCCCGCCCGGTCACCTGCGATCAGTACGGTCGATTCGAAGTGGTGGTGGGCGTCTCAACGGTCGCGGTGGAATTCATCGGTTCCGATGATCTGCCGCGACGCACGCCGCTGCTGGATCTCTAGTAGCGTTAGAATCTACCTACGCATCACGTTGGTGCATACAGCCGAGATGTGCACCTGAGAGAAGGCGTGCACCTCCAGGTTTGCTACGTGATGGGTAGAGGGAACGGAGATCAAGGTTGGCGGACGTACTGTTTGGCGGCCGGGTAGCGGTTAAAGAGGAATTGGGTCGCGGCGCTATGGGCGTCGTACATCGGGCTGAGCTGGAAGGCGAGACCGTGGCCATCAAGATCCTCCACGCTCACCTGACCGCCGACGTGGCTGTGGTGGGTCGCTTCGTTCGTGAGCACCAGGCCCTGCGTCGCGTCCAGCATCCCAATGTGGTCAAGGTAAACGATCTTGTGATCGGTGATCCTCTCATCGGCATGGTTATGGAGTATCTCGACGCCACCGATTTGTCGGTGGTGCTTCGGGATGACCAGCCCGATCCGGCCCAAGCGGTCACCATGATGGCCGACATCGCCGCCGGCGTGGCCGCCATCCACAAAGCGAATGTGGTGCACCGGGATTTGAAGCCGGCCAACATCATGATCACCGACGATGGTGGTCAGGCCAAGATCACCGACTTCGGTATCTCCCGCCTGCTCAGCGCCGACGAGGCCGGCAGGACGACAGCCACCATCGGCACGCCGTTGTACATGTCACCGGAGTCGGCCGGCAGTGGCGACCCCATCGGATCACCGTCCGACATCTACTCGCTCGGTGTCATCCTGTTCGAGATGTTGGTGGGCCAACCACCGTTCACCGGGAGCGAGCCGCTGGCGGTTGCCGTGGCCCATGTCAACAATCCTCCGCCGTCGGTTGGCGGGGTGCCCGATGAGCTGTCTTCGCTGATCGATTCCATGCTGTCCAAGATCCCGGGTGAGCGCCCGACGGCGGTTGAGGTGGAGGAACGGCTTCGGGCATTGGCGCCGTCGATGAGTGGGAACATCGACCCGGTGATCGTTCCTACCGAGAAGTCCCCATCGTTGACACTTGAGGCGGTTGGCTCCGACGATGGTAGATCTTCCTCGTCGTCCGACTTCGGCAGCGCAGGTGAGACTGCTGTCATCAATCTGCTGGATGGACCGGGTCAAGCCGGCAGCCCCGGCTCCGCTGGCGAAGACACCGATCAAACAGCTGTTGTGGCCGGCGTCGGCGCTCAGTCCCTTGGATCGGTTGATCACACCTCGGTTGCGGGGCCACCAATGGCGTACTCCCCCGGCTCGGGTAACCCGATGCTTGAAACCGACCCGGCCGCTGTCGCCGTCGGAGCGGGTTTGGGTTCCACGCCCGGCGTCGGACTGGCCGATGACAATCCGACCGTCATCTCCCCAATTGGAGCAACCGAACCGAGCGTAAACCTTCTCAATCGCACAGGTGAGTCCGGCGTCGACGGTACGGCCACTATGGGTTCTCCGCCGTTTAACGGCTCCACCCTTGGTGGGGGCCGAGCGCTTGAGATGGGCGTCGATGATGGCCCGTCGAGGGTTCCTGTCATGGCCGCTATTGGGGGTGTGCTGCTTGTCGGTTTGCTGTTGGTGATGGCGTTCCGACCCGGTGGGTGGCTGCGGTCCTCCACCGACGAGGGTCCTTCAATCGCCTACTCGTTTACCCCAACGCTGGCTTCGAACGGTCTGATCACCACCCGCCTGTGGAGCTTCAACCCTGACGAAGCCCTGGTTCAGGCCGACGTCGTCATCACCAACACAACTGAGGACGAGATTGATCTGAATCACTATGAGGTGATGCCCGCCTTTGTCGATCGGGACGAGTTCCTGGACTCGCTGACACCCAATCCGGACGAAGTCCGAACAGCAGGTGGGGCTAGGGGAAGCGATGGTGCGTCCGGTGGCACGCTTACGGTCGCCCGGTTCACCGATCGGTCGCTGGGTGAAGGGCAGACGTTCCGCATTCGCTACAGCTTCACCGCTCCTGAGGAGACCAGTGGTCTGGCCGGGCTCGAGGAGCTTGCATTTGACCAGCAGGCGGCGGAGATCGACTTCCTGGCCACCATCCCCAGCGCTGATGTGCCGGTCGAGGTCAAGGTCGATCAACTCGAGCTTGACCCGTCGGAGCTGGCACTTGATGTCGGGGCCACGGCTGCGGTTTCGCTGACCGGCAGTCTCGCCGACGGGGAGGAAGCCTTGCCGGCCCTCCTCGAGTTGGCTTCGTGGACGGTCGAGGACCCCTCGGTAGCCACCGTTTCCGGTAACGGCTTGCTCCGGACCGTGAACGGCGAAGCCGAAGGTCAGACCATGCTGGTGGTGCAGTTGGGCGAAGTTGAGGTCGAGATCCTGATCGTGGTGGGCGAAGAGTTGTCAGGCCCGAACGCCCCAAGCGTAACGCTGCCTTCGACGACATCGGAGACCAGTGAGACGACCGACCCGGAGGAACCGTCCACCACCGAAACCACCGAAGAAGAGGTGATTCCCGATCTAACCATGTCCTCTCTCGGTGTGACCGTGAATGATGATGGTTCTTTCCGCATCACGTTTCAAACTAATCTTTGCACTATTGCCAATTATCAGGGTGCTGGTCAGTCCTACATTACGCCTGGATGGCCTAATGTTGTAGATCGATGTTGGGAGAGTCACGCTCAGCCATTTACGGCTGTCGATCCCGGGTCTTATACGGTTTCGGTGTCTTCCCGCTCGGCCGACGGGCAGCAGGCCACTCGCACAGCGACAGTGGTTGTCGAAGAACCTGAAGAACCGGTCGAGAACCTCACGATGTCGGCATTGGGGGTTACGGTCAACGCTGATGGTTCTTTCCGGATCACGTTCCAGACCAATCTTTGCACCATCGCCAACTATCAAGGGGCGGGACAGAGCTACGTAACGCCCGGCTGGCCGGACGTTACGGGTACCTGCTGGGAGAGCCACGGTCAGCCGTTTACGGCGGTTGATCCCGGTTCCTACGAGGTCACGGTGTCATCGCGGTCTGCCGACGGCCAGCAGGCTACTCGCCGGGCGACGGTGGTGATTTCCGAGCCGGGCACGACGGAGACGACCACCGACACCACCGAGCCGACCACCGAAACCTCGGAGCCGACCACCGAGACCTCGACTGAGACGACAGGCACCATCACCGTGCCGACGTCCGATGAAACTGCGGGCACGATTTCTACGCCAACCTTGCCGTAGGATCACGTTCTATTAGGTTTCATCTCGGGGCTCTAATTAGCTAAATGGCGCGCCCAGAAAATAGGTTGTTGGGCAAGCAAGGCGGAAGTGCTCAGAGGTCGCTAGGCTGATCAACCCTTGAGCTTGCGTAGGCCGTTTACGGCCGATATCAAGGTGCAAATTCCGCAAGCAAAACCTATCTCCTTGGAGGGAAACCATGCCGCCGCATGTCCACTCGGGTGGTCGTACCGCGTCGCCGCCACAGCGTCGAGGTCGACTAGCCCTTCTTTCACTTCTCGCCGCCCTGTTAAGCGGTCTGGCCGTTCTGGCAATCGGCATTACACCCGCCTCGGC
>JAHDFR010000134.1:8740-11929 GCA_020628065.1 Acidimicrobiales bacterium
TTTGCACGTTCACCAACTCGCTTCGTACGGCAAATCTGACGCTGCTGAAGCAGGTGGAGAATGACAACGGAGGCGAGGCGACGGCTGACGAGTGGACGTTGATCGCGACGGCGGTCGACCCGGATGCCACCGGAATCTCCGGTGCCACTGGAGTAAACGGAGAGGTTCTCGCCGGTGACTATGACCTGAGCGAAATCGGCGGTGCTTCCAACTACAGCCTGACGGGTCTGTCGTGTGATGGGGGAACGTTGGCCGAAGCCCGTCTGACGCTCGAACCCGGTGACGACGTGAGGTGCACCTTCGTCAACGACGACGATGCAGCGTCGCTCACATTGGTTAAGCAGGTCACGAATGACAACGGTGGTCTGCTTGATGCGTCTGCCTTTACCCTTTCGGCCGGTGACATTGATGTGGCCGGCTCGGCCGATGGTGTGGTGGTCACCGATCAAGCCGGGGTCTACGCCCTGTCCGAGTCTGACCAGACCGGCTACCTCCAGACGGGTCTTTCGTGTGAGGGAGCAACGCTTGACGACTCTGTCGATCCGCCGGCGGTCACTGTTGGTCTCGGTGATGACGTCACCTGCACGTTCGTCAACGACGACATCGGCCCGAGTTTGACCCTGGTTAAAGAGGTCACGAACGACAATGGTGGCACGGCTGTAGCCACTGATTGGACGTTGACCGCTGCTGGCTATGACGACGATGCGCCGCAGGCCGGGGTTGCCTACGCCCTGTCGGAGTCCGGCCCTGACGGCTATCTCCAGGTCGGGTTGAGCTGTGACGGCGGGACGTTCAACGATGTTGCCGACCCGCCGACCATCACACTCGGCCTTGGTGATGACGTCACTTGCACGTTCGTTAATGACGACATCGGCCCTGGTCTGACTCTGGTCAAGGTGGTCAACAACGACAACGGGGGTACGTCGGTGGCCGCTGATTGGACGTTGACCGCTGAAGGCTACGACGCTGACGAGCCGGAAGCCGGCACCTACGATCTGTCGGAGTCGGGCACTGTGGGTTATGAGCTGACGTCGCTGACGTGTAGCAACTCCGGTGATGCCCAGGTCGACCAGGTGACGCTCGGCTTAGGTGAGCAGGTGACCTGCACCTTCGTCAACGACGACATTGCGCCTTCGCTAACACTGGTCAAAGAGGTCGTCAACGACGATGGTGGCACGGCCGTGGCCGGCAACTGGGAGCTGTTCGCCGCCGGTTACGACAAGGACAACCCGATGGCCAATGAGGCCTTCGCTCTGACCGAGTCCGACGGCCCGCCCGGTTACACGCTTGACTCCATCGAGTGCGTCGGCGGAGGAAACTTCGATGACTCCGTCGACCCGCCAACCATCACGCTGGGCCTCGACGACGATGTCACCTGCACCTTCACCAACGACGACATTGCTCCCGGCCTCGAGCTGTCCAAGAAGGTTGTCAACGACAACGGTGGTGAGGCCACGAAGGGCCAGTGGACGCTTGCAGCCACCGATGCTGACGGTGTTGCCTTTGACGGCAACCCTGGTACGTACAAGCTGACCGAGTCCGGTGGGCCCGACGGCTACGAGTTGACCGGTGTTGAATGTGAGGGTGGTGTCCTGGAGAAGGTCGGCGAGGACTACTTCATCACTATCGCTCTGGGTGAGTCGGTGGAGTGCACGTTTACCAACGACGACATCGCCCCGTCGCTGACCCTTATCAAGAAGGTGGAGAACGACGAGGGTCGCACCGCCGTCCCCGGCGACTTCACCCTGTACGCCGGTGACAACGAGGTGATCGGGTCGCCGATCGGCGAGGTGGCCACCGACCAGGCCGGAACCTATGAGCTGACGGAGAAAGGTCCCGAGGGTTACACCCTCGAGTCGCTGACCTGCGACAACTCCGGTGCCGCTCAGGTGGATCAGGTGACGGTGGCGCTCGGTGAGGACGTGACCTGCACGTTCGTCAACGGTGACGACATCATCCCGGACCCGGCCATTGACCTGAACAAGGACGCTGAGCCGGCCACGGCCCGCATCTTCGACGAGATCACCTACACCTTTACCGCCACCAACACCGGCAACGTGCCGTTGAGCAACGTGACCATCACCGACCCGCTGCCCGGCCTTTCTCCGATCACGTGCAACGCCACCACAGAGATGGGTAAGGACTTCACCGGCAACGGGGCCGGCACGTTGGAGGTGGGCGACACCATCGTCTGCACCGCCACGGTGACGGTCACACCCGAGCTGGTAACCGACGGCACAGTCGACAATGTGGCCGAAGCTGCAGGCGAGTACCCGGGCGACCCCGCTCAGGTGGTCGATGACGACGGCGCCGTCAGCGTGATCATCATTACCGACGTTGAGGGATGCACCTTCACTCAGGGTTACTGGCGAACCCATGCCGGCAAGGCCCAGCCGAACGGCAAGAGTCGAGGTAGGGGTAAGGGCCCCCGAGCTGATGCGACGTGGCACGAAATTGTTGGCGGCCCCGACGCCGACTTCGGTACCACCGGGGGGGCTGACTACACCTACTACCAGGCCTTGTGGGCTTCGCCTGAAGGTGATGCGTGGTTGATTCTGGCTCAGCAGTACATCGCTGCCGAGCTGAACGGCCTGAAGGCTGAAACCACCACTTCGGTTGATGCCGTGATCGGTGAGCCGTTGCTGGCCGAGGCCAGGGCGTTGCTGGACAAGCCGGGTGAATCCTGGACTGATGTCGAACGGGCCCGGGCTCTCGAGTTGTCGGAGGTCTTCGACCAATACAACAACGGTGAGATCATCTACTACGCCGGTGGCGTTTTCATCGGCCCGCCGCATTGTGAGTAGGGGTCGACCGGGTGCGATGAGGCCGATCCGCCCGTAGCCCTTGCATTAATTACATTCTTTTACTAAAAAATTAGGTTAAATGGATGTTCCTGCGGGAGCGGCGAAAGCCGCTCCCGCTAAGGTTTTTCCTTCAGTCACTCTTGAGGAGTTCAAATGAAACCCGTCACCACCGTCGCCCGCCTACTGGCCCTTGTGCTCGCTGCCGTTTTCGCTCTCGCCGCCTGTGGAGGTGCCGAGGATGTCGTCGACGACGCCACCGAGGCGGTTGAAGATGCGGCCGGGGAAGCCTCGGAAGCCGCTGAGGAAGTAACCGAAGAAGCAGCCGAAGTGGTTGAGGAAGCTGCTGAGGAAGTAGAGGAAGCCGCCGAAGAGGCGGTGGAGGAAG
>JAHDFR010000357.1 GCA_020628065.1 Acidimicrobiales bacterium
AGAGAAGGACCTCCCGAGCGTCTGCGGTACCTGCGAGTGCGAAGTCGACGCGAGCGGGGCCGTTGATCTTTGTGAAGAGCTCGATCGAGCCGACATCGAAACCGAAGGACTGCGACATGTTCCACGCAGCGACCGCTGACTGGAGATCGAATGTCACCTACTCCTGCAGCAGTCCCCTGATCACCCGGCTACTCGGCGGCTGCCTCGCTTCCCTCTGCGATCCACGCTTCGATCGCATCGAGCCACTTGCGAAGGGCGTCGCGCTCCATACCGACTGAGCACCGGAGCCCTTGTTGACGAACACCACCACGTCGCGACATGTGCTCGATAACGATCGCCGGCTGGAACCACTTGTTGAAGACGGCGTAGGGAGCGACCGCGACAGAGAGAACCCGACTACGGGGAAGGCGGCGACGAATCCCGAACCTGCGCCACTCAAGCTCTTCAGCCCGAAGAACGAGTCGGTCGCTGATCAACAGGGCTGTCGGCACCAATGCGACCGCAAGCCACACGCCCGCCTTCCAGGGAGCATTCGCGATCGCAGCGCCGAGGATCGAAACCGGCCACGCAGCCAGGACCATTGGCGCCGTTCGCCACGATCGCAGATCTGGGCGCAGTATCTGCTCTTCGCTACTCACAACTACCGACTCCTTGAGCTTCCATATTTGAGCCGATTACGAGGCTCCCACCAGTAAACCACCAGTGATCGAAGCCCAGCGGCCCTACTCGTGAGGCCGTGCGAGCTGTCGCAAGCGAACCAAGGCCGAGAACGTTGATTGCCGTGTCTCGAGCAAAGTCAACTTTCTGACAGTTAGAACTGCCCCGTCCAATGTCGTTGTCGACGGCCGAGATCGCGATGTTGCCAGCGGCCACTGTCACAACGACTGCCGTGCACGCTCCGGCGGAAGACGCTATGCACAGAACTACGGCTCCAGTAGACGTGACGACCCATACTGTTCTCCACCCACCGGAACGCGCGTCCTGCACGATTAGGTCGTCGAAAACAGCGATGGGCTGGGGGGTCCTCGATCCTTCGTAGTCGGCTCTTTCCGAGTTGGCCTTCTGGTCACCGCTGTCGTAGTCGATCTCTCCCGAGCCAGCGTCGCCAGCGAAGCACTCAGCGCCCCTCATCGGCGTGTAGATCATCCCACCCCCTTCACCGAAGAAGACCGGCTGAGAGAGATCAATGCAGTTGCCTGTGGGATCCGTCCCAACAGTCGGTCTGCCGTGGACGTACATGTACCGGTTCAGCCCGTCGAGCACGGTGTCGGCCATGACGAACCGCCCGAGGATGGGGTCGTAGTGGCGGGCGTTGTAGTCGATGAGGCCGGTGCCTGGGTCGTCGGTTTGGCCGGTGAAGGTGATGTCGGTGGGCAACGTGTTCGCCGCTGCGCCGCGTCGTTGGCCGTAGGCCTGGTATCGGTTCCGTGCCGCCGCCCCCGACTGGTTGCGGGTGAAGTTCCCGGAACCGAGGTGGTCTGACGCTCCGACGTGGAGCACACCGTTCACGGACGACCCGACGTTGGTTCCGCTGATGGTGTGGTGGATGGTGTCGCTGGTTGCGCCGTTGGTTTCGTAGCCGTCGGTCAGGTAGTAGGTGACGTCGCTGTCGAGGGTTCGCTTCACTCGGACACCGTCCGCGTCGTACAACGCGTCCAGATCCGGCCCGGCCCCGCTGATCCCGACCAGCCGGTTCTGGGTGTCATACGTCAGGGTCTGCGTCCCGGACGGGGTCACCCGGCTGGTCATGTTCCCCGCGTTGTCGTAGACGAACGAGTAGCCCGGGCCGGCGTCGGTGACGGCGTGCGGCTGCGCTCCGTTGTACTCATAGGCACCGCCGGGGGTGTTGGTGCCGGTGGCGGCGGTGATGTTCCCGATCGAGTCGT
>JAHDFR010000135.1:0-2305 GCA_020628065.1 Acidimicrobiales bacterium
CCGGAGTCGGATTTGCCGCCGGCTTCCCCGGCAGATGTGGTTTCGTCATCGGTCGCTGACGGATCAGTGGTCTCGGCCGGCTTGGCCGAGCGACTCTTGCGTCGCATCGGCTTGTGGATGGCCTCCCCGTGGGGTTTGCCTGCGTCGTCGTAGCAGTGCTCGTGAAACTGCTCGACCCGCTTCCACACGCCACCTTCGTAGACATTGCAGATGACCTGTTGATCACGATGCCTGGCCCGAAACTTGACTCGTTCACCGCATTGGGGGCATTCGGCGATACTTCCGGCCTCGATTAGTCGAAGAACGGCGCGGCTCTCCCATTTCTGGTTGGCCGAAGGTTTGGAGTCGGTACCCGTGGACGCTGCCATAGCCGCTCTATCGGCGGCTCGGCCGGTGTGATGAGAGTCCTCTAGCCGGCGCCGGCTGCGCTTTAGCGGGTCAGAGGCTTGTAGGTGACACGCGACGGCGCGGCGTCTTCACCCAGCTCCTTGGCCCTGAACGCCTCGTACTCGGAGAAATTGCCCTCGAACCAACGAACCTGGGAGTTGCCTTCGAACGAGAGAATGTGAGTGGCGATTCGATCGAGGAACCACCGGTCGTGGCTGATGACAACGGCACAGCCGGCGTAGCGCTCCAAGCCGTCTTCCAATGCTCGGAGTGTGTCTACGTCCAAGTCGTTGGTCGGCTCATCCAGGAACAGGAGGTTGCCGCCCTGCTTCAGCACTCGGGCCAGATGGACCCGGTTCCGCTCACCGCCCGACAGGACGGACAGGCTCTTTTGCTGATCCGAGCCTTTGAAGTTGAATGATGCGACGTAGGCCCGGCCGTTGACTTCACGCCCGCCGACCTCGAGGGTGTCTTTGCCTTCGGTGATGGCCTGGTACACCGTCTCGTCATTGTCGAGCACATCACGGGACTGGTCGACATAGGCCAACTCAACCGTCGAGCCGACGTTGATTGTTCCGCTGTCAGGCTGTTCACCTTCGCCGGTGGCGGCGGCGATCAACATCTTGAACAGGGTTGTCTTACCGGCACCGTTGCCGCCGATGACACCGACGATCCCGGCCGGTGGGAGAGAGAACGACAGGTCTTCGATCAGCAGTCTGTCGCCGAAGCCTTTGCTGAGGTTCTCGACCTCGAAGACTTGATCACCGAGACGAGGTCCCGGCGGGATGTGAATCTGTACCTTCTCGTCCGCCGGGTTGTACGCCTCGGCTTCGGTTCGAAGATTCTCATACGCCGTCAAGCGGGCACGACCCTTGGCTTGTCGGGCCTTGGGTGCCATGCGGACCCAATCCAGCTCGCGGGCCAGGGTTCGGCGTCGGGCTTCCTGCACCCTCGACTCCTGCGAAAGGCGATCCTGCTTCTGTTCGAGCCAGGAGCTGTAATTCCCCTCGAAGGGAATGCCCTTGCCCCGGTCCAACTCGAGGATCCATCGAGCCACGTTGTCGAGGAAGTAGCGATCGTGGGTGATGGCAACCACGGTGCCCTGATATTCGGAGAGGTGACGCTCCAACCAGGCCACCGACTCAGCATCGAGGTGGTTGGTCGGCTCATCCAGGAGTAACAAGTCGGGCTTGGACAGCAGGAGACGACACAGGGCTACCCGTCGACGTTCACCACCGGAAAGGTCGTCCACCCCGCCGTCAGCCGGTGGCAGCCGTAGCGCCTCCATGGCGATCTCCAGTGTTCGCTGAAGATCCCATGCTCCCGAAGCGGTCATCTTGTCTTCCAGATCGGCCTGCCGCGCTCCCAGCTTCTCGTAGTCGGCGTCAGGGTCCGACCATCCGGCGAGTACCGCCTCGTAGTCGGCCAGCAGCTGAACGGTCTCGCCGGCGCCATCCATTACGTTTCCGCGGACGTCCTTGGATGAGTCCAGCGACGGCTCCTGTTCGAGATAGCCCACCGTGAACCCAGGAGTAAGCCGGGCATCGCCGGTAAAGCCGTCGTCGATGCCAGCCATGATTTTCAGCAGTGATGACTTGCCGGCGCCGTTCGAGCCCAGCACCCCGATCTTCGCTCCGGGGTAGAAGGCGAGCGTGATGTTTTCCAGCACCTGGCGGTCGGGAGGATGAAACCTCCCGACTTTGTGCATGGTGTAAATGAACTGAGCCGACATGGGGTCGAGGCTATCGGACCAGTTCGACCGACTTGACCGTTAGCGCCGAGCCTTCTTGGCCTGAGAGCTGGTCTTGGCCTTGGCCTGACGCTTTGCTCCGGACTTCTTGGCTGAAGACGTCCGCTTCTTGAGACCGGCCGACGGTGCCTTCTTGGTGGCCTTCTTGGCTGCAGTCTTCTTGGCCGG
>JAHDFR010000135.1:2405-11878 GCA_020628065.1 Acidimicrobiales bacterium
GCCTTCTTTGCTGTGGCCTTCTTGGCCGGTGCTTTCTTGGTGGCCTTCTTTGCTGCAGTCTTCTTGGCCGGTGCTTTCTTGGTGGCCTTCTTTGCTGCAGTCTTCTTGGCCGGAGCTTTCTTCGCAGCTTTCTTGGCGGACGATTTCTTGGTGGTCTTAGTAGCCACGGATTCAGTGCTCCTCATGTTGGTAGCTTGCTTCTCGCCCTCGGTCCGCTTCCGCGAATTCGAGTTGGACGATCTGGTGCGTCGGCGAGCTGATGTTTTGGCATCGGCCGACTTTCGACTTGACAAAGGTATCGGGGCATCAACCAAAGACACATTGATCCCCCGACGATCCGAGTCGAGTGACTCGACTTTGACCCTGACGGTGTCCCCGAGGCGAACAACATCGCGTGCTCGTTGTGGGGGAGGCGAGCCCATGGCTTTGACCGGCAAATAGCAGGTTGCGCCGCTTGCCTGCAGGTAACAGCCGTGAGACGAGAACTGGTCGATTGCGCCTTCGACGATGTCGCCAATGGAGTTAACGGCGATGAAGCCGACGAACGAGGCCTTGTCGTTGAGCTTGTTCTTCTCCGAAGCCGCCTTGTCCGACCGGCCCTTCCCCGAACGACTCTTCGGCGACGGATCGCTATGCCGCTCCTTGGCGCCGTCGGACTTGCTCCTTACGTTCTTAGGTCGAGCGGATTTGCTGTCGTCGGACGCGCTGCGCTTCTTGCCCTTGGCAGGCTCTTTGGATGCTCCGCGTTTCCTGCCCTTGACGACGGCTTTGGTCGACTCGGAGGAGACTTCCCGCTCGCGGGACCGGTTCGACATCCGCTCCGCTCGTCGGCTCACCGGTCCACGGACAGGCACCCGCTCAACAAACACCCAGCCGATGCCTTCAATGGGCTTGGCCCCTAGAAGACGACCGTCGTCGAACAACCACTGATGATCGCCGTGGAACTCCTGGAACGAGTCATTGGACAACACGACCGCATCGGCCTTGTCGGCGATCTGAAGAATAAAACCGTCGCCCCGGCCAACCGCTCCCGCCGGCGGCACCACGATCTCACCGCCGTCGACCGCCTTGTTGAACGCGGCGCGCTCGGACTTGTTGATGCGGTGACCGAAGGTGGCATCCACCACGATTGTCAACTGATCTTTAGGACGCTCGTTGGAGAACGCGTCTATTGCCTCGCGCAGTTGAGCGAGGCTGGGAAGCGATCGTCCCTCGGTGGCAACGTTGGAACCATCGATGACGACGTGTCGACGTCGGCGACTCATGACATTGCACAGTCAATCACATGACGCAGCCAAACCGAACGCCTCCAGCGAGAAATGACGCGGATAACCGATGTTGACCACAGCGGCGCGAAGGTGTTTGCACCGGACGGGTGATGGCGCGTCGGGTCGGTTTGCTACGGATCAACGCCGCTACCATCGCCCAATGGGTTCGGTCTCGATCACAACCGTCTTCTTCGACTTCGGGGGTGTCATCACCACCAGTCCCTTTGATGCCTTCGCCGCCTACGAGCAGGAGGTCGGAGCGCCGGAGGGAACGATTCGCACGATCAATTCCACCAACCCGGACTCAAACGCCTGGGCTCAACTGGAACGAAACGAGCTCTCGCCGCTCGGGTTTCAGCCGGTGTTCGAAGCCGAAGCTTCCGCCCTTGGCTATGACATGGACGGTGCCCGCATCCTGGCGATGCTGTCAACCGACATCCGGCCGTCGATGGTGGAGACCCTCCGTCGGCTACGAGACGGCGGATACGCACTGTCGTGTCTCACCAACAACTTCGCCGCCGATGACAACAGCCCGGAGCGAGCTGAAGTTCTGGAACTGTTCGACCACGTCATCGAGTCGTCAGAGGTTGGCGTTCGCAAACCGGAAGCACAGTTCTACCAACATGCGCTTGCCGTCGCCGGGGCCTCGGCCGCCGAAGTGATCTTCCTCGACGACCTGGGCATCAACTTGAAACCGGCGCGCCGGATGGGCATGACGACCATCAAGGTCGTCACCGAAGCTCAGGCGCTGCGAGAGCTTGACGCCCTGGTTGACGTCAGTCTTTCCGATCTCTTTATCGAATGACTGGCAGGTCCAGTCTGACGCGGATCAGCTGGGAGTGCTGAGACCGCCGAACGCTCGGTCGAGGAGTTGTGACTGCTCTTGGCGATGGATGACCACCGATCCGGTCGCCGGACTTCCCGACTCCGGTCGGCTGACCCGACGAATCTCGTGGGTGTCGCCGTGGGCCTCGTACAGCCGTCCCTTAACCGCATTCCAAGCGCCCATGTTCTCGGGCTCCTCCTGCAGCCAGACGATCTCTCGAGCGTTGAAGTAGCGCTCAACTGCCTGAGCCACCCGCTTGAACGGCCAGGGATACAGCTGCTCGACCCTGACGATGGCAACCTGGTCGATGTTGTTCTCGTTGCGATAGTCCATGGCCTCGACCGCCACCTTGCCGGAAGCGAAGACAATTCGTTTTACCGCCGAGGGGTTCTCCACGTTGTCGTCCAAGACTTCCTCGAACGATCCTCGGGTCAGGGCGGTAAGAGGTGATCGCGATGTCTTGGCCCGCAGCAATGACTTTGGGGTGAAGACCACCAACGGCCGGGAGTTTGTGCGCACTACCTGGCGTCGGATCAGATGGAAGAACTGCGCCGCTGTTGTCACGTTGGCCACTTGAATGTTGTCCTCCGCCGACAGCAGGAGGAAGCGCTCCAGCCGTCCTGAAGAGTGCTCGGGCCCCTGGCCCTCGTAGCCGTGTGGAAGGAGCATCACCAGATTGATGGACTGGCTCCACTTGTCCTCGGAAGCCACCAGGAACTGATCGATGATGATTTGAGCGCCGTTGGCGAAGTCGCCGAACTGCGCTTCCCAAAGCACCAGGGCGTGAGGGTTGGCCACGGCGTAGCCGTATTCAAAACCGAGACCGGCGTACTCCGACAGCGTTGAGTCGTAGACCCAGAAGTCGGTGGCCACATCGGCAACCCCATCGAGCGGTGTATGTTCCTCACCGGTCTCGTAGTCGTGCAGGGTGGCGTGCCGGTGAGCGAACGTGCCCCGTCGGGAATCCTGTCCGGCCAGGCGAACCGACACCCCGTCAGCCAGAAGTGAGCCGAGGGCGAAGGCTTCACCCAGAGCCCAGTCGACCTCGCCGGACTCAAACATGGCGTCACGGGACTGCAGCTGCTTGGCCAGCTTCGGGTGAACGGTGAAGCCGTCCGGGGTGGTCTGCATGGTCCGGTAGATGTTGGTCAACGTTTCGTTGCTTACCCCGGTCTCCACGTGCGGGAGCACGCCGGCTGCCGGAGGAGCAGGCCGGGCTCGCACTTCTTCGGCGGGCGCCGAGCCCCTGGTCTGGTCCAGGGCGTCCTGCAGGACGTGCTGGAAGTAGTCCATGGCCTCGTCGGCCTCGGCCAACGAGATGTCCCCCCGGTCGATAAGGGCCTGGGTGTACAGCGTTCGGACCGAGGGCCGCTCGGCGATCTTGCGGTACATCATCGGTTGGGTGTAGCTGGGATCGTCGCCTTCGTTGTGACCGAATCGGCGATAGCCGATCATGTCGATCACCACGTCCTTGTTGAACTTCTGCCGATAGTCGAAGGCCAGCTGCGCCACCCGGACACAGGCCTCCGGATCGTCGGCGTTGACGTGGAAGATGGGGGCCTGCACCGTTTTGGCCACATCGGTTGAGTACTGCGACGACCGGGACTGGTGTGGGGCGGTGGTATAACCGAGCTGATTGTTGATGATCAGGTGGATGGTTCCACCGACCTTGTAGCCCTTGACCTGCGACAGGTTGAGCGTTTCGGTAACGACGCCCTGGCCGGCGAAGGCGGCGTCGCCGTGAATGAGAATGGGAAGGATCGGGTAGTTGCCGGACGTGGATTGATCCATGTAGGCCCGCACCATGCCGACCACCACCGGATCGACCGCCTCCAGATGGGACGGGTTGGCGGCCAGCTCGATATCGATCTGATGGCCGTCGGGGCTCTGATGCTTGCCCACCTGGCCGAGGTGATATTTGACGTCGCCGCTTCCTTGAACGGCCGTCTCGTCAACCGCCCCTTCAAACTCGGTGAACAGATCCTGGTAACGCTTACCCATGGTGTTGACCAAGACGTTGAGGCGGCCCCGGTGGGCCATGCCTATGACCGCTCGTTCCATGTCGTCGTCAGCGGCTGACGACAGCACGGCGTCCAAAATTGGTATGGCGCTCTCACAGCCTTCGATACCAAAACGCTTTTGGCCGACATAGCGCTTGGCCAGGAACAGCTCCAGGGCCTCGGCCGCAGTGAGCCGTTCCAGAATGTGGCCCTGTTCGTCTCGTTCGAACTTGACGGGGTTGCCCTCAACCTGGTCCTGGATCCACCGCTTCTCGCCGGGATCGGCGATGTGCATGTACTCCACACCTACCGAGCGGCAGTAGGCGTCCCGCAAGACACCGAGGATGTCGCCCAACTTCATCATCCGGGCCTCGCCGCCTATGGAGGCGTAGATGCCGTCTTCGGCGCCGGTTAGAAACTCGCGATCCAGATCCCAGATGGTCAGCCCGTAGGTGGCGGGATCCAACTCGGGGTGCATGGCCGCCGCCTTGTCGGCCAGGGGATTGGTGTTGGCGATCAGATGGCCTCGAACCCGATACTGGTTGATCAAGGTGTTGACCGAGAGCTGTTTGGCAACCGCGCCGTGAACGCTGTCTTCATGCTCGGCGGCGCCGTGGTCTATCCGCCACTTGACGGCCTCGTAGGGTACGCCTACGGCAGCGAAGCATTGGTCATAGAACTGGTCTTCGCCCAGCAGGAGTTCATGGACCTTCTTGAGGAACATGCCCGACTCGGCACCCTGAATGATGCGGTGATCGTAGGTTGACGTGATGGCGATGATCTTGGATACGCCCAACTGAGCCAGCATCTTCGGATCAGCGGCTTGGAATTCGGTTGGGTAGCCGATGCGGCCAACCCCGATGATGGCTCCTTGCCCTGGCATCAGGCGGGGAACCGATTGGACGGTACCGATGGTGCCGGGGTTGGTGAGAGTCATGGTGGCCCCGGTCATGTCATCGATGCCGATGGTGCCACCCTTGACCTTGGCGATCAGATCTTCGTAATAGTCGACGAACTCGTCGAAGGCCATGGAATCGGCGCCCTTGATGACCGGAACAAGCAACGTGCGCGAGCCGTCGCTCTTCTCCATGTCCACGGCGATGCCGAGATTGATGTGCGGATTGCGAACCAGTACCGGCTTTCCGTCATCATCGGTTTCATAGTGGTTGCTGAGTGATGGAGCAACCGCCTTCACCGCCTGAACCACGGCGTAACCGATGACGTGGGTGAAGCTGACCTTGCCGCCTCGCACCCGCTTGAGGTGATTGTTGAGAATGGTGCGGTTGATCTCCAGCAGCTTGGCTGGGACTTCGCGGAAGCTGGTGGCTGTAGGCACCTCAAGGCTTGCTTCCATGTTGGCAGCGATCCGGGCGGCCACGCCACGAATGGGTTCGCCCTGCGGTTCGGCCGCCACTTCTTCAGCTGACTCTTCGGGTGCGGGTGCGGGTGCGGGTTCGGGTGCAGCGGGCGACGGCGTCGCCGCAGCAACTCCATTTGATGATTGAGACTCGGCTGTCGCCGACGGGACCGGGGATGGTGCCGTCGCCGGAGGGGTCGCCTCGGCGGCCGCCGATGCGGGTTCCGGTCGTCTTGACGGGTTGACCGTAGCGGTGTCCCTCTGCAAAGGGGAACCGTCAAACCAGACCGTTTCGCCTTCAGGCTCGGTGGTGGCGACGGAGCCGGTCGGCTTCCCGTCGGCAAAGATTTTCTGCCACTGGTCGGGGACCGATCTTGGATTGTCGAGGTACTGGTTGTACAGCTCGTCGACGAACCACGAATTTGGGCCGGCTGTCGAGTCCGATTGATCGTCGGCGGAGTCGTTTTCTGGAGAGCTCACGCACTGATCCTAGTCGCTGATGATGCCGTCGGAAGAGTTGCGATTGTGCAATCGAACAAGCTTTCTCGACTGTTTGTGGCATCAATCATGACGACCTGTCGGCCCGGTTCAGGTGGCGCCGCTAGGGTACTGGCCATGCTGGTCGCCACCTGGAATGTGAACTCGTTAAACGCCCGCATGCCGCGGGTCGAGCAGTGGCTGGCCGAGGTCCAACCAAACGTTGTCTGCCTGCAGGAGACCAAGCTGGCTGACGAAGCCGTCCCTACCGATGTCTTCAATAGTCTTGGCTACGAGGTGGCACACCACGGTCAGGGGCAGTGGAACGGAGTCGCCATCTTGTCGAACGTCGGACTTGATGATGTGGTCGACGGGTTCGACCCGTCGCTGGAGCCTGACACCGATGCCCGTCTGATCTCGGCCAGCTGCGGCGGGGTCCGGATCCACAGCGTCTACGTACCCAACGGGCGGGCCGTTGATGATGATCACTACCAGTACAAGCTGAGTTGGCTGAGCCGACTGGTCGCTCATCTTGACGCAACCGCCAAACCCTCAGACCACGTGGTCGTCGCCGGTGACTGGAACGTGGCACCGGAGGATCGCGACGTGTGGGATCGGGCGTCGTTTGAAGGCCTGACTCATGTCACCGATGCCGAACGTTCAGCAGTGGCGGCCGTCCGCCATTGGGGCCTCGTTGACACCTTTCGTCAGCGATACGACGACGCCGGGCTGTTCAGTTACTACGACTATCAGGCCGGGCGATTCCATAAACGCCAAGGGATGAGGATCGACTATCTCCTGGCATCAGAGTCGCTGGCTGAGCGTTGCCGCCTGGACTTGGTCGACCGCAACGCCCGCAAAGGAACCAAGCCAAGCGACCACGCCCCGGTGCTGGCCCGCTACGACATCTGAGTCGGGTTGTCCGATGGCCGGCCGGCCAACATGTTCGGCCGACGAGTCATCAGGCGGGCTGAGTTGGCGGCGAGTGCTTGTCTTCGGCCGAGCACGGCCGATGGATGCTGGTTCGTTGTCCAAGCCGGGGTTCCCGGCCCCGGTGGCTAGGATGTCCCAGGACAAGCCGATATCGATCGTCGTCGCTAGCGGACCAACCCGCTGCGTTTGGCCGTTGCGGCTGGTCCGTGACTGGGCGACAACAGAAGTTTCAATGGCCTTCTTCAGGATTCACCTCAGCGAAGCCGCCGATTCACATGTACCGGACGGCCCCGTACGGTTCTTTGCCTGCCGCTCCAACAACTGGTGGGTGCTGAGCGTTATGGAATCAAGACTCAGTGCTTAGAAGCCTTAGCCACCACGAGCTGTTGGTTTTTTGGACCCAGCTGCTGGCACTGTTCGCGGTTGCCCGCATACTCGGTGCCGCTGCCCGGAAGGTGGGTTTGCCGTCGGTCGTCGGCGAGCTGTCAGCCGGACTGTTGCTCGGGCCGAGTGTGTTCGGGCTGATCTGGCCGGGTGGTTTCGAATGGTTCCTCCCTTCAGACGAGTACGGCATCACCCAGTCGGCCATGATCCTGGCCGTGTCGTGGTTTGGGGCGGCGTTCTTGCTGGTAGTCGCCGGCTTTGAAACCGACCTTGACCTCATTACCCGACTAGGTCGGGCCGCCTTTCTGGTCACTCTCGGCAGTGTGGTCGTGCCACTGGCCGGTGGCCTGCTGGTGGGTTGGTCCATGCCGGCCGAGTTCTACGGGTCGTTGGACGGCAGCCAGCCGAGTCGGTTGGTGTTTGCGTTGTTCGTGGCCGCCAGCGTGGCGGTGTCGGCTTTGGCAGTGGTGGCCAAAATCTTGGGTGACCTTGGCTTGATGCGTCGCGACGTTGGCCAAATCACGATCGCCGCCGGAATGGCCAATGACCTTATCGGTTGGGTCATTCTGGGCGTGATCGCCGGTTTGGCAGCGTCAGGGGAGCTGTCGATCTCTCAAGCGCTCTTTACCATCGCCGCCCTGGCCGCCTTTATGATCGGGGCCCTGACGGTCGGTCAATGGGTGGTGGATCGTTCGCTACGGTACGTGCGCCGGAACGGCCGCAACGTCAGTGGGGCCTTAACGGTCATCGTCTCGACCATGTTGGTATTCGGGGTGATCACCCAAGCCATCGGGGTCGAGGCGGTACTGGGAACGTTTGTAGCCGGTGTCATTTTGACTCGTTCCCGGTTCCACCAGAACGAAGCCGAGCATCTCATCGAGGAGTTGACAGCGGTTCTGTTTGCTCCGCTGTTCTTTGCCACTGCCGGCCTGCGGCTCGACCTGTCGTTGCTGAGGGGTGAGGCTTTGCTGTGGGCGCTGGCACTGTTGGCGGTGGCGCTGCTACTCAAGTTCGCCGGGGCGTTCATAGGTGCCCGGGCCGCCGGTCTAACCAGTCAGGAAGGTCTGGTGCTTGGTTCTGGCCTCAACGCACGCGGGGCGTTGGAGATCATTATCGCCACCGTGGGATTGTCACTAGGGGTGTTCAATCAGACGGCGTTCACCATCATTGTGATGATTCCTCTGGTCACATCCTTGGTGGCCTCCATCGGTCTTCGGGTCTTCAGTCGAGGGCTGGAAGGGTCGGTGATCGAGCGGGAGAGACTGGCGAGAGAGCGGGCACTGGACTCGAACCTGCTGGTACGAAACAGTCGTCTTCTTGTGCCGTTTGATGCCGAGGCCGACAGCTTGGTGGCTGCACAGGTTGGGCACTTCGCTTGGCCCCAAGAAGTCGGTGCCACGATCATGCAGTTGGGCGATGCCGTGGCCGAACCGGACACCGAGGCCATCAACAACGTCTTGTTCGGTCGCACGGTCGAAAGGACCGAAGCCGGTGTTGACGGCAGCGATGAGGAGGTGGCGGCTGAAATCGTTGCCCGCTCTCGCTTGGGTTACGGGGTCATCACCCTCGGAGCCCGCCACGAGATAACCGGTCAACAGCGCCTGCCGGTGTCCAGCCTGGTCACCGAAGTGCTCCGTCAGACCGAGGTGCCGGTTGTGCTTGTACGGAAGGCCATGAACCAGCCGGGCCGGCTTCCCGGCGCCTTTGGTCATGCTTTGCTTCCCGTCGTCGGGAGTGCCTCCTCCCGGGGTGCTGTTGAGTTGGCGGCCAATCTTTCAGCCAACCTCGGTACCAAGCTGACCCTCAGCCATGTCATCTATCGCCCTCAGTTCGAACATGCCGGTGGCTTCTTCGGTCTATTCCGAGGCGACGGAGAAAGCGAACTGGTTGATGAGGTCGGAGAACGTCTTCTCGACGAGGCCCATGACTACATCGTCGACACCAACGCCGCAGCCGAGCCGGAGCTGGAAATCCGGTTCGCCGCTTCACCGGGGCTTGACATCGTTCGACACGCCGGTGACATCGACGCCGATTTGATCATCGTCGGGGCCCAGCTGCGGCGAATGGAGGAGGTGCGACCCAGCCTCGGTCCAAACGTCGAGCACATCTTGGATCACGCCGAGCAGACGGTTGTCGTGGTGGTGACCCCCGACAGTCTTCCGACCAATGCAGTGGGCTAGTGCCCGCACCGTTGCGACGGCGCCATCTTCCAACTCGGGCTCTCTAGT
>JAHDFR010000358.1:0-1241 GCA_020628065.1 Acidimicrobiales bacterium
GCCCAGAACCTGTGGATAACCACGTGGCCGAAATCAACGAACCCGAGCACGAAACCAATCATGTGAGCGCCCCGCGGGAGTACGACATCGACGAACGCACGGGTCGCAAGGTCTATCGAAAGTCGGGGCTGGTATGAAACCTCCACTCCGCGCCGCCGCCCTGTGCGCCGGTTACGGCGGCCTTGAGATAGGCCTTCAGCTCGCCGACATTCCCATCGAACTCGACTGGTACTCAGAGATCGACAAGAACGCATCCAAGGTCATGGCCCACCATTGGCCCAACGCAACCAACCTCGGTGACCTCACGCAGATCACCGACCCACCACAAGTGGACATCATGACGGCCGGTTTCCCATGCCAACCGTTCTCACAGGCCGGCAAACGCGCCGGCGTAAACGACGAAAGATGGTTGATCGATGACGTCACCGACCTTGCCCGCCGAAGTGGTGTGCGATGGCTCCTGTTGGAAAACGTGCGCGGGCTGCTCAGCGCAAACGACGGGGACGCTATGGCCAGAGTCTGTGCGGCGCTGGCCCGCAACGGGTTCGATGCGGAATGGACAACTGTCCGAGCGTCCGACATCGGCGCCCCCCACCGGCGTGAACGATGTTTCTGCCTTGCTTGGGACGTCTCGCGCCACGGACGCAATGAGCCACCCGATGAGGGATCCGGACTGCATTGGCAACCCGCGTTCACGACTCGAGGGCCAAATGGCGCTGCTCCCCACCCCTACGGCCAACGACCACAAGAACGCGGGCTATCAAAAGCAGAAGAACGGGTCGACGTTACCGACGCTGCCGGGGGCAGTGGGTTCGGCCCCTACGCAGCCGCAGTCGCACGATGGGAAAGCGTCATCGGGCGACCAGCACCAAGCCCTCTTACCTACCCCGGAGGCCGCCCTGGGCACGAAGGGCTGCGGCAGGCCGTCGGCAGTGATGCGCAACATGAACCGCCCCAACGCGACGAACTCGACATACCGGGCGATGCTGGCTTTGGAGTTCGAGACAACCTCCGACTCAACCCAGGATTCGTCGAATGGATGATGGGGCTTCCGGAAGGCCACGTCACCGATGTCATCGACAAGCGCGGGTCCGCTTTGAAGATGCTCGGCAACGGCGTAGTACCACAACAAGCAGCTCTGGCGATCCACACCTTGATTGACCAAGCCAATAGCTAGTCTCGGCAGAAACCGAGGTTCGACCCGCAAGCCATAGTGGGCCAATGAACGACATTTCCCTCAT
>JAHDFR010000358.1:1251-1877 GCA_020628065.1 Acidimicrobiales bacterium
CCACAAAGCCGTCACCACCGCCCTCGGCTCCAACGCCGACGACCCAGAAACCAACGGCGTCCTCTGGGCGCGCATCTGGGAAAACCAAGGCATCGAGCTTGCCACCTTCAATGGCGGCACACGAGTGGCCGTTGCGTACATCCCGCAATCCCGCGACGGACAGCGTCCACCACGGCCAGCCGACCATGCCGCCACAGTGCGCGTGACGGGCCACTGGAAGTATGCGGCCAGCTCCGCGGGCAAGGACTCGGACCAGCTCGTCACGATCGAGGTCTACGAGGAGGCTCAGCAGTTTGCGGGCCTTGAGACGCCCGGCTTGAAGCTCACCGTGGACAGCAGCGATGGCATCTCCACCGCGATCCTCAAGGGCACCGAGACGACACACACGGACCGCGACTGGGTCGCCTACATCAACGCCCACCAGACGGTTGAACGCAGTGGCTTCGCCGGCTCTGGCGAGCTGTTCAAGGCCATGGGCGCGATGACCAAGGAAGTCGGTGACCTGGACGTCACGCTGGTAGCGCCGCCCGGATCCGCTGCAACCGCAGCGCATATCCAGCCGTACGCCGCAGAGACGCTCGGGTTCTCCTTCGATGCGCTCGTCTCGCTCACCGGCGCGGAGGGGT
>JAHDFR010000136.1:0-5473 GCA_020628065.1 Acidimicrobiales bacterium
CCTTGGACCAGGACGAGGTCATCAAGAGCGCCATGCCGGACGAGATGTACAAAGTGTTCGAGCACTACAAGCGCGACGAGTGGGAGCGTTTCATGGCCACCGTCACCGACTGGGATGTCAACGAGTATCTGGACATCCTGCCCTGATATTGCTCTTCGGCTCAAGAGCCGCATCGTCCTGGCCCGTGAACGGTCTGGGCCTTATCGCAAATTCAACCCGACTAGACGAACCTCAACAGACTCAGAAATAAGGAGACAGCTATGTGCGGCATTGCCGGTGTGATTCACCGCGATGGTCCGGCTGATCTCGGTGCCGAGTTGACCCGCATGCTTCAAGCCATGAAGCACCGTGGGCCGGACTCCACCGGGTACGCCCTCTACGGACCATCCGACGACCTTGTGGTCATTCGATTTGTGTTGGCTGAGCCTCTAAAGGCCACCGGCATTGGGATGGACGAACGCCTGGAACGCAACCGGGCCGAGATCGAATCCCGCTTGGCCAAGATCGGGGCTCAGGTGGCAACCATGAACTCAGAGACCGGCTACGCCTTCAGGGCCACGCTGCGGTACTCGGGTGAACTCAAGCCCCTGGCCGACTACCTGGAGGACGTTCCCGGCTGCGAGGTGCTGTCGTTGGGTAACTCACTTGAGATTGTCAAAGACCTGGGCGACGCCGCCACTGTGGCCGACCAGTATCGGCTCAATGGCTTCAACGGCACCCACGGCATGGGCCACGTCCGTATGGCCACCGAGTCTGATGTCGATCTGGCTTCAGCCCACCCGTACTGGGCCTACCCGTTCGCCGACGTTGCCGTGGTCCACAACGGCCAGTTGACCAACTATCACCAGTGGCGTCGCCGCCTCGAGCGCAGCGGACACCGGTTCCAGTCGGAGTGCGACTCGGAGATTATCGCCGTGTACCTGGCCGAGAAGATGGAAGGTGGGGCTTCGCTGGAGACGGCGATGAAGCAGAGCCTGGACGACCTCGACGGGGTCTTCACCTACCTGTGCGTGACCGGCAACGAACTTGGCGTGGCCAAGGATGAAATGGCGGCCAAGCCGTTGGTGCTGTTCGAGTCTGACGATCTGGTGGCAGTGGCGTCGGAGGAGATCGCCATTCGGGCCTTGACCGGTGTTGATGTGGAAACCCGTGACCCCTACGAGCGAGAGGTTCTGGTATGGCAGGTCTAGGTGTGCCCTGCGGGCACTACGAGTTGCTTCGCAACTCGCCGAACATCGTGGAGGTAGGACAATGACGACCGAAGTTGCAGGGTCACGGTCTGGCGTCAACTACGACGCCCGCGGGTTGGCCGAACCGGATGCCGAGGCGCCGGGTACAGCTGAGATCGACGGCAAGAGAGCGAGGATTGACGCCACCGACCTGTCGACTCGACTGATCAACCTTGAGCTGAAGCGTCTGGTGAACGTGGAAGGCATGGAGGAAGTGACGATCGCCAACCCGGGGGCCAAGCACTCGGTTGGTGTCGGCATCCTCCGCCGCTGCAAGATCAACGTCGAGGGCTCGCCCGGCTGGTTCGCCTTTGGCCTGATCGACGGACCGGAAGTTCACATCAGTGGACGAGTCGGCTGGTCGGCGGCCGAAAACATGATGGCCGGTTCGATTGTTGTTGAAGGCGGCGCCGGGTCGCTGACCGGGGCCGCCCTTCGAGGTGGAGATCTGGTCATCAAGGGTGACGTCGGCGCCCGAACCGGTATTGACCAAAAGGGCGGCAACATCATCGTGATGGGCTCGGTCGGTATCAACACCGGGTTCATGATGCAGCGAGGCAAACAGGTGATCTGCGGGAACGCCGGAGACAACCTGGGCGACTCGATGTACGACGGCGAGATCTACGTCGCCGGCAAGATCGCCTCCCTCGGGGTGGACTGCGTCCCCGGCGAATGGGACGACGCCGACACCGAGTTCATTAACCGCAAGTTCAAGATCTACGACTTGGGGACTCCACCGGAGTTCCAGAAGTTCGTCTGCGGCAAGCAACTACACAACTACGACTCGCTTGAGCCTTCTGAGCGCAAGCTCGTCATCTAAGCGCTGGGAAGGACTGCAGACATGACAGAACAGAACCTCAAAACGGCGACCGCCAAGACGGCCGCCGCCCAGGACGCTCAAGATGAGCTTCTGACCAACGCCCAAACCGACAATTTGGGTCAAAGTCAGATCTTCACCCCGACCGTCATCAACGACATCCACGTGAAGTCCGAGCTTGGACGTTACCGGATGCGTGGCTTCTCGATGTTCAAGAAGATCCCGCACTGGGACGAGCTGGTGTTCCTTCCCGGCACGCTCACCCGATTTGTTATCGAGGGCTACCGGGAGAAGTGCGAAACCAAGACCGTCATCGGCGGTCGGTTCGCCAAGAAGCCGTTGGAGCTGGACATACCGGTGTACATCACCGGCATGAGCTTCGGGGCGCTGTCGATCGAAGCCAAGATGGCCTTGGCCAAGGGCGCTTCCATGGCGGGAACGGCGACGTGTTCGGGTGAGGGCGGCATGATCCCACCGGAACGGGACCTGTCGACCAAATGGTTCTACCAGGTCATCCAGAGCCGGTACGGCTTCAACCCTCATCACCTGATGTTGGCCGACGCCGTCGAGTTCTTCATTGGCCAGGGCTGTAAGGTCGGCCTTGGCGGTCACCTGATGGGCCAGAAGGTCACCGAGCAGGTGGCCGAGATGCGGTCGCTTCCGGCCGGAATCGATCAGCGGTCCCCGGCCCGGCATCCGGACTGGATCGGCCCGGACGATCTCTCGCTGAAGATTCAGGAGATCCGGGAGGCTACCGACTACCAGGTGCCGATCCAGCTCAAGCTCGGATCGTCCAGGGTCTACGACGACGTTCGTATGGCGGCCAAGTGCGGCCCCGACTCCATCTTCCTCGATGGCGCCGAAGGTGGCACCGGAGCCGGACCTCACCTCGCAACCGAGGAAACCGGCATCCCGTTGATGGCGGCCATTCCCGAAGCCCGACGGGCGCTGGAAGACGTCGGTCTGGCCGACGACATCAGCCTCGTAGTGGCCGGCGGTATCCGAAACGGCGGCGACGTGGCCAAGTGCCTGGCTCTCGGAGCCGACGCCTGCGCTCTGGGAACAGCGGCGCTGATGGCCCTGAACTGCAACAAGGAGATTCCAGGGGTCACCGACTACGAAGGCACCATCGGCGTGCCGGCTGGTCAGTGTTATCACTGCCACACCGGCCGTTGCCCGGTGGGCGTGGCCACTCAGGACGTTGAACTGCGCAAGCGGCTCGACGTGGACGAGGCGGCGCTGCGGGTCTACAACTTCCTGATCACCTTGACCATGGAAGTTCAGATGCTGGCCCGAGCCTGCGGCAAGACCGACATCCACTCGCTGGAGCCGGAAGATCTGGCCGCTCTGACCTATGAGGCGTCGGCCATGGCAAAGGTGCCTCTGGCCGGTACCACCTACATTCCAGGCGTGTCGGAAGAGCGTGCTCTGGCCGAAATGCGTGAACTGATTGAGAAGCAGGCAGGTAACTGATCATGAGTGCATCAAAGTCCGATACCGGAAAGCGCACCGTCGGCATTGACGCCGAGGTGCTGGCCGGCAAACGCTACGACTACCAGGAGGACCGCTCACTGGTTGAGGACATCGACTTGATGGCCCTCACTCCCGGTGACGATCTCAACTGGCTGGAAGACATCCATCTCCTCGAAGAGGACGGGTACCCGGCGGTGTTCGACCGCTACTCCAACTCGTTTGTGAAGATCTACTTTGACATTCCCAAGGGTCGGGAGGACGAGTACGCCCGCAAGGTGTTGATGAAACACCTGACCGATGGAAACTCGTACGGAATCCAACTCAAGGAGATCCACTGCAAGTATCCGCAGATTGATCTCGGCTCGTGGGTTCCCCTCGACCAGTGCAAGACCGTGGGTACCGACTGGAAGGCGCCGGTACTCGAAGGCTGGGAGCCCCCGTCGGCTCACTAACTGGATCCGTCGGCGCGGCCGACGGATCCACTTAGTATCTATTTTGCTCTTCGGCCCAAGGGCCTCATCGCATTGCCACGGACAAGTCCCAACGGTTCAGGAGAAAGTTCACCATGTCCATCCCCTCCGGTAAGAAGTATGTGATCATCGGGGCCGGTATTCACGGCCTGTCAACGGCCATGCATTTGGCCCGCAAGTTGGAGTCATCGGGCCGCGGCTCGGGTGACGACGTCATTGTTATTGACAAAAAGGCGGTTGGTGCCGGTGCTTCCGGTATTGCCTGCGGCGTGGTCCGCAACAACTACTTCCAGCCGGCTATGAGGGAGTTGATGGCTCACTCTGTCGGGGTATGGGAGAGCGACACCGAGGCCTACTCGTACCATCCGGTCGGCTACATGCAGATCAGCCACGAGGGTATGCATGAGGACGTGCTGTCGATCTACGAGCAGCAGAAGGCCATTGGCTACGAGTCGTCGTTCATCGAGGGTGCGGCCGAGTGCCAGGAGTACATGGAGGGCATCTTCCACGACTGGCGGGCTCAAGGCATCACGTCGGTGTTGCACGAGAAGAAGGGCGGCTACGCCAACAACATGAAGTCCCTGCGGGGGCTGTTAGGCAAAGCCGAAGCGGCCGGTGTCGACGTGCGCGGCGGCGTTGAAGTCACCGGTTTTGTTACTGACGGTGGTGCTGTGACGGCAGTCGAAACCGACCAGGGAACTATTGGCTGTGACCACGTGGTTATTGCCGTCGGTCCGTGGGTGCAAGCGCCGTGGGCCTGGCTCGACCTGCCGACGACCACGACGATTGCCAGCCCTGACGGCGGTGACTCAATTGAGCGACCAACCTGGATCTATTGGGCGCTGCAGGAGGGCACGCTGGGCGTCGACCCCGGTTACCTGGTGGACAACGACGGCAACATGCCGCCGGTGATCCACATCGACACCGACGCTCCGTTGTACGACGACGATGGCGAGCTGGTGGTGGAAGGCCCGTGGGGCATCTACTACAAGCCCGACTTCTCCTTCGGTGGTGTGCAGGGTGGCTACATGCCCTACATCGTCGACAAGCCGGCGGCCGAGGTGGCGGTTGACCCGTACGGCCCTGAGAGCCCGGACTTCGTGGTGGGAGGCGACTTCTACCGCACCTGGACCTCGGCGTTGTCGCACTGCCAGAAGCGGTTCGAAGGCAAGAGTCATCTGATCAAGCCGGAGCCGTCCGGCGGGATCGGCAGCTTCTCGCCCGACAGCTTCCCCATCTTCGATACGTTCTCGCAGAACGCCTACTTCATCGCCGACTCCAATCACGGCTACAAGATGATCGGCGTAGGTGCCCTAGTGGCCGAGGAACTCCTGGGTCATGAGCAGGCGCTGCTGGAACCGTTCCGCTACAGCCGCTACGCCGAAGGAAAACTCCACCCCGTCAGCAACTCGCCATACCCCTGGTCATAGCCTTCGGCTATGACCAGACCTGGTCCTTAGGGGCCTTCGGCTATGACCAGACCT
>JAHDFR010000136.1:5573-11283 GCA_020628065.1 Acidimicrobiales bacterium
GACGCCGTCGAAACCATCGAGCTTTCCGAAGGTGGCCACGACGAACATGGCGATGAGCACGGTGACGAGGATGAGCATGACGAGGATGAGCACGGTGACGAAGATGAGCATGACGAAGATGAGCACGGTGACGAGCATGGCCACGACGGAGATGACCCACACTTCTTCACTGACCCGGCCCGAATGGCTGACGCGGTGGAGGGAATTGTTGCATTCCTGAGCGGAGTTGACGGTGTCGACGCCTCTGCGCTTCAAGCAGCGGGCGACGACTATGTCGCTCAGCTCAACGAACTCGATGCCGAGGTTGAAGGACTAGTGAGTGCCATACCGGAGGATCGCCGCATCATGGTCACCAACCACGAAGTGTTCGGCTACTTCGCCGATCGCTACGGCTTCGAAGTGGTAGGAGCGGTTGTCCCCAGTGGGTCCACCGCCGACGGTGCCAGCGCCGGTGAGTTGGCCGAGCTGGCCGAAGTCATCGAAGCCGAAGGCGTACCCGCCATCTTTGCCGATACTTCGGCCTCGAACGCCTTGGCGGAGACGCTGGCGGCCGAGGTTGGCGATGTCTCCGTCGTCGAGCTCTACTCCGAGTCTCTGGGTGATGCCGACTCCGACGGTGCCACCTATCTCGAGATGGTCCGCGCCAACGCCAACCGCATAGCGGAGGCGCTCGGATAGTCAGCCGGTCACTTCCTGCAGGCGGTCGTCACCCGCAGTCTGAGCAGGTTCCCAACAGATCCAGGTGGTGGCGGTCAATGGTGAAGGTGGCCGACCGCCCCGCCTGATGAAGTTCGCGATCCAGCGAATCTTCGAAGCTCTCAGGAAGCTCGAAATCCAGCACATCGCCGCAGTCAGTGCAGATCATGTGGTGGTGATGACGCCTGGTCACCCGCTCGGCCAACTCGAAGCGGGCGTGGTCGTCGGGGGTGACTACCCGGGTGGCAACCCCGGATTCTTCCAGTACCGACAGATTGCGATAGGCGCTGGAAAGAGCCAAGCTGTCGTCGGCCTCAACCAGCTGGGGAATGGTGACCGGTCCGTCGATTCGCAACAACGCCTCGACAATACGTCGACGAGCGGAGCTGTAACGGTGCCCGTGAGCCTTGAGCGAGTCAGCCGCAAGCTGGTGAGTGTCCGGCTTTGGATCGTCAGTGGGCATGTTCGTGCTCGTGATGCGGGTCGTCGAGAATAAGAGTGTCGCCAACTCGGATGATTCGTCCACCGAAAGCTTTGCGAAGATTGTCTTCGGTCAGAACCTCGTCGGGGGTGCCGACGGCTACACATCGGGTTGCCAGCAGCATCACCATGTCGCACTCCTCGGCCTCGTCGAAGCTATGAGTGGTCACGATGACGGTTCGACCGTTGGCCCGGGTCTGATCGAGGGCCTCGGCAATGAGTGATCGGGACATCACATCGAGTCCGTTCAGCGGTTCGTCCAGGAGCAGGATGTCGGCTTCCTGAGCCAGCCCCTGCGCCACGAAGGTTCGCTGCCGCTGGCCGCCGGACAGGTGATGGGTTTGCCGCCTGGCCAGCGGCTCCAGATCCATGAGTCTCAACGCCGAGTCGATCGCTTGACGGTCGTCCTCGCCAAGTCGACCCAGGAGCCCGACGTGTGGGTAGCGGGCCATGGCCACCGTGTCACTAACCGTGAGGGGAACGCTTCGATCCACCTCGGTCGATTGCAGAACGATAGCCACCGACTGGCCACCACAGTCGACCTTGCCGGTTGCCGGCCGGATCAGGCCGGCAACCGCTTTCAGCAGCGTCGACTTTCCTGACCCGTTGGGGCCGATGATGGCCACCGACGTTCCGGCCGGTATCTCGGCGCTGACGGCGTCGAGAGCGGGTTCATCCCCGTAGCGCACGCTGAGTGCATCGATGCGAAGCGATCCGGTCACCTTCTCATGATACCGGCAAATCGAAATTGGGAATCACTCTTACTTTGATGGCTGACGGTAGAGTGGCCAGGTGATTGAAGCGTTCGAACCGGCGTTCATGCAGCGAGCCCTGCTGGCCGGCATCCTGGCTGTTGTGGCCACCTCCGTGGTCGGCACCTGGGTGGTGCTGCGTGGGTTGGCTTTTCTAGGTGACGCCTTGGCTCACGGTGTGATTCCCGGTATCGCCATCGCCGTGTTGTGGGGCTTCAGTCCCATCGGTGGAGCCTTGGTGGCTGCGGCGGTGATGGGCGGCATGGTGACTCTGGTGTCGTCACGCACCACCGTTCGGGAGGACACGGGGATCGGCTTGTTGTTCGTCGGCATGCTGTCGCTGGGCATTGTGATCGTGTCCAAGGCAAGATCGTTCGCCACCGAAGTCACATCGCTGCTGTTCGGGGACGTTCTGGCCGTCACCCGCTCAGACATCAACACTCAGTTGGTGGCCACTGCCATCGTCTTGGTGCTCGGTGTCGTGCTGTATCGGCCTTTCCTGGCTCTCACGTTCAACTCGTTGAAAGCTCAGAGTCTGGGTATGCAGCCCAAGTTGGCCCATCTGGCCATGATGGTTCTGCTGGCCTTGAGTATCGTCGCCAGCTTTCGTGCGGTGGGAACGCTACTGGTATTCGGCCTGCTGGTAGGTCCTCCGGCCACCGCCTCGCTCGTCACCAGTCGGATTCCGCTGATCATGGTGACGTCGGTGCTGTTCGGGTCTATTGCCGTGGTGGCTGGTCTGCTCATCAGCTTCTATGCCGGCACCGCCGGTGGCGCCACCATGGCCGGATTGAGTGTGGCCCAGTTCTTCGTGGTTCTGGCCATCACCGAGATTCGTTCGGCTCTCCGAGCACCTGATGGGCTTCCGACTGCGGCCTAACCGGACCCTGCCGGTCTGCGGCGATCACCCATAGCCCGGCGGCGGTGATGATGGCCGCACCCAACAGGGTCAGCCCATCGGGTACGTCATCGAAGACGATGATCTGCAGGATTATGGCGAACACCAGGACGGTGTATCGGAACGGAGCGCTGTAACTGAGGTCGCCGATGCGAACGGTCACGATGGAGCCGATGTAACCGACCGACAGGAAGACGGCGGCGGTGGCCAACAGCCCGATCTCGCCGGCTGAAACCTCGGACCAGCCCTGGACAACCGACACCACCAAACCCATGGCGGTGATCATGATGGCGGTACCGAGGGCGACGACCAGAGAGGGAATATCTTGGCGCACCTGTCGGGTCACGAGCTCGCGGATGACCACTAGAACCACCCCGACCAGACCCAGCAGGAACCACGGGCTGAAGGCGTCGGACCAGGGTCGTATCACCAGTAGAACGCCGGCGAAGCCGATGCCGACCGCGGCCACTCGAACGGTACTGACCGGCTCTTTCAACAGTCGGGCGGCGGCGAACGTGACCGCCACCGGAACCACCTGGAGTACGGCGCTAAGGCTGGCCAGCGGCACTTTGGTGAGCGCTGTCAGGTAGGCGGCGGTGGCCAACGCTTCCAACACCATCCGGGTCAGCACCTGGCGGTCGGCGATCCGGTTGATGCGATCGGCCTCACCTCGAACCTTCACCAACACCATGACGAGCACGGTGATGATGACGCCCCGAATGAAGATGGCCTGAAATAAGGGAAGATCCTCTGCCACCAGCTTGATGAAGGCGTCGTTGACGATGTAGCCGGCCATAGCCAGCGTCATCCAGCCCGCGCCCTTCATGTTGTTCGACACCGGGGCTACGTTACCGGTTGTCGACCACCCGACGGCCATCGACCCAAACCGAGGTGATGTCGGCCGGGCGGGTTCGGCGGACGATCTGCTCGAACAGTCTTGACCACCGGTTGTTCGCTCGGTCAGCGTGGCCGGGGTCTTCGCCGTCGGGGTGTTCGAACGGTGATCCAACTCCGGCGGCGTTCAAGTTGATGGCAACAGCGTCGAAGCGACGCCCTTCGGCCAGCAGCCCGACGGGCAGATCAAGCATCGTGGCTCCGCCCACGGTCGCCATCCAGAAGGCGGCGACGATGTCGATTCGCCGGCCCGTCGCCTGAACTCCGGCCTCTCGCTCCAACAGGCGGGACGAGCCAACGGCATGACCGCATTGGGCCAGCAGGCTCGGCTCCGGTCCACCGGCGATGTCCGTTCCCAGCCCCACGGGAATGCCGGCATCCAGCGCCGCTCGGGCGGCAAACACCCGCTCGGAGAAGTACACGTTCGACAGCGGGCAGTGGGACACCCCGGCACGAGAAGACGCGATCTTCGCCCGGTCTTCAGCCGTCAGATGGGTGGCGTGGGCCAGCACCGTGTTTGGTCTCAACAGTCCGAAGCGGTCCAACGACTCGGTGTCGGTGCAGCCGTGGCGGTCAAGCACATAGTCGTGCTCCCACTGATTCTCCGAACAGTGGGTCTGGACCCGTACGCCGGTGTCGGCGGCCAGTTGCCCCAGACCGGTCAGCAGCTCGTCGGTGCATGCCGGAATGAATCGGGGAGTAATGATCGGCTCAACCAAACCGTGGTTGCCGACCACCTGGCGAATCTCCTCGACGGATCGGGCGCTGGCCTCAATGGCAGAACCGGCATCGTCGTCTCGATACCACTCCGGCGTTCCATCTGGATGGTCCATGGCCACTCGGCCGACAAGCGCCCGTTGGCCGTAGCCCACACAGGTCTCGGCCAACGCCAGCGTGGCCGGGCGGTGAATCGAGGTGTAGTAGACGGCAGTTGTGGTGCCGTGGGCCAGCAGCCGGGGAACCATGTCGACCCAAACCCGTCGGGCGAAGTCGGTGTCGGCGTAGCGGGCTTCCAGCGGGAAGGTGTAGGCGAAGAGCCATTCGTCGAGCGGCAAATCAAGCCCGGTGCCGAGCTGGAGCCACTGGGAGGCGTGGACGTGGGTGTCGACCAGCCCGGGTATCAGCACGGTGTCCGGGGGCAGCGAAATCGCGCCGTCGGTGTTGTTCATGCCTGCCGGGGCAACAGAAGTAATGGTGCCGTCGCCCTCGACATCAATGACTTGATCCTCCAACACCTCAAGGGTGTCGGCCTCAGGCGTTTGAAGGATGGTCGCTCGGAGTCGCACGGACTTTCTTCTCCATCGGGTCAAATGGCGGCGGGGTTTGTTGTCAGGAGAGGCCGAGTTCAGCCAAAAGCCATTCTGCTGTCGGTCCGACCGACTTCTCCTGGGTCTCAGCCGCAACAAAGCAGTTGTGGAGCCAACGGGTCTTTTCGTCGAACCAAAAGTTGAGCTCGATTACTCCGGCTTCCACGGCGGCGACTGAGTTGTAGTGAGCGGTTAGTAGGCCAAGCCATGTCAAGTGGACGGCATCGAAGTCGGCGGCAATGGCATCCCAATCGGGTGCTCGGTTTCCGTCGCGGTGGTGGGTGGGGTATCGGTCGACCAGGCGGTACCAGTCTCCGAAGCTCCCTAACTCGTAGGCTCGTACGTCTTGACCGACATTGAGTCGCCAACGTTCGAAGTCTCCGTCGTTGAAGTCGGTAACCCAGATTTTGGCGTCGAGTAGGTCCGGGCTGTACTGCGTCGTGGTTGGAAGCGAGCTCCAGGCAAATTGGCCATCACCATAGACCGGGCTGGCAGGGGTGAACGGTGTTGTCGGCCGATAGTCGGGGTCCGTCGATATCCACAGCTCCTGGCCGAGGCTCGTGTCGAGGCCGGCCTTCAGCCTGTCGCCGTGATGAGTGACAAGCGCTTCGGCAATCGGCCGTCGATTTTTTGCCGCCGCCACCGCTTTTTCGCCGGTTGTATCAGCGTCGGGCACCCACGGG
>JAHDFR010000136.1:11293-11828 GCA_020628065.1 Acidimicrobiales bacterium
GCCGATAGTCGGGGTCCGTCGATATCCACAGGGCCGAGGCTCGTGGCCGGCCTTCCGCCTGTCGCCGTGAGGAGAGCGCTTCGGCAATCGGCCGTCGATTTTTTGCCGCCGCCAACGCTTTTTCGCCGGTTGTATCAGCGTCGGGCACCCACGGGCAGAGTTCGAACGTTGACATCAGGAGATGGTGGCAGATCTCGGTGAAGGTTCGAGCCGCTAGTCGCTCCGCCGCCCGGTTGACGGCATCAGGGTTACAGTCGCCGGTCCAGTCACCCCACCAAACGTCGGTCCGTTCCTCCACTTCAAGTGCGGCGACAAAGACAGCACCGGCCGGTGAGCTGATGAGTTGCTCGGCGAGGAGCTGGTGGTTGGACACAGACGAGGTCTTGACTATCCGGATCGGGGCATGAGTCCGTGAAGCAGGGCATCCAGGACGAGGTCCAGTTGCGATGATGCTTCACTGGTTCCAGCTGAAGACGATGTCGATGGTTGCCCGGCGGACTGGAGAGCCAGGAATCCGTGCAGCGTGCTGCGGAGC
>JAHDFR010000359.1 GCA_020628065.1 Acidimicrobiales bacterium
ATTGAGCGATGTACGCAGGAGACGCCACCCTCGGAGACCCACAATGCACACCAACCCAAACCAGATCGGTTCGCTTGCGATGGCACCATCGTTCGCTGCAGGATTCGATTGTCGGATGACATCTGGTCCATCCGTCACGAAAGAGGTGGGATCCATGAAATCAGCCGCTGGATTGGCCCAGAGTCTCGGCCTCCGAGTCCTTCTGATGGCCTCCTTTTTGCTCCTGACAGCGGCATGCGGCAGCGACAGCGACGACGGATCGACCACCGGCGACGACACTGGAACGGAGGCCTCTGCCACGCTTTGCTACGCGCCGACGCCAAACCAGGCGACACGAGATCGAGCACAGACTGGCTCGCTCTACGACGACACGAAGACAGACTGCGACATCGAGTCTTACCGCAAGACGGAGAATAACGAAGACACCGCGGACAGGATTCGCAGAGCGCGGGTCGCATCGTTTCCACCGTCGGTCATCGCCAACCCGCAAGAGTGCCAAAGCCCTCGAGCCACCGATGGCTCGAGCGCGCTCAGAGTCAACTCCGTCTACGAGAATGTGGAACTTGGCAATGAGCCAAACGCCAACGTGTTTGCGATGTACCTAGAGGGAGAGCTTCTGACGTACGAGGACCCCCAGACGGTCATCAATGAGATCGCCGCTTTGGACGGGGAACTTCCCAGATTTGCGCCAGACACAACTGCGAGCGACACCGCTACTGCCTCCGGCAGTGGCGTTCCGATGCCAACACGGCTCTTCGCCGTTGAATCAGACGATGACGATGACGATGACGTCATCGATTCGATTGACTTCGACCCATTAGCACTGTCAAACCAACTTGCCGAACTCGGCTATGACGTCCAGCCGAACTACGTCTTCGCACGAACACCGGGTGCACAGCATTCTCCAGCCAATGAGCCAGTGCCGTCCGCCATGGCCGTCGATCCTCGCGAAAGCGGCTTCGACCTGGCCGGATTGTCGGTCGCCATTCTCGACAGCGACTTCAACTACCCGCCCACCGAAGGGACCGTCATGCGCCTGAGCGCTGGACACCTTACTTTCGTCGCTGGCATCGTTGCGCAGAAGGCGAAGGAAGTGGACGTACGAGAGAACGACTTCGCGCTTGGTGAGGAGCTGTCGGAGGCGCTCGAGCGGGGGTTCTTGCCGGAATGGGACTTCCTGCGCCTGGTACTCGCAAATGAGGGCGACGACGACATCGGCCGAGCGCCATTCCCGGATGTTCTGAACCTCTCAGCAGGCGGCTACGTCTGCGAAAAAGAGTCTGGCGAGGGCATTCCCTTTGCAACTCGCGCAGCCATCAACACTTTGCGCGAACGGGGAACGGTTCTCGTCGCGGCAGCTGGCAACGACGGTGAACTGGCTCCCGAGCTCAAGTTCTGGCCTGCAGCCGCCGCCGACATCGACGATCTCGACGACCTGGTCGTTGGCGTCAAGGCAACCGACGGTGCTGGAATGATCGCACCATTCTCAAACGAATTGCCCGAGGATGCCGCCTGTGCGCTGGGTGTTGACGTGCGAAGCAGCTACCCGATAGGTGAGTACGGCTACTCGTCCACGGACGACGCGAGTATTCCGCAGGTCGTTGGCGTGTTCGAGGGCGCTGCGATTTGGAGCGGTACGTCCTTCGCCACACCCCATGTCACCGTGGAGTTTCTCAAGCAACTTGCGGACCTTCGGATGGAGCTCACCAATGAGGGCTTCAACTTTGATGACACCAACTACCGTACGAGCGACCGGTACCTCGGTGGCCTGGCGGAGATCGTCGACCGACTCAACGAAAGCTGCCCGAGCAGCTGATCCTGGGCAGCCATGACGCCCGTGTTCCTATACTCGGAGCCGATGTCTCGGGTCGGAGA
>JAHDFR010000137.1:0-5985 GCA_020628065.1 Acidimicrobiales bacterium
TGGCGTTAGCGGTGCGAGACCGTGGCTGCGTGCTGTGTCGAGCCACCATCGACCGGTGTGTGGCCCATCACTTGATGCCATGGACCGCTCCCGGGCGGGGCACAACCAATATCGATCAGATGGCGCTGCTATGCCAACGGTGCCACAACGACCTGCACCACCGAAACCACACTCTTCACCGAACACGAACCTCAGCCGGGCACACCGTGTGGGCCACCCGACCGGCCACACCAAACGAAACACCAAAACGCAAACCACCCCCGGTACAGCGAGAATAGGGAGCGACTATTACTACAGGTTGTAGGCAACCGGGTGGCGAGGCTGATACAGCATCATGTGGCCTATTCCCGGGACTTTGAAACGGGTGGTCAAACCGAAACCCTCGTCGAGGATCTCGCCTTCGAACTCGACTCCTTTGGCTTTCAACTCGTCCCTTGTGGCCTCAATGTCGTCACACATAACCGAGCTCTGATGAACACCAACCGTGCCCCATGGCTCACCGTCGGGACCCTGAGTCGGATGAACTCCCAGCTCGCCAGGAGGCGTCCCGAAGATCAGCCAGTCGTCGCCAGCATCAACAAACCCCCACCCGAGAACATCACGGAAGAAGGCCCGGGTGGCGGCGGCATCATCGGAATAGACAATCGTGTGGAATCCGTTGATCATGGCTTCGACAGTACTATCACCCCAACATCCACCGCCCGGGCAACCGCTACGTCACGCTACAAACCGATGGGAACCAGATGATGCGGACAGTCATAACAAACGGAACGCTGCTCGACACCGAGTCGATGACGCTGGTCGGCGAACGCCATCTGGTCCTGGAAGGCGACCGGATTGTCGACGTCACCGAACGCGCTCCCGACGTTGAAGCCGATGCGCTGCTCGACGCCCGAGGACGGTTCCTAATGCCCGGGTTCATCGATGCTCACGTTCATCACGTCATCACCACCATGAACTTTGCCCGACTTCTCCGCATGAGCGCGGTGGAGCGCTCGCTGGGCATGGCCAAGCTGGCCGAAGGCAACCTCATGCGAGGCTTCACCACCGTTCGTGACGCCGCCGGGGATGTGGCCGGCCTCATCAAAGCAATCGACTCCGGCCTGTGTATCGGTCCCAGGATTGTGCGAGCCGGGCGGGCACTGTCACAAACCGGCGGTCACGGTGACCTCAACGACGCCGCCCAGGCCGGTGCCGCCACCTGCGCATGCCAGATTCGCTCCAACGAACTGAGCCACGTGGCCGACGGGCCCGACGCCGTCCGTCTGGCTGCCAGAGCCGAACTGAAAGACGGCAGCGACTTCATCAAAATCATGAGCTCGGGAGGGGTAGCCTCCCCCACCGACCCGTTCGACGCCATTCAATACACCCCCGAAGAAATCCGGGCCATCACCGTCGAAACCGATCACCGCCACACCTACACCACCGCTCACGCCTACCAGCCCGATGCGATACGCCAGGCCATCGAAGCCGGCGTTCGCTGCATCGAACACGGCAACCTGCTTGATGCTCCCACCGCCCAACGTATGGCCGAACTGGACGTGGCCATGGTCCCCACCCTGGTCACCTACCGGACCATGCAGGAAGTCGGCCCCAAGTTCGGTATGCCCGACAGCAACCTGGCCAAGAACCAGGGCGTGTTCGAGCTCGGCCAACGCTCCATCGGCATCGCCAGGGAAGCGGGCGTTGAACTCGGCTTCGGGACGGACCTATTGGGTGAGATTCAGATCCACCAGAACACGGAGTTCGCTATACGGGCAGAGCTGGAACCGGCCGCCAACGTGCTGGACTCCATGTATCGGGTGAATGTTCGCCTCTGCCATGGCGAAGGCGAGATCGGTCGCCTACAGCCGGGATACTCAGCCGACGTCGTCGTCTCCGACATCAACCCGCTGGACAACCTGGCCGGGCTGGCCGAACCCGACGCCGCTCTGGTTGCCGTCATCGCTCGCGGCCGCGTCATCGTAGACCGCACCACCTAACACCGCCGGGCCTGGCGATCGACCAAGGCACCTGCAACAGCAACCGCAAGACGGGGTCAAATCCCTTCAAGTCATAGGCCAAACGAGTCGAAGTCTCGTCATACGCCCGATTGACATGGAGGTCACAATGAGTCGCAACGCAGTTGGCGCGCCCCACCAAGCATCGCCCGCCGACCCCTCGCAGCCAAACGTGAAGTCCCGTCGGACTTCCCAATCGAAGACGGTAGGAGGACGGCTCTTGACGGCACTGGCCGTGGCGGTCACCGCCGTTCCGTTGACCGTCGGGCCGGTCAACGCCCAGAACGGTGTGGCTGACGTACCGTTCGCCTGCACCTCGATCTTCTACCAGGTCATTGCCGGTCAGCTGAAGTCGTTCGACGCCGAAACCGGCACCTACAACGACATCGGAGAGAATCACAACAACTTCAACTCCATGGCCTACCGCACAGCCGACGACTATCTGTACGCCGTGCAAGGCCCAAACTTGATGCGAGTCGATGCCGAAGGTGACCTTGAGGCGGTCGGCTCGGCCGGCGGAGCTCAGGGTGCCTACACCGGTGACTTCGGCGATGACGGTCTGCTGTACGCGTCCAAAGGGGCCAGGAACTGGCACTCGATCAACGTCGACACGATGGAGGTCACCGCCATCCCTGGAATGAACGTGACCGAAGCCGGTCCGGCCGACGTGGCCAACGTCCACGGCCTTCTCTACGGGCTGGGCAAGAACGGCAATCTTTATGTGTTCGACCCGGTGGCACAGACCGCCAGCATGGGTCCAGTGGTTACCGGTCTACCCGGCACGGCAAAGGCCTACGGCGCCGCCTGGGCGACAGCCGGAGGCAATCTCTACATCGGGCGCAACAGTGGCGAGATCTACCAGATCACCGGCTACTCGGGCGACAGCCCGCAGGCCACTCAGGTGGCCGCCGCCCCCAGCACCAACAGCAATGACGGCGGATCGTGTCCAGTTGCCCACACTCCCCCCGGTTTGAGCGACGTTGACGGCCCGGCACCGGAAACAGAGCCACAGACTCCTGAAGCCAAGGAAGCGTCAGACAACTACGAGGAGAATTACGACGAGATCTCGCAGAGCTATTCGGACCCCAACGAACACTCTGAGAAGGAAATGCCGGAGGAACATCCGCCGGTCGAGACTACGGAAGAGACCTACGAGACCACACCGGAGAGCAATGTCGAGACCGGTGACGCCTGCGAGGCCAACGTCAGAGAAGACCGTCTCCCACGCGTCGACGTTCCGGACATCGCAGCGTTCACCGAGCCGACCGTACTGTTCGGCACCGACTTCGGGACCCCACCACTCGAGCACTTCAGAATCTTGAACGGCGAGTGGGTATGGGAAAACAACACGTTCGCCCAGGCTCACGACTGCGGCTACGACACCACCGTTGCTCTACAAAGCCCGATGGTCGATCACTATCGGTGGGAAGCCCGGTTCGCCAGTATCAAAGAAGACAACCACGGTGGTCTACTGCTGAACCAAAGCTCGCTCGACACTCGAAGCGGCGCTTCTCTGGTCGATCTGGCTGAAGGCGGGAACGTGGTCCGTTGGGGCTACTACGACGACAAGGGTTACTACCAGCAGGTACAGACCTTCCCCATCACCCGCCCCGGCACCGGTGAGGAAGTGACCCTGGCCGCCGAGGTGCGAGGCACCGCCGTTGCCCTCTACTACAACGGCCAGAAGCTGGGCGACGTCACCGCCCCCTACGCCGGAGGACTGGTCGGCCTGGTGGTCAACGCCACACCGGTCGCATTCCACGAAGTCACGTTGACGGGACTCCCCCAGTGATCACCGGCACCCAACCCGGCAACCACCGGGAGACCAAGGCAACTACGACACGCGGGCTGACCGCAGAGGTATTGGAGACAAGAGCAATGACCGCACAGACCAGGAAGCCAACCATTCGGGCCTACGCTGCCGGCCCACTGGCGGCTGCAGTCATACTCATCCTGGCCGTAACGGGGTGCGCCCCGGACCGACCCGAGGTGTCGGTGCAGACTGGGGACAACGACCGGGAGCCGAAGATGGCGTTTGTCGAGCCTGACGACTCTGAAGACCCCGGAGCGGCATTTGACTTTGCCGCCCCCGAGCTCTTCACCGGAGAGATGGTGAGTGGCCAAGAACTGTTCACTGATGCGCCAACGATCATTACATTCATCGACCCGAATTGCCCGGTATGTGTCTCGGAAGGGCCGAAATTGGCCGAAGCGGCCGCTGAGCATCCGGGCGTCAACTTCGTGGTGGTGCACGGCTACTCAAACGCTCAGGCCTACGCCGGGTTTGTCCACCGTTCCGACCTTCACACCGAAAACATGGTGCACTTGGTCGACACCGAGGGCGTACTGACCAACCGCTACAACCTTCTCTTCCAGCCGTCCAGTCTGCTGGTCAACGGCAGCGGCCAAATGACAGTGGCCGCCGGCTCCCTCGGAGTGGAAGGCATCAATGAGGCGGTGGCCATCATCACTGACACATAACATCCAGGATCTGACCGCCGACCCGACGAGCGAAGCGCGTTTGCGTCGGCTACGGCATACACTCGACCCAGGTTTTGGGAACGAAGTCCGGTGTGATTCCGGCACTGACCCGCAACGGTAAAGCGGCACCTGCCAGCCAGGAGCCGACAAGTCCGGTCGATTCCCAACACCTGTTATCCGTATGACCCTCGAGGACATTGGGGTCGTTTGGACGGTCGGACGGAACCGCTCAAACCTCTCTCCTCGATCAAGGAGGTTTCGAATGAGATCCGCAAAACCGTTTACCTGGATAGTCGCCGCGTTAGCGGCCATCGCCATGATGACCGCGGCCTGCACGGCCGATGATGAAACAACTGCGGCGGAGGAGCCGGCTTCGGTCGAAGCCGACGACGCCATGGAAGAGTCCGACGGCGAAGCCATGGACGATGAAGACCACGATGACGCTGAAGGCGACGAAGACTCCATGGAAGATGACGCCATGGAAGAGTCCGAAGACGAGGCGATGGCCGACGAATCAACGGGGGACTTCCCGGTGGACATCTCTTCCGCTGCCGGCGACTTCACCCTCGAGGACGCCCCGCAGAGCATCGTGTCGCTCTCACCCAGCTCAACCGAGTTGCTGTTCGCCATGGGCGCCGGCGACCAAGTGGTGGCCGTCGACGCGTTCTCCAACTACCCGCCCGAGGCGCCGGTCACCGATCTGTCCGGTTGGGACCCCAACGTCGAAGCAGTGTTGGGCTACGAGCCTGATCTGGTGGTCATCGCCAACGACGCCAACGATCTGGTCGCCGGACTCACCGAAGTCGGTGTGCCGGTTTACATCCATGCTGCTCCAGCCGACATCGAGTCGGGCTACGCCGGCGTGGCCGATCTAGGCGTAGCCACCGGCCAGATCGACGGCGCCGCTGATGTGGTGGCCAACATGCGGACTGACATGGAAGCCGCTCTCGCCGAAGCACCCGACGCTGACGTTCGCATCTATCACGAACTGGACGAGACCTACTTCTCCGCCAGCTCGGCCGGTTTCATCGGTTCGATTTACGCCGCCATGGGGGCCACCAACATTGCCGATGAGGCCGACCCCGACGGTACCGGCTTCCCCCAGCTGACCGAGGAGTACATCGTCGAGGCCGATCCGCAGGTCATCGTCATTACCGACCAGGTGGCGTACACCCCTGAAGATGTTGCCGCCCGACCGGGTTGGGGCGACGTGTCGGCCGTGGCCAATGGCAACGTTGTAGTGGTCAACGCCGACATCGCATCCCGATGGGGTCCCCGACTCCCGCAGTTCGTCACCGCCGTGACCGAGGCGTTGAACGCTTCGAGTGCTGTCAGCGGCTAGGACGGACAGGTGACTGTCGCCGGTCGAGTCGACGATGTGGGGCGACCATCGCGCTCATCGATAGGCTCGACCGGCTCCGGCCCGGCATCATTGATGAACGTGGCCGCAAACCAACCCGAAGACTCGGCTGTAACCCGGGCCGAAGACTCGGCTGTAACCCGG
>JAHDFR010000137.1:6085-8056 GCA_020628065.1 Acidimicrobiales bacterium
CCCGAAGACTCGGCTGTAACCCGGGCCGAAGACTCGGCTGTAACCCGGGCCGAAGACTCGGCCGTAACCCGGCCCGAAGACTCGGCTGTAACCCGGGCCGCTGAACAAGCTTTTCGGCTCCCGGCCTCCCTCCTGGTGGTGGCGGGGCTTGTTGCCGCCGCCGTTACCGTGCTTAGCGCCTCAGTGGGCGCAGCCGGGCTTCCACTGTCCGGCGTGGTGACATCGCTGGTGAACGCGTTACCGCTGGTCGAGATTTCGACCTCGCTGTCTGAACGCCAGCAGGACATCCTCTTCCAGATTCGCCTCCCCCGAACTGTGCTCGGTTTGCTGGTAGGCGGCTCGCTGGCGCTCGCCGGCTCGGCCTATCAGGGGGCGTTTCGTAATCCGCTGGCCGACCCGTACCTGCTCGGAGTGTCAGCGGGGGCCGGTTTCGGTGCCGTGCTGGCGCTTGGTTTCGGGCTGGATCTCGGTTGGGGCCCGTTCACCGCTGTTCCCGCCGCCGCCTTCGTCGGGGCGTTGGTCGCAGTGGTGACGGCGGCATCGTTGGCCCGCAACGCCTGGGCCTCTCCGGCGACCCTGCTGTTGGCCGGCGTGGCGGTGGCGGCGCTGTTTTCGGCTGCTCAGACATTCGCTCTGCAGCGCTTGAGTGAAACCCAGGCCCGGGAGGTGCTGTCGTGGCTGTTCGGCCAGCTCAACACCGCAGGTTGGCGGGAGATCGGCATTCTTGCTCCATACCTTGTTGTGTGCGGCGCCGTTCTGATGCTCCACCGTCGTCACCTTGATGTGCTGAGAGTGGGCGATGACGAGGCCCGATCCATCGGACTCGACCCGGCCCGCACCCGACTCATCATTATCATCACCGCCTCGTTGTTGACGGCCGCCGCGGTGTCCGTCAGCGGATTGATCGCTTTTGTCGGTCTGGTGGTTCCTCATGCCGTCAGACTGGTGGCCGGGCACAGCTACCGCATCATCATGCCAGTTGCCTTGGTTGCCGGGGCGTCGTTCCTGGCGTTGGTCGATATCGGCGCTCGAACCGTCGTATCTCCGGCCGAGCTACCGGTGGGTGTATTGACAGCGTTCGTTGGTGCACCGTTCTTCGCCTTGATTCTGCGACGCAACCCGGTGCAAGCCCGATGAAGACGACAGTCCAGAGCGAGGGCGTGTCCCTCATCGTCGATGGTCTAACAGTTGTTGCTGACGGTGTCACCCTTGTCTCCGACGTTTCGTTTGAGATCAAGCCGGGAGAGTGGCTTGGCCTTATCGGCCCCAACGGTGCCGGCAAATCCACCGTCCTGCGGGCTATCGCCGGCATCACCGACCACAATGGCACGGTTTCACTCTCGACCACGGACTTCGGTGACGCCGTTAGTCCAGCCGGTCCGCCAACAGCCACCGACGTCGCCATCGTTCCCCAGAGTCCGGTGCTGCCTCCCGGCATGACCGTGATCGAATATGTGCTGCTGGGCCGCACCGCTCATCTCGGTTGGCTCGGCCGGGAGTCGAGCGGCGACCGCCAGGTGGCCGCCAGGATGCTTCGAGAGCTCGACCTGGAATCGTTCGCCACCAGACCGGTGACCCAGCTGTCGGGGGGCGAAGCACAACGAACGGTGCTGGCTCGGGCCCTGGCTCAGGAGCCAACCGTTCTTCTACTCGATGAGCCAACCAGTGCACTCGACATCGGCCACCAGCAGTCGGTGTTGGAACTGGTTGATCGTCTCCGACGAAACACGGGTTTGGCCGTATTGGCCGCCATGCATGACCTGACGTTGGCCGCCCGGTTCTCCGACCGGCTCGCACTCATCACGGCGGGCCGAATCGACACGGTCGGCCAACCCGAGGATGTGTTGACCGACGAACTACTATCCGGAGCCTACGGAGTCCCGCTCACCGTGGCCAGGCTCAACACCGAAGCTCCATCCGGTGGACAATCCGACTCCGAACCCAACGTTCAATCCGATATTCAATCCGACA
>JAHDFR010000137.1:8156-11752 GCA_020628065.1 Acidimicrobiales bacterium
TCAATCCGATATTCAATCCGACATTGTTGTGTTGCCGGCCTATGGGGCCCGCCACAATCGCTGATGACAGGAACCCACCATGACCGACTCTGAACCAATCGACGAACGCCCATACCAGCAGGACGAACTGAAATCGGTCGACTCGCTGGTGCTGGTCAATACCGGCGACGGCAAAGGAAAGTCGACGGCCGCCTTCGGCACCGTGCTACGAGCGGTAGCCATGGATTGGCCGGTGGCCGTTGTCCAGTTCCTCAAGAGCGGAGACTGGAACACCGGCGAGGAGAAAGTCTGCCGTGGACTGGGCGTCGACTGGTTCTCGGCCGGTGACGGTTTCAGCTGGGAGTCTAGCGACCTGGAGGAGTCTCAGGCCAAAGCGGTCGCCGCCTGGGGATTCTCGCAACAGCTGATCGCCGACGGGCAGCATCGACTGGTCGTGCTTGACGAAGTCAGCTATCCGATGTCGTGGGGTTGGATCGACCCGGTTGAAGTGGCGGCTGCTGTTGCCGGTCGACCGGAAAAGGTCAGCATGATCCTGACCGGTCGTGACATGGCCCAGCAGGTTATCGACGTTGCCGACACCGTGACCGAGATGGTAAAGGTCAAGCATCCGTTCGACAATCAGATCCGAGCCAAGAAGGGCATCGACTTTTGATGGGGACTTCTGATGGAGACTTCTGATTAGGCCTTCAGATCGGGGAGCGCTGCTGGTCGTCGGCTCAACCAGTGGAGCCGGCAAGTCCACCACCGTTGCGGCTCTCGGACGGCTCCTTCACCGGCGGGGCCGCCGGGTGGCGCCGTTTAAGGCCCAGAACATGTCAAACCACGCGGCCGTAACCGCCGACGGTGGTGAGATCGGCCGAGCTCAGGCCACCCAGGCGGCAGCCTGTGGAGTGGATTTCGACCGGCGGATGAATCCCATCCTCCTCAAACCGACCTCGGGTCGCCGCAGCCACCTGGTGGTCAACGGCGAGGAAGTTTCGCTGACCGACGCAGTCGGGTACGGACCGACGACGAACGACCTGAAGCCGGTGGTGCTCGATGCGTTCAACAGCCTGAGGCAACAGTTCGATTGGGTGGTAGCCGAAGGGGCAGGAGGGGCGGCCGAAATCAACTTGTTGGAGCGTGATCTGGTGAACCTGCCGTTGGCGGCCGCCGCCGGCATCCGCTCGATCCTGGTGGTGGACATCGACTTGGGTGGAGCGTACGCCTCGGCCTACGGGACCATCGAGTTGGTTCCTCAACACTTACGGGCCACCATCGGCGGGGTACTGTTCAACCGTTTCCGGGGCGACCCCACCCTGCTGGATTCGGGCAACACCGAATTCCGGCGACGCACCGGAATACCGATTCTCGGTGTGCTACCTGCGCTGGAGCATCCCCCGATCCTGGGGGTCGAGGACTCTATGGACATCACCGTGGGGCCTACTCCTCGTGACCACTCGATCGCCGAACGCAGCGGAGGCTCCAGCCGTCCGGTTCGGGTAACGGCCATTCGGCTACCGCACTTGGCCAACCCTTCCGATCTCGATCCGTTTGCCATTGAACCCGACGTGTCGCTTCGCTGGGCTGTTCGCCCGGAGGACCTGCTGGGCTCCGACCTGATTGTGATTCCCGGCAGTCGAGCCACCGTCCGAGACCTCAACTGGTTGAAGAGTACGGGCCTGGCCGATCAACTGATCTCGGTTGACGACACGTCGCCGGTAATCGTGGGGATATGCGGCGGCTACCAGATGTTGGGCCGATCGATCGACGACGATGTGGAGTCGGGGGAAGGGCGAGTCGATGGCCTAGGTCTACTGGACGTCGACACCGTCTTCGCCGAACCCAAGATTGTCCGGCGCTCAAGTGGGACACTCGGCAACACGACCCTTGACGGCTATCAGATCCGGTGGGGACGTCCGGCCGGTGCCGCCCGCCCATGGCTGACAGTCGACGGGCAACCCGAGGGTGCGATCACCGGGCAGGCAACCGGCGCAGGGACCGAGCCGGGCGGGATGGTACTCGGCACCAGCCTGCACGGAGTCTTCGACAGCGACCCGTTCCGAACCCGACTACTTTCGATGGTGGCCGAGCGTCGCCGACGGTCGTACCGACCTTCACCTACAACTCTTTCTGAAGCACTCGACGCCCAGCATGATCGGCTTGCCGACTGGCTCGAACAACACGCCGACGTTGATCGACTCTTGAGCTTGGGCGCCGAGGCGACCGAACCCGGTGAAGGACCGGGCTGGACGACCGGCCTGTCCGGTCACCGCTAGGACGCGCCGCCCTCAGAAGTCGTATCGGCCGCTTCATCGCCGTCGGCCTCGACAGTCGGGCTCGACTCCCCCTCGGTGGTAGTCGTTTCCTCTTCTTCCTCCGTGGTGGTGGTCGACTCCTCCTCTTCGGTGGTAGTCGTCTCCTCCTCGGTGGTCGTTGTTTCCTCAGCGGTCGTGGTGGTCCGCTCGGTGGTGGTGGTCGTCGTCACCCGCTCGGTGGTCGTGGTGGTTGGAGGTCGGGTGGTGGTCGTCGACGAAGTGGTTCGCCGAGTGGTCAGAAACCAGGTGAAGCGGCTGGTCGTTGTCGTCGTCGATGGGCGGGTGGTCGTCGTCGTTCGGGTCGTCGGCGCGGCCGTGGTGGTGGTCGACTCCTCCTCTTCCGTGGTGGTCGTTGTGGAAGAAGAAGTCTCTTCGGTGGTAACCGAGTCCTCGGTGGTAGTCGTTTCGTCCTCCTCGGTCTCGGAGGTCTCTTCGTCTTCTTCCGGGTCGGTGGTGGAAACCCCGTCGCTCGACGACGTCGACAACCCTCCGGCGATGGTGCTGGCCGCCAGCGGTGCAGGACCGGTATCGCCGTTTCCGGTGTTGTTCCCAATGTCAAGGGAGACGGTCGAGCCGGCAACGTCGGCCAGCGCCCTGGAATCGGTTCGACCCGAGTCGTTGGATGAGGCTCCGGCGCTGGGGCCGTCAACCGCCACCACCTCGCCCAATGGTCGATCAAAGATGTCGGGCACATCCCGCAGAGCATTGACAATGATGATCGTGGCCACCAGGCAACCGATTCCGAACAGAATCGGCACCGCACGGCGACGCAGCTCCCACAATGCAATGGCCGGCGGTTCCCAACCCTGAACGCTCTGGCGAGGTACATAGTCCAGATGACTGGTGTTCAGAAGTGCCCGCTGGTGGTCGTCAACCGGTGCGTGAACCGGTCGGTTGGCACCGGCCGGCACGTAGGGGTGAGCAGGCTGGTCGACCCGATTGGGCGGCGGGGCAAGTGGAGCGGACCCGAACGCTTCGCTGTTGGGACTCTTGCCAACGTCCGGGAGTAGGCCGTCGAGAGGCCTGGTCATTTGCGGATCAAACGGCTCGACCGGGTGTTCCGAGCGCGGCTCATCCACCGGCTTACGAGAGCGGCTTACATGCTCAGGTGGCGGGGGCCACGGTTGAGCATGGCGGTGCCACCCTTCAGGGTTCTGCGGCGGATGATCCATGGTCTGCGGCGGAGCAAATGGGTGTTGCCCAGTTCCTTGACCGTACACGATGCGGCGGCGCGTTCGGGGGAGTCAGATATCCCACTGACGACGGCCAGATAGTTGAGTGTCCAACCGTCAGCTCAGC
>JAHDFR010000360.1 GCA_020628065.1 Acidimicrobiales bacterium
CCGAGCCAGGACGTAGGGAGCGATGGTGTTGACGGCGAACCTGATGTCCAGCCCGCCGGATGTCTTCGGATGGTCGGTTTGGAACACCCCGGCGTTGTTGATGACGACGTCAAGGTGCGGGTACTGGTCGACCAGGCGGCCGGACCAGGCTTTGACTTCGGCCAGATCGGAAAGGTCGACGGCGTGACCGTCGGGTGCGTCCCCGCCGATCAGCTGGGCGACTTCCTGCTGGGCGGTTTGCAGCTTGTTCGGGTTGCGGCCGTGCAGAATCAGCTGATGTCCCTGTCCGGCGAGTCGTTTGGCCGCCTCCAGCCCAAGTCCGTCGGTTGAGCCGGTGATGAGAATGGTCTTGGACACTTACTGCTCCTGGTGTTGATGGAACTCCGGCAGGATTTCGCCAGCGATGGTCTTCAAAGTGGATTCGACGTCGGCCTGATTGAACCTCAGGTTCAAGGCCACGTGGTTGATGCCCAAGGCCCGGACTGTCAGAAGGTAGTCCCGCAATTGGTCGAGTGTGAGCCGCAAGCCGAGGTGAATGGGCTCAGGGGCGAATGGGTGTGGCCTGTCGACCACGTCGATGTAGAGCGGCTGCATGACCGGCTTGTCGTGTCGGCTCGAAGCCAGTCGTCGGCGGTAGTCGGCCACGGCCTGACGCTGCTGGTCAGGGTGGCGGGGGTAGGTGATCCAGCCGTCCCCGTTTTGGGCAACCCACTCGGGTGACTGGCGACTTGAACCGGTGATCAGAATGGGCAGTGTCCCACCGGGAGGTTTCGGCAACATGTCGATGCCACGCCCGACGGTGCCATAGTCGCTTTCGAACGTCGGCGCCGTCTCGGCCATCTTGTTGATGTAGTCAACGTTGGACCGGAACCGTTCACCTCGGTTTTCGAAGTCGATGCTCATCGCCGGATACTCAACCGGCCGGTCACCAGAGGCCACCCCGAGCAGCAGACGACCGCCGGACAGGGCGTCAGCACTGGCCGCCGCTTTGGCCACATGGGCAGGGTGGCGAAGGGGCAGGATGATGCTGGCCACACCGAGGGCGATGCGCTCGGTGGCACCGGCCAGAAGGCCGAGGTAGACCCACGGATCGAACGTCTGGCCGGCATCACCGAAGAACGGATCGTTGAACGGAACGTCTCGCAGCCAGAGGGCCGAGAATCCCAGCTCTTCGGCCAGCCGGGCTCGTTCGACGTGACCGTCCATGCGAGGCACGGGACCGTCAGGGTAGGACTCGACGGGAACGGTCAGTCCCACCGTGAGTCGGGATGGCTGGAACACGGTGCTGTAAGCCCGATTTATCGTCTTGAACCGGTTGGCTGCCGGTTCGATCCCGTGGCTTTCGCTGGTCACAAACTGATCCTAAGCTATATGGTACCTCTTCGATAGAAGGCACTTCTGCAGCTGGTAGGTACCTAATGGATACTATCTCTGAATCGACCGCAGCCGGGCCGGTCACCGATCACGACGATGACCCGGGCGATGCCTACTGCGAGACATGTCAGTGCCGCGACGTCCTGGACCTGGTCGGGTCCAAATGGTCCGTCCTGGTCATCGGACGGCTTCAGGAACGTACTCACCGGTTCGGCGAACTCAAGCGGGCCGTACCTGGGATCACACAGAAGATGCTGACCCAGACGCTGCGACGGTTGGAGCATGACGGCCTAGTGAGACGAGAGGTGCTGGGGCACATGCGTCCCCCACGGGTCGAGTACTCGCTGACCGATCTTGGCGTCACCATCACCGAACCGCTGGAAGCTATCCGGGTGTGGTCCGAGCAGTATCTTCCCCAGGTAAGAGCCGCCCGTCGGGACTTCGAGGCGGCGGAACGGGCCTTGGGGTAACGGAGGTCGTGGA
>JAHDFR010000361.1 GCA_020628065.1 Acidimicrobiales bacterium
TCAGCATCCTGAGAGGCAACCTGGCCCCCGGCGGAGCAGTCGGCAAAATCACCGGTAAGGAAGGCCTGCAGTTCACCGGTCCGGCTCGGGTGTTCGACTCCGAAGAGGACATGTTGGCCGGACTCGAGCAGGGTCGCATCCAGTCAGGTGATGTCATCATCATCCGCTATGAGGGCCCCAAGGGTGGACCGGGCATGCCTGAGATGTTGACCCCCACCAGTGCGCTGGCCGGGGCCGGCTTTCTGGACGATGTAGCGCTGATCACCGACGGCCGGTTCTCCGGTGGTAGCCACGGTTTTATCATCGGCCACGTTGTTCCCGAAGCCCAAGAGGGCGGACCGATCGCCCTGGTGCGCGATGGCGACATCATCTCCATCGATGACGAGGCTCACACCATCGTGGTCGACGTGTCTGAATCTGAGATGGCCGAACGCCAGGCGGCTTGGACGCAGCCTCCGTACAAGGCCACCAGCGGCACACTGTGGAAGTACATCAAGAACGTGGCCGACGCCTCCCACGGCTGCATCACCGACGGCGCCTAACGTCGGCAACACCTCCGGCATCCCGCCTGTGCAACCGTCAGGCATTCCCACCACGGCGGGATAGGCGTTGTGCGATGATGGTCGCCATGAGGGACCGGCGACTCTACGAATCGATCTCATCCACGTACCGCCTGACCCGCCGCCAGGACAAGCGGGTGGCCTCGGTCATTCACGACGCTCTTGGTGACGCCGAGCGGATCGTTAATATTGGTGCCGGCACGGGCAACTATGAACCACCCGATCGCACGGTGATGGCGGTTGAGCCTTCCGCCGCCATGATCGCCGACCGACCGTCTGGCTCGAACCCGGTGGTTCAGGCCACGGCCGAAGATCTGCCCTTCCCAGCCGGGTCGTTTGACGCCGCCATGGCCACGCTGACGCTGCACCACTGGCGGGACCGTTGGCGGGGATTGGCCGAAATGAAGCGAGTTGCCGCCCGCCAGGTGATCTTCATGTTTGATCCGGACGAGGTATACCGATTTTGGGCGATCGAGTACTGGCCGGCCGCGGTGTCGTTGCCGTCGGAGCAGAACCTTCCCCGCCCGGCTGACCTGGCCGATGTATTGGACGTGATTGACATAACCACCGTGGCCGTACCGTTCGACTGCACGGATGGCTTCGGGGCGGCGTTTTGGGGTCGCCCGGAGGCCTATCTGAGGGACGAGGTCCAGCAGGGCATGTCCTGGCTGGCGCAGCTGTCGGAGGAAGATCTGGCTGAGGGAACCGCCCGACTCGAGGCCGACCTTCAGTCGGGCGAGTGGGACAGACGCCACGGTGAGCTTCGGAATCTCGACCGACTTGATGTCGGCTACCGCCTGGTGGTGGCCGAAAGGTAAACAAGGCGGGTTGGGTTCGCCATTGTGCATTGCCTGCTCTCGGTATTGACCGGCGTCGGCGACTACAGTCGAAGGGCAGATCCAGCGGCGACCAGAGGCGTGTATTGTGCTTCCACTCAAGGACGAGAACCCGACATCGACGACTCCGTTTGTCACCTTTGCCATCATCGCTGCCTGTGTGCTCATCTTCTTCGGGCCACAAGGCGGGGCGTCGGACCAGCAGGAGGCTCTGGCGTTCAACCTGGAGTACGCCGCCATCCCCTGTGAGATTTTCACCGGCGAATCACTGAGCGTTCAAGAGGTCGAGGACACCTTCAGCGGCGGCAACACCACCGCCTGCCAAGACGGGGAGGCCAGCCCCTCGGCCTTTCCCGACAAGAACCCGTTCCTGGGGGCGCTGACGTCAATTTTCCTACACGGGTCCATCATGCACCTGCTGGGCAACATGTGGTCGTTGTGGATCTTCGGAAACAACA
>JAHDFR010000362.1 GCA_020628065.1 Acidimicrobiales bacterium
CTAGTCAGCGACCGAGCAGATCGCTTCTCACTGCGACCGGCACCTATGACCTTGTCCGAGTGGAGTTGAACCGCCTTGTGGGACACGGTGGTGTCCAACCAACCGGGTCAACTTCACGGCGCTCAGACGTGGCAGAGGCTGGTTACGTTGGGCGCTGAGTTCGCTTCGAACGTGGGCGGCTGGAGCCCGCTGGCGAAGGGAGCGAGTCGGGGCGGGTTGCCTCAAGGCGAGCCGGGCGCGCACCGATCATCCGGGTATGGGCTGGATTAGCCGGGCTGGAGTTGTCGCAGTCGTCGCAGCGATCTCATTTGGGTTTGTGCAGAGCCCAGCCGCCGCCGCCGACTGGGTGACCGTGAAGTATCGCGACACTCCGGTGGATGTGTCTCAGATGGACGTTCTTGACCGGTCGGGCGGCGACGTCCGGCAAGCCTGGTACGACCGATCGAACCGATACTTGGTGATTGACCTCAATGGCACGAAGTATCACTACTGCGCAGTCAGCCCCAGCGACTGGAGTGAGTTCAAGAGCGCCGATTTGCTTGAAGCTCACTATCGCCAGCACTACTACCAAGGCATCCACGACTGTCGCGAAGTTGGCATGGTCCCAAGCTACGCAGGCGTAGTGCCGGTCGCGGCGAGCAGCGAGGGCGAGGGCGGCAGCGCTAGCGACTGGATCCCGATTGTCGCCGTGATTGCGTTATTCAACTTTCCGCTGATCCTCGCGCTCCTGCCTACGGGGCGGCGACGCAGCTAGAGCGTGCGGTGTCTCGGTGACGGTTCTCGCTACTGCGACCACGACCTATCCTGCCGGCTCCCGCACTACGGCGGTCGACGGAGTCATGTCGGAACCCTCTACCGGGAGTCGGCGTTCCCGCGTGCATCTCGTATGACGAGAGGCGGCCAGCCCTGGAAAGGTGAGCGGGATCGAGGCCTGTAGCGCGGCTGAGGCCAATGCGGATCACTTCAGTTCACGTCGTCGGCAGCCGTTGACAAGGGCATGTCATCGTCCCAGCAGCAGAGCCAGTCAGGAATCGGCGCAGTTGATGCGGCGCGAGGTCACTTTGCCCGCTTTGCTGTTCCGATCGGCTTCACCGTCGTGGCCGTCGGGGTTGCAGCTGTCCTGCGGCAGCCAGTGACCCACTGGCTTGTCTTCTTCTCTGCACCAATCGCGATCACGTTTTTCGGAGCGATTACCGACGGCTAGTTGTATCGGCGTGCGCCTGCGTCATCCTGCCGTCGGCGCTTGGGTCGCTAGTTGAGTGAGGCGCCGGACCGGCGCTGCCTCAAGAGTCGCATGGGTCTAGATCGCAGCGGCTGCAGCGGATTGGTTCATAGTCTGTGACTCGACGTTGACGGGGTGTGCTGGCCGAGTCGGGGCTGGCGTCGGTGACGGTTCTCGGTGTGCTCGATCCAGCCGGTGGCCTCAGTGGCGAGGTCGTCTCGCCAGGCCCACGTTGATCGTTGGTTGATGACGTTCCCCTGGAGTAGCGGGAAGAACGCTCCGACACTCAACTCCGGGAGACGGGGCTCGGTGTCGCCAGCCGGCGACAGAAGTACTTCGCGCCTGGGAGCGGCTGCGTAGCGGTGGCCTGCTCAGTTGTCGGGGTGCGAGGCCGGGTCTGCATTCTGTCCGCTACCAGTCCCGGCTGTTGCCGGGTGGGTTCGTCTCGTGTCCCTGCACGGCGGCCGACGCAGCAACCTTCCTAGCGGCCTCGACCATCGGCAACTTGTCGTCGATCGTCAGCCCTGCTCGCGACGCAAGCAGCGGGCTGACATCAACGATGTCCTCGAATGACACGCCGTGCGCAATCGGGATCACCCGATCTGTGGCGAGCAG
>JAHDFR010000363.1 GCA_020628065.1 Acidimicrobiales bacterium
AGCCACAGAATCGCCGCCAGTTTCGCTCGCTGATTCACGTTCCCCTCCGTCGGTGTGTTTCTCGCCGAACCACCCGCACGGCAAGATTACCCTGTCTCCCGGGCGCCACGCGGCGCAAGCAAGGCGAACTGCTCGCTGAGCTTCGTCGGGGGGCCTATAAACCGGCAACAGGCTGGAACATACCGTTGGGGCTATGGCGGAAGTGGCGTGGCGGCGATGCCGACCCTTTTTGGTGATCCTTGGTTTTGGCTTGGCGATGGTGATTGGTCCAATGTCAAGGGCGGCGGGCGCTCACCCGGTGCCCGACAGTATTGGCGAGGCCACCGTAGAAGACTTCGAGGTTGATCAGTTGCCACCTGAGTCGGCTGACTGGGTGGCAACCGACACCCTCGCCGAAGCGGCGAACCAATTGATGGCGCAACCGATGGCCAACATGCAGCCGACGACGGCGAACGGTCGGCCGATTGTCTACATGACATTTGATGATGGGCCGAATTACGGGTCCACCGTTGACATCCTCAATACGCTGGCGCGGCACAATGCCAAGGCGACGTTCTTTGTCACCGGCAACGCCGTCGGTCGCTACCCCGATGTGGCCAGGCGGATCGTCAATGACGGTCACGGCATCGCCAACCACACCGTCGATCATCCTCAACTGACGTCGCTGTCCGACGCCGGGGTGTTGAGTCAGTTGCAGCGGACAACGCAACTCGTCAGCGACGCCACCGGTGTTCGCACCACCTGCTACCGACCACCCTATGGAGCCACCAACGCCAGAGTCCACAACCTGGCGGTCCAGTCCGGGCTTACCAATGCCGGATGGACAGCCGGATCAACCGGCCACTGGGGCCTGTGGGATGTCGACACCAACGATTGGCGTCGGGGGTACACCCGAACCTGGAGTGCGTTGCAGTCGGTGACGGCGGGAGATGTCGTGCTCATGCACAGTCTCAACTCGTTCTCTTCGAGCATCTTCAGCCAGTGGATGGCCGTCAACGGCGCCCGATTTGATTTCCGCCCGCTTCCCGGATGTGGGGCATGGACCGAACCGTCGGTTCCCGGCGATGCCGCCCGCTGGTACCGCTACAAGGTCGCCCGGCTCTACCTGGGTTACTTCTTGCGCATGCCGAAAGACTCGGGTGCCGCGTACTGGAACACCCAGTACGTTACGGGCCAGTCGATCCCTGGGATCTCTCAGGTGTTCGCCCAGTCGGCCGAATTCCAGAACCGCTACGGCCAGCTTGGACCTCGACAGTTCGTGACCCAAGCGTTCGTGAACACACTCGGCCGGCGACCTGAAGCAGCCGGAGCCGAGTATTGGAGCATGCGCATCGCATCCGGCGAGTTGAGCCGCGGTCAGTTCATGGTGCAGCTGACCGAGTCCGCCGAGTTCGTGCGCACGTCGGCCCAGACGGTTACCGCTGAAGCCTGGAACGGCAACGTGACTGACTCATACCGTCGTGGCGTGGTGATGGACGTGCTGCCCGCTCCGGATCTGTCCTAACGTACTCTGCCATGTCTGACCTGCCTTCGACCGAACCATCTGACGCCGCCGAACGTCGTGCCGCCCCGCCCATTGTTTGCTATCGGGTTGATCAGCTTCCGACGGTTGACGTGGATGCATTGAACCTGGCGTTGGTCGCCTCCGAGGTGGTTGACGAAGTGCTGGTGCCGCCGAGGGACGCCCGGGTCGTGCCGGTGGCGGCCGGGCAGAGCTTTCGCATTACCTCGGTGGACGGGCCGCAGGTCGGTGACCTGAACCTGTGGAATGCCAATGACCTGACTGAACGATTTTTCAGTGGAAAAACCCGGCAGCTTCATGCCAC
>JAHDFR010000364.1 GCA_020628065.1 Acidimicrobiales bacterium
CTGCTGGAGCGGGGTTTCGGGTGATATCGGTTTTGCGCGCTTGTAGGGACTCGAACCCCAAACCTTCTGATCCGTAGTCAGATGCTCTATCCAATTGAGCTACAAGCGCTGGTGGAACCCCGGCGGGTTCCGTCATCTGAGTCTACGGCAGTTCTCAGCTGACGACACGTTGATTACGGCATGCAGCGGGTAGGGAAACGGTGTCCGCTACTTGGCTGCCTCTTCCAGTACCTCAGTCGCCAACTGGCGCACGCTGATACTCGAACCGGTGCCTGAAACGGCCAGGCGAGTGCTGTCGGCCGACCATGCCAGATCGATCACCTGACCGGCGTGACCATCGAACCGGGCCAGCACCTTCCGGTCTGACGCCCTCCAGAGAACCACCGTGTTGTCGTTTGCCCCTGAGGCGATGATCCGACCGTCCGGTGACCATGCGAGAGCGACGATGTCGCCGCTGTGGGCTCGAATGGCCCTCCCGAGTAGAGCGATGCCACCGCTGTAGAGGTTCATGTACGAGTCTTGCCCAGAGACAACCTGCCGCCGCCAGTCGGGTGACCATGAGACGTCAACCAACGTCTCGCTGTAGTCCAGATCTTCTGACACCGAATTAGTAGCCGGATCCCATGTCCGAAGCCCACCTTCGTGGCCGACGGCTATTCCTCCGCCGTCGTCGGGCCAAGCGAGCTCCCTCACAGATGCCGGGTTCTGAAGCTGCGCTACATGCTGCGGCGAATCTGGTTCCCAGGTTCTTACTCGACCGGTGTCAGATCCTGTGGCAAGCATCTCGCTGTCCGGCGACCAGACGATCGAAGTCACTTCGTCGCCGTGCTCCAGAATCTCTAGTGTGTCCGTGCCTGCGAACAGTCGCCAGATGTAGAGTCGGCCGTCTTCGCCGCCGGCCGCAACCCTTTCGCCGTCCGGTGACCAAGCGACGTCATCAATCCGCGCCGTCGGACCCGACAAGCGGACCAATTGCTCGCCGGATGACATGTCCCACACAACTACTCCGTCGGTGGTGCCTCCCGCCGCAACCATTGACCCATCGGGAGAGAACGCCACCGACGTCATCGCTGCCGGCGCTCCAGACTCCTGCCGGTCAGCGGGATCCAGTACAACTACGTTTTGTTCCGCGAACAGGTCCGCTTGCTCAATCGGGACCAGAACCGGCCCATCGGGTGACTGCTCCTGTGAGGCGTACAGGTCGGGTAAGCCGAAGCGGCCACTCCCTAACAGCAGACCGATGGCCGTCACACCGACGATTAAGGCGATGGCGGCGGCGCCTACCAACATCCAGGCCGACCGAGGTAGACGTGGCCCTATCGCGACCTGTCCTGAACCTTCACCGACTAGCTTCTCCACACCAACCCCAGGTAGCGTGCAGCTTCCCTCGCTGCGTACGTCCAACAGCTCAATCCTAGACGACCACATGTTGGGTAATCCGGCGGTGCCTGACCTTGGCTGTGCCTCAACGAGCCCGGCTTAGTCCGAACTCTTCGATGAACTCCAACTCCAAGTCGATTCGCACGACACGCTCGACGTTCTCAACGTGGTCAGCGCACAACAGGTCAGCCTCTTTGATCTCAACTTCGTTGTCTCTGAAGGCTGCGAATTCTGGTTCGAGATCTGACGGCAACTCAGTCGCCCCGCTGGCAGCGACGTTGTCAAAGACCTCGACCTGCGTATCTAACTGCTCGAAGATCCGCTCTCGATTCTCAAACTCGAAGCCTTCGCCGGACATGCAACGGGACCAGAGCAACCACGCCTCGACAAGCCTCGGGTCATTAGCGATCCTCTGATCGAGAAGCTCTAG
>JAHDFR010000138.1:0-3131 GCA_020628065.1 Acidimicrobiales bacterium
TGTTTGGTTGCTTGTTTGGTTGCTTGTTTGATGGTTGCCGGTGACGTCAACCGTTGGTTCGACGTCTTCAACACCGTCGTCGTGGAGTTCGAGCACCGCCGACAGCTCCACGTCGGCGACGTCGGCCGATCGCTCTCCCACCGGAGCCCCTCCGCCGGAGTCACCGTTGTCTCCGGCCCGGCGACGTCGAGCCTCAGACGTTGTGGTGTCGGCACCAACTCCAGTATCGAGGCCTGCCGGGTCGGCCATGACCGGCACGTACCACAGATCGCTAACCCCATCAGCGGTCAACGGCTCGGCCAACGCCTCCGGCAAAGAGGCGCTACTAAAGACCCGCTTGACCGGCTTCAAGTTGGATTGAGCCACAGCGGCGGTAGCCGCCACCACATCCGGGTCGAACCCTCCAGTGATCACCGGCTCCAGCTCACCGTCCTCATTGGTGATCAGCACCCAACAGGTGGCTGAGACCCCAAGAGCCTTCTCCACCATGACGGCGATCTGATGGCAGAGCTGACCCAGCTGATGGCCACGGCTCAGCGAGGCAACCACCGCCTCCTTGTCGGCCAGCAGCCGCTCGGCAGTGGCCCGACGAAGGTCATGCACCTGGCAGACAAGGGTGGAACTGGACTGCCCGGCCGAGGCGATCATGTGGGCCGTGAAGTACACCGGCACCTGCTTGTGATCACGGGTCAACATGTGGGTGACCGACGCATAGCTCCGACCGACGTGACTCTCGGCCAAGTCGAGCTCAATAGTGGAACGCAGATCGACATCCATCGACGAGAGCGACGACAACGACGGCAGAACGGCTAGCGACGAATCGCCAAACAGCGAGTCGCCGACGTTGAACAGGTCCTCGCCCATCGAACCCAACATGCGTTGAGCCCGCTCCTGAGCTGAAGCCTCCGGGTGATCGTTGACCCGGTCGTTGACGTGATTACCGTTTCCGTTGTTGTTTTCAGTGCCGTTTTGAGAGCCGTTCCCGTTGTTGTTTTCAGTGCCGTTTTCGCTGCCGTTTTCAGTTGTCGCCGATACGGCGTTCGAGTTCTGGTCGAGTAGCTCCATGATGTTGGGAACCGAGCCGTCGGCAACCGCCGGACGATGCCCGTTGCTGTCGCCGGCCGGCTCCAGCGTGGTGAACCCGCTGTCGACCGACGAGGCTTCAGGCAAATCCAGGCCGAGGGCTCGCATCATCGCTTCCACCTCGAGGCGTCCGGTGTTCCGGGCGAACAGCTTGGTCGGCGGCTGACCCAAGAGCTCGTCGGCCCTCCAGCCGGTCAGTTCGCACAGCCCGTCGTTGACGAAGACGAGATGAGGTTCGTCCCGACCGTCATCGAGCGTGAGTACCGCTACGCCATCAACTGGAGCGACCAGCTCGGCCGGCGAATCGATCTGTGTCGGTCCGACGAGATAGACGTCAGGGTCGGCCAACCGTTCGCCAACGTTTCCTGAATCGACCTCAACGGAGATCTCGGCGTCGACATCCAAAGACGACGTAGTAGGTGTGCTGCCTGTTGATGTTGTCACGGCGGAATTCTCGGGTCGGGTACGGCGGAAATATCAGGTATTGCTGATGTGAACTTTTCCGCCGTTTTGACCTGTTCAGGCAAGCGCCAGCCTAGCGCTTGTTGTGGAGATCTGACCAGGGCAATTCACCGTCCAAGGTTGCATCTCAACCGCCTCTCTTGTGGGTGTGGCAACCGGCAGAACGGTAACGAGCAGCACCACAAAGAGCCAGGCAAACAGACAGGCAAAGAGATTCGGCCCTGGGGCTGGCGGATAGGTTGAAGCAATGTCCGATGTCGCTCCGGAGAGCACGGCAACCGAACAGACCGGGTCGGCCGACACGTTCTCGGTTGCCGGACTCTGCGCCGCCATCAACGATCATGTTGCCGCCGGCTTCCCGGACGAGATCTGGGTACACGGCGCCATCTCCGGGTTGACCCGCTCGGCCAACGGCCACGTCTATTTCGATCTGGTTGACCCGACGGTCGAGTCGGGCACAGCGACGGCCGCCGTTCTGCCCGTTGCTCTATTCTCGTCGTCGAAACAGGTAGTGAATCGCATCCTCCGCCGGGCCGGTGGGATGAGAATGCACGACGGTATCGAGATCCGCATTCGAGGTCGGGTTTCGTACTACCCCCGCCAGGGACGGATCCAACTGGTGATGTCGCTGATCGACCCGAACTTCACTCTGGGGCAGATGGCCAACGCCCGACGGGACCTGTTGGTAGCGCTCGAAGCCGAAGGCCTGCTGGAACAAAACCGAGCCCTTCCGTTCCCCGCCCTACCGCTGCGGATCGGTCTGGTGACCAGCGATCAAAGCGCCGCCTACTTTGACTTCGTCAACGAACTCACAGCCGGGGGTCAACCGTTCCGGATCACTCTGTACGACACGAGGGTTCAGGGTCTGGACGCCGTTCCCGGACTGTCGGCTGCTATCGAGCTGGCAGGCAGCGGAGGCGGCCGCCAGGCGGCCAACGATGTGGTGGTTGTTATTCGAGGAGGCGGGTCCCGTACCGACCTGGTGGCCTTCGACCATTCCGACGTCGCCCGGGCCATCGCCGCCTGCCCTGTACCGGTGGTTGTCGGCGTCGGCCACGATGTAGACCGCTCGGTGGCCGACGAGCTGGCCCACCGGTCGTTGAAGACACCAACCGCGGCCGCCCAGTTCCTGGTGGCGGTTGTGGAGGAGTTCGACGATCGGGTGACCTCCGCCGCCGAACGGCTGGAGCATCTGGCTCGATGGCATGTGGCCAAGGCGCACGGTCAACTAGTGGACAACGGTGCACGGCTGGCGGCGGCTTCGCTCCGACGCCTGGCTCAAGGCGAGATGGAAATCGGCTACGCCGCCGACCGGTTGACCCGCTCACCCGCTGTGGCCCTGCGACAGGCCGACGCCAACCTGCGTCTACAGCAAGCTCGCCTGGCCGTCCTCGATCCCGAGCGGGCGCTGGCCAGAGGGTGGTCTATCACCTACCGGGTATCGGCCAACGGGACCAACAGTGACAAGAGAACCTTGCTTCGACGACCGGACGAGGTCACCTCCGGCGACATACTGGAGACGGTGACGTCGGCCGGTTCAGTACACAGCACGGTGATCTCACCGGGCCCAGTACACAGCACGGTGA
>JAHDFR010000138.1:3231-11274 GCA_020628065.1 Acidimicrobiales bacterium
GCCGGTTCAGTACACAGCACGGTGATCTCACCGGGCCCAGTACACAGCACGGTGACCGACAACTCCGAAACGTAGATAAGTAGCGGCTGAGCCATGACCAAACCCGATGACATCCAATCCAACTCCGACGGCCATCCGGCCAACGGCGTGGCTGAGCTGTCCTACGGCGACGCACTGGCCGAACTGGAACAGCTGCTCACCGAGCTGGAGGACGCCGACATTGACGTCGACATTCTGACCGAACGGGTGGCCCGTGGGGCTCAGCTGGTTCGCCACTGTCAGGATCGGCTGGCGGTCGTGAGCGGCGAAGTCGACAAAGTGGTCGGTGATCTCGAAGCCGGAAGAGTCGGAGACGACAGCGTCGAGGCCGGACCGAACGGGACCGACGAGGGGTGACCGCGCCGCACCAGCTCACAGAAGTGGCCGACGAGGTCGACGCCCGCATGGCCGACCTGTTGGACATCGAATGCAAGAAGTGGACTGAAGTCGACCCTCGGCTCACCGAGTTGGTGGAAGAACTGGCACGCATGGTCTCCAGCGGCGGCAAGCGACTCCGGTCTGCGTTTGTCTACTGGGCCTGGCTCGGTGCGTGCGAAGACACCGAAGAGATCACCGCCAATCACGCCGCCGCCATAGACGCCGGCGCGGCGTTCGAGTTCCTCCAGACCTTCGCCCTGATACACGACGACATCATGGACGACTCGGCCTACCGCCGGGGGGCGGTGACGGTGCATACCGCCAACGCCCAGCGACTCACCCAGTCGGGATGGACCGGCGAGCCCCGACGCTACGGCGAGGGTGTGGCCATTCTGGTCGGCGATCTCGGCCACGTGCTGGCTGACGGCCTGATGTCCGGTCGTGGACCTCGGGTGGCGAAGCTGTGGGACGAGCTGCGCATCGAGTTGAACCTCGGCCAGTACCTTGACTTGCGTTCCGCCGCCGCCGGGCAGTTCGACCAGGAAACCGCCCGGCAGGTGGCCACTTTCAAGACGGCGCTCTACACCATCGTTCGGCCGCTTCAACTGGGGGCCAGCCTCACCACCGCAGCCGGTGTTGGAGGAGCTCCGATGCGCTGGCCGGAAAACAAGTACCAGGACACGATGGATCGGCTCGACCGCTTCGGCCGCCCGCTTGGTCGAGCGTTCCAGCTGCGCGACGACGTGCTGGGGCTGGTGGGCGACAATACCGCCATGGGCAAGCCGGTGGGCGACGATCTGCGGGAAGGCAAGCCGACCGAACTCATCGCCCACGCCGTGGCCCGGGCCGACGCCGCCCAACGTGTGGTGTTGGAACAGATCGGTAACCGTGACCTCAGCCCGTCTGACGCTCAACGCATTGTTGACGTTGTCACCGAAACCGGCGCACTGGAAGCCAACGAATCGGAAATACAACGGCTCCTCGACGAGGCCAAAACAGCCCTGGAGTCCATCACGTTCAGGCCGGAAGCCATCGAGGCGCTGGGAGCGCTGGCCGATTATGTGGTTGAGCGGGACCGGTAGCAACCGGTAGGCAACCAGCCCTATGACCTATAGCGGCCGGTAGGCTACTGCCTGTAGTACCCGCCGGCGCGTAAGGACCTGGACACAGGTGTCGATGAAGTGAGTATCGACTACCGCTCGTTCGGGCCGTAGGGCAGTATGTAGGGTCACGTGACAGGTACATCAACATCCAGGGCCGACCGGGACAGTTACGGCGGCAATCGGGCTCGATCCGACACCATCCTGGATTCCTCGCGCTGGGCAACCGTCACTCAGCAGGTGCCGGAGCACTTCGCCGACGAAGTCCACCCCGGCGATCTGTACCGGGCGCCCGTTCTCTCATCTTCGGTGAACGCCGTGCTGGCCGCCCTCCGTTGGGGCGCGGTCATGCTTGGCCTGATCTTCGCTGCCAGCGACGCCGCCGACGGAGAGATGCGGGTGGTGGGCACAGTGGCGGTGGCCATCTTCGTCACGTCGTGGCGCACGATCAGCCCTATTCGCCTGGGCCACCCCTCCCCGATTCAGCTGGGATATGCCTTGGCCGACGTGGCCATTCTGGCTGCAGCGCTCAGTCTGTTCGGCGGACTGGAAAACCCGATGGTCGGAACACTGTTTGTTGCCATCTCGGTGGCCGGTCTCGGTTGGGGCCTGGCGGTGGGTGCATCGGCTGCGGGACTGGCCATGGTGGTGGTGACGGTCGGACTGGCTGTCAACATCGGGCTCGATCGCACCGTTGAGATGGCCGAGTTCGGACCGGATCTGGCCCGACAGCTCCTGCCGCCGGCATTGGCCATCTCGGCGCTGGCCGGTGTCGCCATCCTTCCCGGCGTGGCGTTGAACGGCCTGTTGGTGGTGGAGGCCAATCGCAAGTTTGCCGCTACGCAGCGCAACGCCTTGGCCCAAACCAACGACCTGTTGGCCGCCCTGAATCAGCTGGCCCGGGCGCTACCGTCGTCGCTGGACTTGGCCGACGTGATCGACACCACCCGCGAAGAGCTGGCCTCCCCGCAGACGTTCGACGCTCGCCGTATCGCCGTGCTCAGTTTGGAGGACGACGGCAAATGGTCGACGCTGATCAACGTCGGGTTCAACCTGCCGCCGGAACTGCACGACACCGAACTGCCGGACTTTCTGCTGAGGGCGTCCCGGGCGGTCGAGACCATTCACATTCGGGACTTGTCCCGCTACACCAACCGAAGCGGTTCGGGCCTGTACAGCCGCCTGGTGATTGACCAGAACGACACCGGGCTGTTGGCGGTGGAACACACCGAACCGAACCGCTACACCGAGAACGACCGCAAGCTGCTTATCGGCATGGCCGACGTGGTGGCACTGACACTGGCCAACGCCCGCTCGTTCAACCAGTTGCGTTCGCTGGCTGCGGCCGAGGAGCGGTCCCGTATCGCCCGTGACCTGCATGATCGACTCGGTCAATATCTCACCTACATCGCCATGACCATTGAGCGGATCAACGACGCTCAACCCAACCCGGAACTGTCGGACCTACATAAAGAGGTTCAGGGCGCAGTGTCGGAGTTCCGCGACACGTTGCTTGAGTTGCGTACCGCCGTTTCGGCCAGCAAGCCGCTGGGCATGATCCTGACCGAAGTGATCGGCCGCTTCCGCAACCGGTCAAAGCTGGAGGTCACGTTGGAGGTCCCAACCATCGGCGAACGGCTACCGGCCCGCATCGAAAACGAATTTTTGCGCATTTGCCAGGAGGCCCTGACAAATGTGGATAAACACGCCAACGCCTCAAAAGTTCATGTGACATGGAGAATTACCGATGGCATAGGCGTGCTCACGGTGCAAGATGATGGTAGAGGTTTCAACCCGGCGAAGGGGATTAGAGGTACGGCCTTCGGGCTGGTGGGAATGCGGGAACGCGCCTCATCGGTCGGAGCCATGCTTACAATCTCCAGTAGTCCAGGTGACGGGACAATAATTACTGTCCAGTCGACCGGCGCATCGGAGGAGGAAGTTTCGGCCACTGTGGCCAGAGCTACCACCACACTCCCGGTGCTCCGACCGACAACAACGTTACCCAGACCGCCGCTGCCAAGATCGTCTCTGACGCCATACCCGACCCACCGCGAATAAGGGGAACTACATGATCAAGATTCTGCTGGCTGACGACCACGCACTGCTACGCGAGGGCCTTCGCAAATCATTCGAAGGAGCAGGTGACACGGTCGTCGGCGAGGCTTCAACCGGTGAGGAGGCTGTGGCCCTGGCCAAGGCCCTCCAACCAAACGTGGTGTTGATGGACCTGTCAATGCCGGTTATGGACGGTATTGAAGCCACCCGACAGATTCGCAACGAGGTTGAAGGCGTCCGAGTCGCCGTGCTGACCATGCACGACGACATTGACAAGACCCGCGACGCCATCGCCGCCGGCGCCAGCGCCTACCTGAGCAAAGGCACGTCGTTCCACGAGGTGCGCGAGACCGTGCTGCGAGTGGCCGAAGGTGACACCGTGCTGTCACCCGCTCTGGCCGGCGCCATGTTGAACTCGGCCCGGGCCGAGGAAGCCGGGCAAGATCTGCTGTCCGATCGTCAGATCGAGATTCTGCAGGCCATCGCCGACGGTATGAGCACCAAGCAGGCCGGACGCCATCTCGGTATCACCACCAAGACGGTGCACAACCACTTGAACGCCATCTACCGCAAGCTCGACGCCCAGTCGTTGACTCATGCGGTGTTGAGCGCTGTGCGACTCGGCATCATCGACCTCAACAACGTGGCCGAAGACAACGGCAACGGCAACTCACCCATGGGGTGAGTTGCTTCGAGTTTGGCCTAAGGCCAAACTCCCCTGGTAGTGCTCAGTTTCCGTAGACTGATCTAGTGCCTGAAATCAAAGCTGAGGCTCAGCGGCGACGCACGTTCGCCATCATCTCCCACCCGGACGCCGGTAAGACCACGCTTACCGAGAAGTTTTTGCTGTACGGCGGCGCCCTCAACAAGGAGGCCGGTGCGGTCAAGGCCCGTGAGGGTCGGCGTTCGGCTACATCCGACTGGATGGAGCTTGAGCAACAGCGTGGCATTTCCATCACTTCGACGGCGCTGCAGTTTGAGTACCGGGACAAGGTGCTGAACCTGCTGGATACTCCCGGACACCGGGACTTCTCCGAAGACACCTACCGGGTGCTGGCTGCTGCTGATGCCGCCATCATGGTGCTGGACGCGGCCAAAGGCATCGAGCCGCAGACGCTCAAGCTCTTCGAGGTCTGTCGAGAGCGGGAGATCCCGTTTTTGACCTTCATCAACAAGTGGGACCGCCCGGGCAAACCGGCGTTGGAACTGCTGGATGAAATCGAAGAAACCCTGGTGGTGGAACCAACACCTGTCACCTGGCCGGTCGGTATCCCCGGTGACTTCCGCGGTGTGATCAACCGCAACGACGGTATCTACACCCGGTTCGAACGAACCGCTCGTGGCTCCACGATCGCCCCCGAAGAGGAGGTCGCCCCGGAGCAGGCGGCGGTTGACGACGCCGAGTGGTGGCCTCAGGCCACCGAAGAATCCGAACTGTTGGACGAGATCGGCCGGGTGGTTGACGTCAAGACGTTCCTGGCCGGAGAGTCGACCCCGGTGTTCTTCGGGTCGGCGCTGACCAACTTCGGCGTGCGGTTCCTGCTGGACGGAGTGGTTGACCTGGTCCCCTCCCCCGCTCCGCGGTCGATGGCCGACGGTTCCCGCCGGGCGTTGGACGACCCGTTCTGTGGCCTGGTGTTCAAAGTGCAGGCCGGGATGGACAAAGCCCACCGGGACCGCATTGCTTTCGTGCGGGTGTGTTCCGGCCGGTTCGAGCGGGGCATCACCGCCTACGCCGAGAAGACCGAGAAGCAGTTCTCCACCAAGTACGCCCAAACCATGTTCGGCCAGGATCGGGGAACAGCCGACGAGGCATATCCCGGCGATGTGCTGGGTCTGGTCAACGCCAACGACCTGCGGGTGGGCGACGCCGTTTATGTGGATCAGCCGGCCAGCTTTCCTGATCTGCCGGCGTTCGCCCCGGAGCACTTCATGCGGGCCCGGGTGAAAGACACCTCCAAGTTCAAGCAGTTCCGCAAAGGGCTGGTGCAGTTGGACGAGGAAGGCACTATTCAGGTGCTGCGAGACGAAGACCTGGGCGATCAGGCTCCGGTGCTGGCGGCAGTCGGCCCCATGCAGTTTGAGGTGGCCACCCATCGGCTGGAGAATGAGTTCGGGGCGGCCATCGAGCTGACATCGACGCCGTACACCATCGCCCGCCGAACCGATGCCGAAAGCGCACCCAAACTGAAGTCAATGCAGGGTGTGACAGTGATGGAGCGAGACGACGGTCGTATGCTTGCGTTGTTCGAAAGCCGCTACTGGATGGACCGGGTGGTGTCCGACCATCCCGAACTGACGCTGGAGCGCATGGTGGCCGAAGGCGGCCTGGCGTAACGTTTCGGGTTGAGGCCGTTGCCGCAACTCCCGCTACAGCGGGCGCCTGCTGTTGCCCCGACCCTTATTGCCGCCGCCGGAGGATCCGTCGCCGTCGTCGTCCTGTGACTCTTCGGTGCCGAGGACGGTTATGGAAATTGACTCGCGAGCCAAGACGTCGTCACCGTTTCGAGCAAAGGCGGTGACAGTGAACGTGCCTTCGCCCAGGTCGGAAGCAGAGAACGACTGGGCCGTGCCGGTACTACAGCTGTTACCTCGGATACCGGAGGAGAAGCGCACACAGTAGTCATTGGCATCGGCAATCAGTTTGACGACGATGCTGACACTCTCACCCAAGGCGTAGGTCTTGCCGCTGGCCGGTGCCACGATCAGATCAGGGTCGACCTCGGGAGGCGGTTCCGTCGTTGTCGTAGTTGTGGTGGTCGTAGTCGTGGTGGTGGTTGTCTGCTCAGTTGTTGATGTGGTCGTCGCCGTGGTTGGCGTCGAGGTGGCAGACGACGTCGGCGTGCTGGACGTCGGCGCAGCAGTCGATGTTGAACTGGAGGGCTGCTGGCTGGTGGCAGTAGTTCCCTGGGTGGCGGTTGAACCGGTGGATGAGGAGCTGGTGGTTCGAGTGGTCTCGCTGCCCGGCGTGGTTGTCTGACCGGGGCTACCGGTCGTTGGCGAGCCGACGGTGGTCGCTGTCGAGTTGTTGCCACTGGTGATGGCGGGGCCGGCCACGTTACCACCACCGGTAGGAGCGGAACCATTGTCTTCGGTGCTGGCCGGAGCATCGACGCCGCTACCGGAGGCGTCATCGTTTGGTACCGGGTCGTCGCCGGTCGGAGCGGTATCGTTTGGCTCTTGACCGGCGGCTGTTTCATCACCATCGATGCCGGCTTCAGTGGCGGCCGCTTCGGCTTCCTCTTCGGCCTGCTGTTCCCGCAGTTCACGGCGTGCCTGTAGACCGGCGAGGGCTTCCTCTTTGCCGGCGGCACCAGATGCTCGCGAGAGACGCTTGGAAGCCGAAGAGCTGAAGTTGCCCGAGGCGCTCTCGTTGTCGAAGACGCCTCGACCACCTGAGCCGTCGGATGAGGCCGAACCGGAGGTCGGGGCTTCATCCAGGTCGATCATGTCATCGCCGCCGAAGCTGATAAAAGCCAACACCCCGACGGTCACGAACAATCCGGCCATGGCACCGAAAATCATGGGGCGACCGAAGTCAACGGTCGGGTAGCGGTCACGCAGCCAGGAGGCCACACCGGGTGTGGTGGTGCTGGCCTGGCGGACGGCAAACGGGGCCTCTCCACCGAACGATTCGCTGTCGAGATCAACAAAAACCACGTCAGGTTCACCGGGTTCGGTGAACTCTTGGAGGCGGCTACTCACACCAGCCACATTATCTGATTGGGATGAAGGCGTCCCAGCCATTGTGGTTCGATCCTTTTCGCCCGTCACGCCGGTTGCGCCCGACGCGAGCGCTGCGACGTCCGAGTGCGACTGGCCACCTTGTCGCACTACGAAGCCCTAACTATATCCGCATGGCTCCAGATAGCCCAGAACCCGGCCTGAACAGGGGTTTCTTGGCTTTTTCTTTGCCTTTTAGGGCTGCCGATCAAACCGATTCGGACACTCTCGTCTAGCGGACGGGCGCCGGGGTCGGCACCTCACCAGCCACTATCAAGCCGACAGATCCGGCGAACGCCGACGCAGCGGCAAGGATGAAGGCGGCCCGGTAGTCGAAGGCGTCACGCAACAGTCCGAGCAGTAGAGGTCCGGCCGCTACACCCACAGTGCCGATCAGCTGGCTGAGGCTGTACACCCGGCCGTAAATGGCCGGGCTGAACGCTTCGGCCATCAGCAGCGGTTGGATCATCAACAGGTTGCCCACGCTGGCCCCGAACAGAGCAACGGTGGCCAGGAGGGAGGGAGCCGTGGCGGCCCAGCCGATGAGTAGCAGAGCCACCCCTTGATTGGCAGCCAAGACGATAGCCATCAGCCTGGTGGGGACGCGCAAGAGGATGACGCCGCCGATCAGTCGGGCGATGATGCTGCACAGAGCGACGGCCGACAGTGCGGTGGCGGCGGTGGCGGTATCGATCCGCTCCCGGGCCAGGTTGAACACGTGGGCCAGGGCACCGACCTGACCGAG
>JAHDFR010000139.1 GCA_020628065.1 Acidimicrobiales bacterium
AAGGGAATCTGCAGATCGTGAAAGAAATCCTCCCCGACCTTCGTCGCTGGCGAAACCAGGGATTGAAGGTGGCCTTGGCCCGTGTTGTTGACGTTGACGGCTCCGGCCCGCGCCTTCCCGGCGCGGCTATGGCCGTCAACGAGAACGGCGAGGTGGCCGGATCTGTCTCGGGAGGCTGCGTCGAAGGTGCAGTGGTGACCGAGTCACTGCAGTGCCTTGAGGACGGCTCGCGACGAATCGTCACGTTCGGCTACTCCGACGACGAGGCTTTCGCCGTTGGACTCACCTGTGGGGGAACGATCCACCTGTACCTGGAGCCACTCGATTGGTAAGGCGCAAGGATTCGTTGTCCAGCGACGGCGAGGTCAAACGGCCATGACCGATGACCAGTCAACGGAGCTGTTCGACCTCCTCGGTCGGGCTATCGACGGTGAGGTCCCCGCGGTGTTGGCTACTGTGGTCGGTCTCGAACCGGCCGAGGACACCGACCCCTCGGATCTCCCGGCTATCGGGGCCAAAATACTCATCGGCGTTGACGAAGCACCGCTGGGAACCCTTGGTAATGCCGATCTCGACCGGGTGGTTATTCGCAACGCCACTGGGGAACTTTCCGCAGGGACGACCGGGCTCAGACACTATGGGCCGCACGGCGAGGCGAGAGCCGAGGATGTGGTCGTTTTCGTTGAGACGTTCGCCCCGCCACCGCAGATGCTGATCTTCGGCGCTGTTGACTTCACCGCCGCTCTCACAAGAGTGGCCAAAGTCTTGGGCTACCGGGTCACCGTTTGTGATGCTCGTCCGGTGTTCGCCACCAAACAGCGTTTTCCCTACGCCGATGAGGTTGTGGTTGATTGGCCGAATCGGCTGCTGACCAAGGTCGGTCCCAAGCTTGGTGGCCGCGATGCCATCTGCATTCTTACTCACGATCCGAAGTTCGATATCCCAGCTGCCCTGGAAGCTCTGCAAACCGATGTCGGCTACATCGGGGCCATGGGCTCGCGCCGCACGACCGATGATCGCAACCAGCGACTTCGGGCCGAAGGTGTGGCTGAGGCGGACATTGAACGTATTCGAGCCCCCATCGGTCTCGACCTTGGAGGTCGAACTCCCGAAGAGACCGCTATTTCGATCTGCGCTGAGATCATCTCGATGCGCTCGGGCCGCAAGGCCTCGGCGTTGAAAGATGTGAGCGGCGCCATTCATTAGCGCGGTACCTCGGCACAGCCGGCTGGTATCGCCCGACGCAACGACACCCATAGACAACACCGATCAGCACAAGCAATCAGACGCACGAGGAGCAAGTACAAATGGCAGTTGAAGGTTCGATTCTCGGAAATGCGGTGCTACGCCGTGAAGACCCGGCCCTGCTCACCGGAGACGAACAGTACGTGGACGACATCGTCGTCGACGGCATCGGACACGCCTTCTTCGTCCGGTCACCGTTCGCCCACGCCACCATCACCTCTATCGATGCCTCTGAGGCTGAAGGTATGCCCGGGGTGGCCGGGGTCTGGCACGGTGGCAACCTGGAGTTGCCTTCGTTCCAGGGCTTCGCCATGATGCCGGAGGTATTCAATCGGCCCTGTTTCGCTACTGACAAAGTCCGATGCGTCGGTGATGTGGTGGCGGTCGTAGTGGCCGATACCCGGGACCAGGCCGCTGATGCGGCTGAGTCGGTGGTGGTCGACTATGAGCCACTGCCGGTGGTCACCGACCCTGAAGCCGCTTTGGCTGAGGGAGCACCGATCCTGTTCGAAGAGGCTGGCGGAAATCTTTGTTTCCCCACCGCCATCGAATACGAGGGGGATCCGAACGAGGGTGCCGATCACGTGGCCGAGGTGCGCCTGGTATCCCAGCGTCTGGCCGGTGTCCCCATGGAGCCCAACGGTTGCGTGGCCATTCCCGACGGCGATCACATGACACTGTGGATGTCCAACCAGGCTCCTATCGCCCTGCGTGACGGGGTCGTGGGTATCTGCGGCATCGACACCGAGAATCTTCGAGTGGCAGCCCCTCCGGCTGTCGGTGGTGGCTTCGGTCCGAAGGCCAGCGGCTATGTCGAGTACTTCATCACCACCAAGATCGCCCAGCAGACCGGGCGGGCCATTCGTTGGACTGAGGAACGCTCCGAGAACATGGTCAACATGGTGCACGGTCGAGCCATGGTCTTGGACGCCAAGATGGGCTTCACCTCCGACGGCAAGATTGTCGGCATGGACTGCAACGTGGTGGCCGATGCCGGTGCCTACCCGTGCATCGGTGCCATCTTGACGCTGTTCACCCAGCAGATGATCCAGGGTGTTTACAACATCCCCAACATGAAGTTCGACGCCAAGACCGCTGTCACCAATACCACACCGATCGGCGCCTACCGAGGTGCAGGCCGTCCGGAAGCTACTCAGTTGCTCGAGCGTATTCTGGACGTGGCGGCCGACGAGATGGGTATCGACCCTGTCGAGATTCGCCGCAAGAACTTCATCCAGCCGGATGAGTTTCCGTTCACCACCCACGGTGGCGTCAACTACGACTCCGGCGAGTACGAGAAGTCGCTGGACGCTCTGCTTGAGGCTGCCGACTATCAGTCTTTGTTAGCCGACCAGGCCTCACGGCGAGAGTCGGGTGATTCCAAGCAGCTGGGTATCGGTGTGAGCACCTACGTGGAGATCACGGCGCCGGCCGGACTGCACGTTGAGTACGGTGCGGTCTCAGTGGCCGACGACGGTCACATCACTGCTCGCGTGGGCACGAGCGCCCACGGCCAGGGTCACATTACGTCGTTCTCGATGATCGTGGCCGAGCACTTCGGCGTCGATATGGACGACATCACCATCCTGCAATCCGACACCGATGAAATTCCTCGAGGTTCAGGCACCATGGGATCTCGTTCGCTGCAGACCGCCGGTTCGGCTGTGTACGTAGCTTCCGAGACCGTTGTGGCCAAAGCCAAGCAACTGGCGGCCCACATGCTGGAAGCCAATGAGGCTGATCTGGTGCCGGGCTCCGGTGGCCTGCAGGTCGCCGGCGATCCGGGATCAGCTGTTTCGTGGGGGGATCTGGCCAAGGCGGCCAACGACGATTCGAAACGTCCAGATGGCATGGAGGCCGGTTTGGCCCACGAACTGGACTTCGACGGTTCCGACGCCACCTTCCCCTTCGGGGCTCACATCAGCGTTGTCGAGGTTGACACCGAGACCGGGCGGGTAACGATGCTCCGCCATATTGCCGTTGATGACTGCGGTCAGATTCTGAATCCGATGATTGTTTCCGGTCAGCAGCATGGCGGTATCGCCCAGGGCGCCGCCCAGGCCCTCTACGAGGTCTGTCACTACGACGACGACGGCAACCTGTTGACCAGCAACCTCATGGACTACGGAATTCCGTCGGCCGCTGAGCTGTGCTCGTTCGAAACGTCGAACACCGAAACACCTAGTCCACGCAATCCGCTGGGAGCCAAGGGCATCGGTGAATCCGGAACGATCGGCTCCACTCCGGCCATCCACAATGCCGTGGTCGACGCCGTATCTCATCTCGGCGTAAAGCACATCGACATGCCGTTGACGGCGCAAACAGTGTGGCAGGCGATCAATTCCGCCAGCTGATGGTGTGTTGGCCAGGCTACACCCCGCCGGGGTGTAGCCTGGCTTAACCACGCCCACCCTGGGACTGAGTTCCTAGGGCACATCGATCTCCGAGGACCCGCCGTCATGACTCGAGAACCAGCCTATGTTCCCCCGCACCACGATTCATCGGAGCGGTACCTTTCTGATGCCGTACCGCGTGGCGGCGAGTCGGTCGAGGTGACGGTTGATCTGGGAACCGAGCCGGTCGGCCGATCCTGGCTACGCACAATGCGAGACGGCGAGCAGGAGTGGGTTGAAGGCAAGGAGAGCGAGGGGAAACTCAAGTTTGAGCTCTCGTGCCACAACAACGTCGTCAACTACCGTTTCCATCTTGAAACGCCGAGTGGGCCACGGTGGTTGAACGGCCTCGGATTGATCGACTACGACCCCGGCGATGTCCACGACTTCCGCCTTGTTACCACCGGTAGACCACCCGAGTGGGTGGGCGACGGCGTTTGGTACCAGATTTTTCCGGACCGGTTCGCCTCTACGGGAGCATACCGATTCGGTCAGAACGACGGCCGGACCGAAGTCGACGGCCACGACGTTTCGTGGGCCGAATGGTCGGACTGGGGCGACCCGGTCGCCGACGGACCGGCGGCCATGCCGCAGATGTATGGAGGCGATCTGGACGGCGTAGTCGAGCACCTGGACCACATCGCCGGTCTTGGAGTCAAGGGGATCTACCTCAATCCGGTCTTCCCCGCTCGCTCCAACCACCGCTACGACGCATCGACCTTCGACCGGGTCGATCCCCTGTTGGGTGGTGATGAGGCGCTGGTTCGACTGTCGAAGGCGGCGCATGACCGCGGCCTGAAGATCATGACCGACCTGACCTTGAACCACACCGGCGACGGCCATGAGTGGTTCAGAGCGGCCCAGGCCGACCCGGACAGCGACGAAGCCGAGTTTTACTACTTCACCGACCACCCTGACGGTTATGAGTCGTGGTTGGGCGTATCAAGTCTTCCCAAACTCGATCATGCCTCGACCGAACTCCGTCGTCGCTACTACCAGGGTTCGGACTCGCTGCTGGGTCGGTATCTTCGCGGTCCGTTCAACATGGACGGTTGGCGGATCGACGTGGCCAACATGACCGGACGATTGGGCGGTATCGACATGAACCAGGATGTCGCCCGCCTGACCCGGAAAACGATGGACGACATCGATCCCGATCTGTGGCTCGTCGGCGAACACTTTTTTGATGCCAGCCTGGATGCCCCGGGGGACGGCTGGCACGGTGTCATGAACTATGCCGGCATCACACGTCCGGTTGTTTCGTGGCTCGGAGACTTCACCGCGCTGAGCGCCTTCACCGCCGGCCCCGGGCAACCAACCCGCAACGGCGTACAAATGGCTCGAGCCATGGATGTCGTTCGGGCTTCCATGCCGTGGTCGGTGACCAAAGCATCGATGAGTCTGTTGGCGTCACACGACACCGCCCGATGGCGTTCCATGGCCGTCAGCGACGATCTGGCCCTCGTCGGCTTTGGGCTGTTGTTATGCCTGCCGGGAACACCGACATTTCTGTACGGCGACGAGGTCGGGCTTACCGGCCAGACCTCGGAGAAGGCCCGCCTCACCATGCCATGGGACACCACGGCATGGGACCAGCGGTTCCTCGACTGCTACCGATCCATGATTGCCGTTCGAAACAACGAGCGGGCGTTGCAACGAGGCGGTTTCCGGTGGGTGTCCATTGACCCTGACGCCGTCTGTTTCATGCGGGAGACATCCGACGAACGCCTGCTGATCAGGGCAGCCCGGGCCGAGACCACATCAACGGTGGTTGGTGTCCTGGACGCTTCTCGTCTCGAACCGTTGCTGAACTGCGATCGGATCGACGTGGCCGATGGCGCAGCCGTATTGCCCGGGGATGGCCCGAATCTCTCCATCTGGCGAGTGGTCTGACACCTGGGTGACAGTTCTGCGGGTTGGCGTGGCCTGGAGACTGTGGGCTCGACGTCTCCCGCGCTAGCGTTACGCCATGACCGTCGCAGGGGTGCTGCTGGCCGCAGGGGAGGGGAGCCGATTCGCCGCCTCCGTACATTCTTCGGACAGCATGGTGAGTACCGAATCGGTCCCGCCGCACAAACTGCTCGTCGATTTCCGGGGGCGCCCACTGGCTGCATGGGCCGTCGAAGCGCTTCTGACGGTGTCGTTTGACCAGAGCTATCTCGTCACCGGCTCGGTCGATCTGGAGCCGGCACTGACCTGGCTTCGTCACAATCGTCGCTCGCTTCCGCTGGCCGATCTGACCCTCGTAACAAACAAACGGTGGTCGGCTGGACAGGCCACCTCGATCGGCACCGCCCTTGACCGGGCGATCGAGGATGGACACCAGGCGGTGGTGATCGGGCTGGCCGACCAGCCGTTGGTTCCGGCTTCCGCCTGGAGCTCTGTGGCCGACGGCAATGGCCCAATTGTCGTAGCGACCTTCGCAGGTGAGCGGCGGCCGCCGGTCAAGTTGGATCGCAGTGTTTGGCCCCGGATTCCCCGGGTCGGTGATGCCGGAGCCAGATCCGTTATTCGAGCGCATCCGGAGCTGGTTTCCGAGGTACCGTGCTTGGGTAACCCTGTAGATATCGACACAGTGAAGGATTTGCGGGCATGGAGCTGACAAACGAGTTTGTTATCGAGCGAAACATTGAGGAGACATGGACCATTCTCAATGATCTGGAGTTCATCGCTCCGTGCATGCCTGGTGCCCAGCTGACCGAAATTGAAGGCGACGAGTATCGCGGTCTGGTGAAAATCAAGGTTGGGCCGATCACCGCCAACTACAAGGGCAAGGCATCGTTCGTCGAACAGGACGCCGCCAATCATGTGGCCAAGTTGAAGGCCGAAGGCCGCGATCCGCGCCAAGGCAATGCCAACGCCATGGTGACGGCAACGATGGAGGAAGTGTCGGCTGAGCAGACCAAGGTGACGATTCACACTGATCTCGGTTTGAGCGGCAAGATCGCCAGCTTCGGACGAGGAGCTATTGAGGACGTTTCCAAGAAACTTCTGGGCCAATTCACCGACAACCTGCGGGACAAGCTGGCCGCCGGTGATGCCCCTGACACCGCCGACACGGCATCGGCTGAGAGTTCTGCCGCTTCGGAGTCATCGGCGGGGTCGACCGCTGCTAGCGCACCCATCGATTCGCCGACGCAGCCCGGCGTTGACCAAGCGGTCTCGGCGGCCGCCGCTGACTCTGCCGGTGCGACTGCAGACTCGGCCGGGGGTGCGGCTGCGTCGACGGTCCGCAAGATCGAGAGCCCTGAGGCTGAAGCGGTTGACCTGCTTGATGTCGCCGGTGGCGCGGCGGCCAAGAGGATCGTTCCCGCAGCCGGTGGGCTTGCGGTGCTGGCGGCCATCATCTGGTGGCTTATCAACCGCTGATTGCAGCCGGCTGGAAGTGAGATGCCGGTGACCGCCTCGGGCCCCGACGACGCTCAGGACCCCGACGGTGCACAGCACCCCGACGGTGCACGGGACCTCGACGACGTCGTCACCGAGCTGCTCGGGCGCCGCCCGCAGGGCTCCTACACGGTCGCGGTCGCCCGCGTCGACGGTTCCCCCGTCGTGTTGGCGAACCACCCTCTGCTTAATGACGGTCGCCCAATGCCGACAAGGTTCTGGCTGGTCGACCCGCGGCTCAACAAGGTGATCGGCCGGTTGGAGGCCTTGGGTGGGGTGAAGACGGCCGAACGCGTTGTTGACGCACGAGAACTTGAGGACACCCACGCCCGCTACGCCGCAGAGCGAACGAAGCTATTGCCCGCCGATTATCCGGGACCGGTACCCTCCGGCGGCGTGGGTGGGACCAGGCAGGGGGTCAAATGCCTCCATGCGCATTACGCCTACTTACTGGCCGGTGGTGTTGACCCGGTGGGGGCTTGGGTGCATGACCGTTTGGCTGAGTGGGGAGAGCAGTTCGATGGAAGCTGATGTCTCGGGAGCCGCTTGGTTTGTTGAGATCGGATCCGGCTCCATGAAGTGGCGCCTACCCATGCCTGGCCAAGAGGGTGATGTTCAGAGCGATGTATCACCGCTGGGTCGGTTTAGTCGGCATAGTCGCCCGCTGGACCTGGCCGGCGGCCTAGGACGAACCGACCGTCTTTCCGAGCGCGCTCTGGGCGACCTCGACACGGCATTGGCCGAGTTGGCAGCTGAGGTCGCCGGTCGACGCTTGGCCCCTCCACAGGTTGTCGGTACCGAGGTCCTCCGGAGGGCCGGAGGTGACCAGGAAGCCGTATCGGCCATGGTGGCCAAACACCTCGGCTCAAACCTTCGTGTGTTATCGGTTGACGAGGAGGCCGGGCTTTCGCTGTTGGCGGCTTCCACAGCATCTACGACCGGTGACATCACCATCATGGACCTCGGTGCCGCCTCAACTGAGTTGGCCACCGCTGCGGTCACGACCAGCGGAAGTCCAGGCGCTGGGAGCGTGTCGTCGTTTTCGATTCCACTTGGCGGGCGAACTATCGCCGCCGACTATTTGGAGTCCGATCCGCCTGATCCCCGTGATCTGTCAGCCGCTCTGTCGGTCATCGAGCTGCACCTCGATGACCTGTGTCGGGAGCACCCGGACCTGGCCGAGGCCATCAGCTCCGGCACCGTGGTAGGACTGGGTGCGTTCGTTCAGGTTGCCGCAGTCGAGATCGGGGTTGACATCAGTTCGGGATCTGGCCCTGTCGACGGCTATGTCCTCGAACACGAGGCTGCAGAGGAAATTTTTCGGGTGCTGGCCACGGAGTCTCGATCGGATCGGCTGCACAACCCGGGGCTGCTTCCCGTCCATGTCGACGGAGTTGTCGGAGCCCTCTGTCTGGTGGTCGAATTCTTCCGTCAGTTCGGCATCGACAGTATCAAGATCTCGACCGTCGGCCCGGTCGATGGTTTAGTCGTCGGCGACATCGTGGGTGACGCTAAGATCGGGCTGTGACTCGCAGTCTCCTGGGCAGGCGAATCCTGCTCCGGCCGCTGAAACCCGAGGACTTCTGGAGGTGGCAGGAAGTTCGGCGGCGCAATGCCGATTGGCTGATCAAATGGGAGCCTTCGCGCCCTTCGGGATCTCCAGACCCGGTTGAGGATCGAAGTGCCTTCGCTTTGCGTTGTCATGCCCGTGACCGCGAGTGGCAGATGGGGACCGGCTATGGGTTCGGCATCTTTATCGGCGGTGTCTTCAGCGGTGAGGTCAACGTCAATGCGGTCCAGCGTGGCCCGTTCCAGAGCGCGTATCTCGGCTACTGGGTGGATGAGCAACAAGCCGGCAACGGCTACGTTCCTGAGGCGGTGGTGGCGGTGCTGAAGTTCGCTTTCGAAGAGTTGAAGCTGCACCGCGTACAGATTTCGATTGTTCCTCGAAACAGCGCTTCACTTCGGGTGGTGGAGAAGCTCGGTTTGCGCAACGAGGGTGTTGCCCAGCGCTACCTGGAAATCAACGGTGTCTGGGAGGATCACGTCCGCTTCGCCATCACGGCTGAGGAGTGGGCGGTCCGGAGTGGCGAAATTACCACCTCCTGGCTCTGAACTCGCTCTGAGCTCGCTCCGCCTGGTGTCAGCGCCTGCCGGGCAGCGTGATACGGCGGCTACCGCGATGAGATCTTGGACTTGAGTTTGGCCAGTTTTTCGGCGAAGACCGGCTGGCGGGTTGACCAAACCTGAGGCCCAAGTTCGGCGTGGACGGCGGCTCGCTGAGTAGGGGCGGTCCGAATGTCCTGCAGGGTGCGTTTCGTTGTAATGACGAGATCTCGTGGCGCCCGCCCGGCGCCTTCGGCCATGGCCTGTGCTGCCTCCAGGAGTTCGCCGTCCGGGTAGACCTGGTGAGCCAGGCCGACCCTGGCTGCTTCGGTGCCGTCCATGATTTGACTGAAAAGCACAGCCGCCGCCGTGGCCTGAGGGCCGCAGATCTTTTGGAACATCCACGTGTGGCCACCACCGGGGTGTAGCCCCAGGTTGAGGAAGCGATCGTCGAATTTGGCCGACTGCGCAGCCAGCCGGACATCGCAGATGAGTGCCAGATTCATTCCTGCGCCGACGGCTGCGCCGTTGACAGCGGCGATGGTCGGTAGCGATGATCGTCCAACCCGTAGAAAGCCCTCATAGATGGCCAGTAGGCCTTCTTCGGCCGAGTCGCCCAGGTGTGAGAGGTCGGCTCCGGCGCAGAAGGCGGGTGGCGCCCCGGTTATCACGACGGCGTGAACGTCCAGGTTGTTTTCCAAGTCGTTGAAGATGGAGTCCAACTCGTCGCACATGGCGAGGGTGACGGCGTTTCGCCGATCGGGGTCATTGAGTGTGACCGTCGCCACTTTTTCTCGAATCGCAACATCTACCAGGCTCATGGCGACAGTCTTGCATCTGGGAGGTCGGCCAGACCACACCGGTAGCCAAAACGACATCTCGTCGCCGATGCCGGCGCTTTTCGTCCTACCATTGAAGTATGAATGCGAGCGGGTCGACGGTTTCGCCGACTCTTGTGCTGGCGTCGGGTTCGCCGCGACGGATGGAGCTCCTTCGCAATCTGGGGATTATCCCTTTTCGGTTTCCGACCGACGTTGATGAGACACCCCGGCCGGGAGAGCCCTCTGCCGCGCTCGTGGAGCGTCTGGCTAGAGCCAAGGCTGAAGCCGGCTGGCATGCCCGCTTTGAGCTCGAAATTGACTCTGACGAGATTGTGGTCGTTTTGGCCGCCGACACGGTGGTTGACATTCAGGGCGAGACACTGGGAAAGCCGGCGTCCAAGGCGGAGGCCAAGAGGATGCTGGCCGCTCTGTCCGGCACCGACCACAAAGTCTTCACCGGGAGCGCGGTAAAGGTTGGTGACAGCTTGTTCTCGACCGTTACCCAGACGACGGTTCGCTTTCGCCAGCTCGATTCTGAAGACATCGACTGGTACGTGGGAACGGGTGAACCCATGGATAAGGCGGGCGCCTATGGCATTCAGGGCAAAGGCTCAGCGTTCGTCGAGGGAATCATCGGGAGCTACGACAATGTGGTTGGACTTCCAGTGGTCACCGTCGATCGTCTGCTCCGCCAAGCCGGACTTTCCATTCCCCGTCTGGCCGAAGCCGGGCCGGAGCAGTTGACGCCACCGACCGAGTTCTCTGAGCCGGAGCGGTTAGCGTTGAGCGGTGGAGGCGTGGTCGAGCTGGACCTGATCGAGCCCCCGGTCGACGGAACGGACGCCGGGGCCGAAGTCCCGATGCCATGAAGTTCGGCCGCATTCCGACAGTCGAAGAGATTCGTTCAGCACCGGGCAGCACCGCCTTTGTCAGACAGGTGTTGTGGTGGGGTTTCGCTCTTTCGGTCTCCGTGGTGGCGTTCTATTTTCTTCAGGATCAGCTGCGGGACATCTTGTCGTCGGGTCCCCGATTGCGAACCATTCGCCCCGCCTGGTTTGCCGTCATGCTCGTGTTGGAGGTCGCCAGTTTTGTTTGCCTTTGGTGGTTGACCCGCCTGGTTCTTCCCGGTGTGTCGTGGTTCGTGGCGGCAACCAGTCAGCTTGTCTCCAACGCCGTAAGCCGTGTGATTCCCGGCGGTGCTGCCACCGGCGGGGCTGTGTATTACCGGATGCTTACCTCCTCGGGGGTGGATGCAGCCAAGTCCGGCGGCGC